>CALMKX010000149.1 GCA_937867335.1 uncultured Acidobacteriota bacterium
ACATGGCCGGTGGTCCGTCGTGTGGGCCGGCCGTCTGGCCGGGCTCGAGGCCGACGAGGACGACTTTGAGTTCGGGAGTGTTCAGCCACACGCGCGGCAACGGCCCGTCGGGGCTGAAGCGCACGTTGAGATCGTTTTTGCTGTGAATGGATGACATGTCTCAGATCCTAAATGAAACCAATCAAGTTTTGAGTCTTTTCCGTTCGGCGAACTGACTGCCGATGGTGCGCAGAACGGCCTGTGGGTTGTGCTTCTGGCGGCGCATATAGCGATCACTGTCCCCAACCAGTTGGCCCAACGTGAGGCGGTTTGCTGCGTAACTCCCGCCTTTCGGCAAAAGTCCGTCTGACGCCAGCCAAGAGTTTGCAGAGTTGATTGAAAGTCAGTAGGTGTCATGTCTGTATTGTAGATAGAAAACCCATATAGGCAAGTTCTATAGAGAACACGCTTAACATTGAAACATAATCGCCATTATGTTAACTTGCACGCCTTCCAAGCCCTCGGTATAGCCAACGCCTATGGCGCCCTCGCGCGCTCGACCATGACCATAGGGGCTTGACCATGTATCACTACACCTTCGGCGGTTTGCGCAATGTGTGGCTGGTGAACGGCTACACCGTCAAGCAAACCCCTATGGGCGAGGCCGTGGCCTTTGCCGATGGGCAGGGCCTGGAGCGGTCCATCTGCATCGCCCTGGCCGCAAAACCGGCGCACTTGAGCGGCGCCGAACTGCGCTTTATCCGCCAATCGGGTTTGCTCATGTCGCAGGCCGCGCTGGGCAAAATGATCGGGGCAGACGCGCAATCCGTCGCCCGTTGGGAAAAGCACGGCCGCGTGCCCAAGTGGGCCGACAAGCTCGTGCGCCTGGTATTCACGGCGCATGCCGAGGGCAATCAGCCCATCCGCCGCGTGGTGGATCGCCTCAACACCGTGGAGCGCCTAGTGCAGCAATCCATCGTCATGCGCGAGCGCAAGGGCGCGTGGACTTCCACCGTCAAGCCGGTGGAGCCACAAGGCGAATCCCTCGCCACCGCTTGACTGCCTCCACCCCTGGCGCCACAATCCACGCCAACCCCGCAAGGGGCTGGTGCTTCAAAACACCGTGAAAGTAGCGGAGATTGCCCCCCGACAGTGGGCTTTTGTCACGTCTGGACATTGGCGGCGTGGCCCTTGGAGGGCCGCGTCCCTCCGTTACGGGCGGGATGGGGTTGTCCGTGAGGCTGCCCGCGTGACTACTTTCACGTTTTGAACATCCCGTCCACCCGCTGCGGCTTGCGCTCGAGGCGCGGCTCGCGAGCAGCGGTCTCGTCCTGCGAGGGGCGGATGCGCTCCGGCCGGGTGGCCAGCACCCGCACTACCTCGGTGGGCTTCTCGAGCACCTGCGGCGTGATGCCCCGGGTGTCGGTGGTGATCACGCCACCCTCCAGGCGGCCGTCGGAGCCTTCTCCCAGCACCTCCCGGGCCGAGCGGGTGTAGCGGGCCTGATCCCGATGGCGCAGCCGCTCGGTGGGCAGGAAGGTCCACTCGGCGAACCGGCTGCCGTGCTCGCCGCCTCGACCGTCGGCCCAGCGGCCGTCCCAGCCCCGCTGGTAATGGTCAAGGTAGCCCTGGGGGCACCAGCCCACGTAGCTCGGCGTCCAGTACCAGGTGACCCAGGCCGGGGCCCAGCTGTGCCCCGGGTACCACACCCAGCCGTAGCCGGTCACGAAATCCCAGCTGCCGTAGTGGTAGGGCACCCAACCCCAGGGCTCGTTGGCCACCCACACCAGGCCGTCGGGCGTCGAGTACCAGTGGCCATCGCTGTAGGGGCGGAAGTTCGGGCCCACCCGCGGCCTCCAGGCCCGGCGATGGCCCACCTCCACCCAGCTGCCGTAGCTCTCCAGGCTGGCGTGGCCGTAGTTCTCGTCGTAGTCGTAGTCGTTGTTCAGGTTGGCGGCCCAGCGCTCGAGCTGGGAGTAGCCGGAGGCGTTCTCCACCGCCAGATGGGGCCAGCGCTCGCCCTCCACGATGGCGTGCTCGTCCGCGCGCAGCCGCTGCGCTCCCCGCTCGGTCTCGAGGGTGGCCGTGCCCTCGCGCACCACTACTTCGGCCCAATCCCGGGCAGCGACGCGGATCGAGTAACTGCCCTTGTTTTCAAGGTAGAGCCGAGCGTTCGGCAGGTCGATGCGAGTGGCCTCGCCCTCCTCCAGAGCCTGCGGAACGAGCACCAGCAGCTCGCCCGAGCGAAGGCGGAGGCGGGTGTCTGGAAAGTCCTGGTCCGGAGAGCCGGCAAGGCGGAGGAGCTCGAGGTCGGCGCCGCCGCCCAGGGCGAGCAGCGAGCCGTCGGGAAGCTGGGCTTCGGCGCGGCTGGCCGGATCGAGCACAAGATGGTCACCGGTGAGGAGAGGCTGGTTGGCTCCGACTTCCTCGGGGTCCGGGCAGTAGCTGCCGGAGAGCTCCACGCGGCCGTCGGCCACCAGTAGATAACCGTAGCCCTGGCCGGAGAGCGGGCGAGCGAAAGCGGATACGGCCGGCCAGAGGAGGGCGCCCGCCGCGAGGGCGAGCGAGAGCTTGAGCGAGATGGACTTGATCATTGCGTTCCTCCGTGAGAAACCACGATCGCCAAGCCCCTTGAGCAAGATCGGGGCCAGCCACGAATGGACGCCAGAAAGCGCTTTATTTTCAGCGATTTACCAAGCGTCTAGGCGCAGGCCGAAGGTCGCCGCGCCGGCGAGCGGCGGCCTGAAGCCCCGCCTTGGGTATACTTCGCCCGGAGGCTGCACCTGTCCTGTCCTCTTGAAGGGTCACTCTCGTCCCCTCACTCTGCAGGGGTTGCTTACTCGGAGAGCGCCACCGTGTTCAAGAAGCTGTTTGGAGGTTCCACCCCCGAGCGGGAGTCGGCCGGCCTCACGCTCGAGGACTTGATCATCCTCGAGCGCTACGACGAGGCCGAAGCCCAGCTCAAGGCGAAGCTCAAGGCCACACCCGGGGATCGCCATGCCCGCCTGAAGCTCGCCGAGGTCTACATCGCCTCCAAGCAAGCCGGAAAAGCCGTGGACGAGTACGTGGTGGTGGCCACCGAGTACTCGCAGGACGGCTTCTACGACAAGGCCCTGGCCCTGCTCACCAAAGCCCAGCGCGTCAACCCCATGGACGAGACTATGAAACTGCGCATCGAAGCCCTCGAGCGCGCCAAGCGCCTGGAGCACAGCCGGGTGGCGGCGGTGGAAGGGCTGAGGGCCGGTGCCGGAGGCGACCTCGAACGCCAGAGCGCGGCGCTCGAGATCCAGCAGCTGTGGCGCGAACTCGCCGGCGCCTCGCTGGTGGCCCGCCTGGGCACGGACCAGCTCAAGCGCCTGTTCGCGGTGATGAAGGCGGTGCGAGTGGAGCCCGGTACGGTGCTCGCCCAGGCCGGCAGCACCCTCGCCCAGATGGCCCTGGTGGGCCGCGGCGTGGTGGAGGCCGTGCTGCCCAAGGGGGACGGCGGCTGGGCGGTGCTGCGCACCTTCTCGGCCGGAGACTTGATCGGCGAAGGGGCTCTGCTCGAGCACCAGCCCTGGCCGGCCACCTACCGGGTGGCGGAGAGCGCCTATCTCCTCACTCTCGACCGCCAGGGTCTCGAGCAGGCGCTGCAGGGCAACCCGGACCCTCGGGGCCTGCTGGTGGCCCTGCGCGAGCAGCACCTCGACCGCGAGGTGGCCGTGGTAGCGCGTCACCTCGGAGCCTGAGCTTGGCCATCCTGCCCATCCGCATCTACCCGGACCCGGTGCTGCGCGTGCGCGCCGAGCCGATCTCGAGCTTCGATCAAGACCTCGCCCGCCTGGCCGAGAACATGGTGGAGACCATGTACGCCGCCCCGGGCATCGGCCTCGCGGCTCCCCAGGTGGGAGTCTCCCTCCGTCTGGCGGTGGTGGATCTCTCGGTGGGCAAGGAGCCGGGCGAGCTGCTGGTGCTGGTGAACCCGCGGCTGAGCGAGCCCCGGGGCGAGGAGGTGGACGAGGAAGGCTGCCTGTCGATTCCCGAATTCACCGCCAAGGTGAGCCGGCCCCTCGAGATCCGCGTCTCCGCCTTCGACCTCGAAGGCACCGCCCTCGAGCTCGAGGCCGAGGGTATGCTCGCCCGGGCGATCTGCCACGAGGTGGATCACCTGGACGGCGTGTTGTTCGTGGACCATCTGCGCGGCCTGCGGCGGGAGCGGGCCCGGCGGTTCTTGAAGAAGCTCAGCCAGGAGAAGCGTTGACCATGAACCAGGCGAATCGGGCTCTGCTCTCGGCGCTGCTCGCGGCGTCCCTGCTGGTGGCCTGCGGCGGGGGCGGCGGTGGTGGGGGAGGCGGCGGCCCCACCACACCCCCGCCCCCCGCCCTCCAGTTC
>CALMKX010000150.1 GCA_937867335.1 uncultured Acidobacteriota bacterium
TCCGGCCGGTGAAGGCCGCCGAGCCCGGGCAGAAGAAGCCCGCCGGGATGGGGTTTTTCGAGAAGTCGTAGAAAGTGGAGCCGTCCTTCGTGGTGGTGAAGGTGTCAATGCCGCGCGAGATGGTGTCCGCCGCCAGGAGCGGCGTGGCCACCAGGCCCAACACCAAGAGCAGAACCGCGAGACCCGTCTTCCGCATGAGTG
This sequence comes from uncultured Acidobacteriota bacterium, assembly GCA_937867335.1. Lineage (GTDB taxonomy): Bacteria > Acidobacteriota > Thermoanaerobaculia > Multivoradales > SZUA-115 > JAXLQX01. Next base: position 202 of record CALMKX010000150.1, read on the forward strand.
CCTCCTTCGCAAGCTACCGGGGTTGGCGGATCGAACCGGTTCGATCCGCCTGAGCGTCTGATAGCAGACAAGATCTAGTACATAGAATAGACAGAAAGCGTACAGACATCAACAGCAATGACTCTGATAGCTTAGAGGTGTTGAGCATCAACAACCAGTCGACAGTGGGCGGAACTGCCTGCCCTCGCCAAAGGCGGAAATGGGCAGCAAGAAGACGACCGGAGGGGCGAAACGGGCCGGCGAGGCCGCCGGCCCAGAAGGGGGGCCCGTTCGAGGCCTATGACTTGGGTCTCAGAAGGCTAGAGGCCGACCTACGGGCACTGGTAGTTGCCGCAAGCTACGAGGCCGCCGGTGCAATGGCTCTTGCCGGTCGCCGGGTCGATGTGACACTCGGGCGGCTCGCACACAGTGCAGCCGGCGAGGTTGGTGGCCACAGCTCCCGGAGTCCAACCCGCGTTGAAGCCAGTCGAGCCACCCAGGCTGGCATCGGGAATGCGGTCACCATTGGTATCCACCACCACCGAGCCCACCTTCGAGGTACCAGCCGGGGTGCTGGTCGCCCAGGGAATCGCCACCGCCGGGAAGGTGAAGCTGCCTACGAGCTCGAGGTTCTTGCCCGCCACGCCACGCACGGGCTGGAAACTCATTTTCACGTCCACAGCGAGAGGAGCCACGAAGGTGCCGCCCAGCTCGTTCACGCGATAGATGTGCATCAGGGTGGTGCGCTGGTTCGGCGCCAGGCTCACGAACACGTTGAAGCTGCCGCAGGTGGTCTTGAGCGGCTCGAGGCTCACCATCGAGAGGGCCCGGAACCGCAGCCGCGTGGTGGCGGCGCCGCTGGCGTCGAAGGTGGCGTCGTCCAGGCGCTCGATCACCGTGTCCCGACCGTGGAGGGCGCCCGGCACCGAGGTGGCGAGCGGCAGGCCCTTGAAGGCGATCCGGCCGGTGAAGGCCGCCGAGCCCGGGCAGAAGAAGCCCGCCGGGATGGGGTTCTTCGAGAAGTCGTAGAAGGTGGAACCGTCCTTGGTGGTGGTGAACGTGTCGATGCCGCGCGAGATGGTGTCCGCCGCCAGGAGCGGCGCGGCCACAAGGCCCATCACCAAGAGCAGAACCGTGATACCCGAATTCCGCATGAGTGCCTCCTTCGCAAGCCACCGGGTTTGGCGGAGCGAGCCAGTTCGGTCCGCCCGAGCGTCTAGATGACGAGCAAGAACTAGAACATAGAATAGACCAAACGTGCACAACTATCAATATCGACGACTCCGTGAGCTTACATCCTTCCAGACGGAGCAGGCAGCTCGACGGCGAGCGGAACGGCCTGTCGTCTCCGAGTGTGAGAGCGAGCTGCTGGCAAACGAGCAGGAGGCAATACGGGCCGGCGAGGCCGCTGGCCCGGGAGGGGTGCCCCCGAGAGCTCCGGAAAAGGAGGCTCCCGAGGGCTCAAGTCCGACTACGGGCAGTAGGCGCCGCCGCAGACCACCGTGCCGCCGGTGCAGTGCTCTTCACCGGTCGAGGGATCGGTGTGGCACATCGGCGGCTCGCAGGGGTAGCAGTCTTGATAGTCGGGGATCCAGCTGGGATGCACCTCGCCGCCCACCCAGCCGGGGTTGAAGCCCGAGGAGGCCGCGAAAGCCGTGTCCGGAATGCGGTCGCCGTTGGTGTCCACCACCACCGGGCCTACCTTGCTGGTCTTTGCCGGGGTGCTGGTCGCCCAGGGAATCGCCACCGCCGGGAAGGTGAAGTTGCCCACGAGCTCGAGGTTCTTCTTGGCTACGCCACGCACCGGCTGGAAGTTCATCTTGACGTCCACGGCGAGCGGCGCCGCGAAGGTGCCGCCCAGCTCGTTCACGCGGTAGATGTGCATCAGGGTGGTGCGCTGGTTCGGCGCCAGGCTCACGAACACGT
>CALMKX010000151.1 GCA_937867335.1 uncultured Acidobacteriota bacterium
CGGCCGCTCGCGGAGCCGGCGCTCGGAGGTTGCCGGCAGCCCGCCGGGCGGAGCCTCGTGGAGGAGTTCCGGCAGCGGGCGAGGCTGGCGCCGGAGGCGATCGCGCTCGATTTCCCGGGCGGCGCCCTGAGCTATGGCGCGCTGGACCACCGCTCCGACCGCCTGGCCGCCCGCCTCGCCGAGCTCGGGGCCGGCGCCGAGGTGCCGGTGGGAGTGCTCCTGCCCCGCTCGGCCGAGCTGGTGATCTCGATGCTGGCGATCGTCAAGGCCGGCGCCGCCTATGTGCCGCTCGATCCGGACTACCCCGCGGAGCGACTCGGCCTGATGGTGGCCGATTGCCGCTGCCCGCTGGTGATCGCCCAGGGCGAGGAGAGCGCGCGGCTGCCGGCGGGAACCCGAGTGGTGGACCCCGCGGAAGAGCCTCGGACCGCGGGGAGCCCTCTGCCGCCGTGCCCGCTCGCCGGTACCGACGCCCTGGCCTACGTGATCTACACCTCGGGCTCGACCGGCCGGCCCAAGGGGGTGAGGGTGCTCGAAAGCGGCATCCTGCAGCTGGTGCTCGACACCAACTACATCCAATTCGGGCCCGGGGACCGCGTGGCCCAGTCCGCCAGCCCGTCCTTCGATGCCGCCACCTTCGAGATCTGGGGGGCCCTGCTCAACGGCGCCCGCCTGCTCGGCCTGGACCGCGAGACCACCGTCAGCCCTGAGCAGCTCGGCGCCTGGCTGGCGCGCGAGAGGCCCACGGTGCTGTTCCTCACCACCTCGGTGTTCCACCGCATGGCCGCGGACGCCCCGGGAGTGTTCGGCGGGCTCGACAGCCTGGTGGTGGGCGGCGAAGCGATGGAGACGCGCTGGGCCGAGCGGGTGCTGGGCGAGAACCCGCCGCGCCGGCTGGTGAACGGGTACGGCCCCACCGAGACCACCACCTTCGCCAGCTACCACGTGGTGGAGCCGGGAGCGCCGGGCGGCCGCATCGTGCCGATCGGCCGAGCCCTTGCCGGAGCCTGGCTCGAAGTGATGGACCCTTACTCCCAGCCGGTCCTGCCCGGAGCTGCCGGCGAGCTGTGGATCGGCGGCGGCGGCGTGGCCAGGGACTACCTGGGCCGGCCCGGGGCCACCGCCGAGCGCTTCGTGCCGGACCCCACCGGCCGCGCGCCGGGGGCGCGCTGCTACAGGACCGGAGACCGGGTGCGCCGCCGCCCGGATGGCGTGCTCGAGTACCTGGGGCGGCTCGATGGCCAAGTGAAGATCCGCGGCTTCCGCATCGAGCCCGGCGAGGTGGAGGCCGCGCTCGCGCGCGAGCCCGGGGTGGGCCAGGCGGTGGTGGTCGCGCAAGTGGACGCCGAGCTCGGGCGGCGCCTGGTGGCCTACGTGACCGCCTCGTCGGAAGCCCCTCTCGAGCCGGCTCGGCTGCGAGCGGCTCTCGCCGAGCGGCTGCCGGCCTACCTGGTGCCGGCCGTGATCGTGCCCCTTGCGGCCTTGCCCTTGAACGCCAACGGCAAGGTGGATCGGGCTCGCCTGCCGGCGCCGGTGGCGCCGAGCCAGCCGAGCGGCGAGGCGAAGCGGCGAGCCCTCACGGCGGAGCTCCTGGAGGGAATCTGGGCCCAGCTCCTGGGCATGAGCGAGGTGCCTCCCGGCGCCGGCTTCTTCGACCTCGGCGGGGATTCGCTCTCGGCCACCCGGGTGGTGGCCCGGGTGCGCGAGGTGTTCGGAGTCGAGCTGCCGCTGCCGCGGGTCTTCGAGGCGCCGGGCGTGGACGAGCTCGCCGAAGAGGTGGAGCGGCTGCGCGCCGAACTCGAGGGCGAGGCGCTCGCCCCGATTCGCGCTGGGGACCCGGCCGAGAGATCGAGCCCGCTCTCTTCCCAGCAGTGGCGCCTGTGGTTCTTCGACCAGCTGCATCCGGGTAGCCCGGCCTACAACATCCCGGCGGTGGTGAAGCTGGTAGGAAAGCTGGTGCCCGAAGCCTTGACGGCGGCTCTCGCGGGTCTGCTCGAGCGGCATCGCGTGCTTTCGACCGGCTTCTTGGAGGTCGCCAGCGAGCCGCGGGCCCAGTGGCTGCCCGGGTTGCGGCTGGTCGCCCCGTTGATCGACCTCTCGGGCCTGGCGGAGCTGGATCGCAGCGCCCAGGCCGCCGCTTTGACCGAGCGAGAAGTGGCGCGGCCTTTCGAGCTCTCGCGGCCCCCTCTGCTGCGCTGCCGGCTGGTGCGCCTGGGCGAGCGCGAGCACCGCGGCCTGCTCAGCCTCCACCACATCGCCGGCGATGGCTGGTCGATGAGCGTGCTGATCCGCGAGCTGGGCAGCCTCTACACGGCGCGGCTGGAAGGCCGGCAGGCCAGCCCCGGGGCGTTGCCGGTGCAGTACGGGGACTACGCCCGCTGGCAGCGCGAGCAAATCGAGAGCGGCAGGTTCCAGGCCCAGCTCGAGGCCTGGAGGCGGGAGCTCGCCGGCCTCGAGGAGCTGCGCCTGCCCGGCGAGCTGGGGAGCTCGCCTGCGGGGGATCTGGCCGCGGAGTCGATCCCCGTGCGCCTGCCGCTCGGCGAGTGGCAGCGCCTTCGCGAGCATTGCCGGGCCCAGGGCGTGACGCCCTTCATGCTGCTGGTGGCGGCGTTCTCCCTGCTGCTCTACCGCCACACCGGCCAGCGCGATCAGGCCATCGCCACGGCGGTGGCCAACCGCGATCGAGCGGAGATCGAGCCCCTGATCGGCTTCTTCGTCAACACCCTGATCCTGCGCTGCCGCCTGGACGGCTTGATGCCCTTCCCGGCCTTCCTGGCCGAGGTGCGGCGCACCACGCTCGCGGCCTTCGGCCGTCAGGACACGCCCTTCGAGGCGGTGGTGGAGGCCGTGGCCCAGGACCGCGGGCCCGAAGCGCCCCTGGCGCGGGCGGTGTTCGTGTTCCAGAACGCCCTCGAGGGCTCCCTCCAGATGCCGGGCCTGGAGCTCGAGGTGCTGTCTCCAGGCCGTCATTGGGCGCGGATGGACCTCGAGCTCCACCTGCGGCCGGTGCCCCAGGGCCTGGTGGGGGCCCTGGTCTATCGCCGAGCGGTGGTGAGCGCTGCCACCGCCGCCGGCCTGGCGCGGCGGCTCGAGCGGCTGCTGCGAGAGCTGGCCGAGAACCCGGAGCGGGCGCTGGTCGACCTGCCCCTGGGCGAGGAAGTCGAAGCGGCCGAGGAGGCGGAGCCGGCTCCCGGGGCGCTCGAGAAGTTCGAGTTCGAGCTGTGAACGGTGGTCCAGAGCAGGTGCGGAAGGAGCGAGCATGATCGAGATGAAGCCCACCGAGGCGGCCGTTCTCGGCCGCGACTGGCTGGTGGATCGGGAGTTCTGGCTCGCTCGCCTGGCTGCCGTCGACGAAGCGCCGAGCCTGCTCCAGGAGCGCACCGGCGGGGAGGGCTGGGGCGAGCTCGAGAGGGCTCTCTCCCGCGAGCTCGCACAGGCTCTCGCAGCCCTCACCCGGGGGTCGGACGCCCTCGCGCACACCTGCCTGATGACCGCCGTCGCGGCGGTGCTCGCTCGCCGGGCGGGTCGCGACCGGGTGGTGGTGGGCAGCGCCCCTCGAGCGGCAGCGGGCCGAGAGGGCTCGCCGGGCGAGGCCTTGCCGGTGATCTTCGAGGTGCCGGGCGCCGAGCCCCTGCGCCGGCTCCTGCCGCGGATGCGGGAGAGCCTCGAGGAGGCCTATGCCCACACCGCCTGCCCGCTCTCGGCGCTGGTCGAGGCCCTCGAGGCGGAGGGCCGGAAGCCAGAAGCCCTGTTCGAGGTCTCGGTGCGCCACGCCGGCTTCCACTCACCCCTGAGCGGCGAGCCGGCGCGGCTCGCCCTCGAGCTCGGGGGCGGCGAGCCGCCGCGGCTGCTGGCCCGCTTCGATCGCTCCTCGGTGAGCGCCGGCCGAGCGCGCGGCCTGCTGCTCGAGATCGAGACCTGGCTTTCGGCTGCCATCGCCCGGCTCGACACTCCCAGCCGGGAACTACCGGTGCTCACCGCGGCCCAGCGACACCAGCTCGCCCGCGAGTGGAACGACTCCGAGCGGGACTACGGCCGAAACCGCTCGCTGCTGGAGCCCTGGCGAGCCCAGGTGATGGCCCGGGGCGAGGCTGTGGCGGTCAGCGATCGGGATCGCCGGCTGAGCTTCGCGGGCCTGGACCAGTGGAGCGGCGAGATCGCCCAGCGCCTGGGCGAGATGGGAGTGCGCCCCGGCGACTTCGTGGGCCTGATGGTGCAGGGGGCGGCGGCCCTGGCCGCCGGCACCCTGGCCATCCTCAAGGCCGGCGCCGCCTACGTTCCACTCGACCCGGCCTTCCCGGCCCAGCGGCTGGGTTTCCAGATCGCCGACGCCGGCCTCGACGTGGTGCTGGTGGAGCCCGGGCTCGCCTCCTCGGTGCCCGAAGGTCTCACCCGGCCGCTGGTGATGCCGCCGCTCGCCGCGTCGGGCGCCGCCGCGCCGCTCCCCATCCCCTCGTTGGGCGGTGCGGCGCCCGCCTACATGATCTACACCTCGGGCTCGACCGGTGAGCCCAAGGGTGTGGTGGTGACCCATCGGGGCGTGGCCCGGCTGGTGCTCGAGAACGGCTACCTCGCCTTCGAGGCGGGCCAGCGGGTGGCCCAGGGATCGACGCCCACCTTCGACGCGGTGACCCTCGAGCTGTGGGGCGCCCTGCTTGGCGGCGGCTGCCTGGTGGACCTCGAGCGGGCCACGATGCTCTCGCCGGCCGACCTCGAAGCCTGGTTGGCGAGCGAGGCGATCGACGTCCTCTTCCTCACCACCTCGGTGTTCCACCAGCTGGCCCGCAGCCCCCTCGGCCGTCTTGACCGCCGCCTGCAGGTGCTGATCTTCGGCGGCGAGGCGGCCCAGGCCGAGCTCATGGAGCGCTGCCGGGCCGACGGCTTCGCGGACGCCGTGATCAACGGCTACGGCCCCACCGAAGTGACCACCTTCGCCGCCACCTGGCAGGCCGTGCCGGTGGCCGCGCCCGCGGGCTGGGCGCCGATCGGCCGGCCGATCGGCAACACCGGCTGCTATGTGGTGGGCGGCAACGGCGAGCTCCAGCCGCTGGGGGCCCCCGGCGAGCTGTGGCTCGCCGGCGACGGCGTAGCCCTGGGCTATTGGGGGCGTGCCGCGCTCACCGCCTGGCGCTTCGTGCCCGACCCCTTCGCGGAGCAGGCCGGCGCTCGGCTCTACCGCACCGGCGACATCGTTCGCTGGCGAAGCGATGGCGAGCTCGAGTTTCTGGGCCGAGCGGACCACCAGGTGAAGATCCGCGGCTTCCGGGTGGAGCTGGGCGAGGTGGAGGCGGCGCTGCGGCGTCAGCCGGGCGTCTCGGACGCCGTGGTGGCGGTGTGGGAGGGCGAGGAGGGAGACCGCCGCCTGGCCGCCTGGGTGGCCGGCCGCTGCGATCGCGAGGCCGTGCTGGAGAGCCTGGCCGGCGAGCTCCCTCCCTACATGGTGCCGGCGGGCCTGACCGTGCTCGAGGCGTTGCCGCGCGCGCTCACCGGCAAGGTGGACCGCCGGGCGCTGCCGCCGCCGCAGTGGGGAAGCCGGCCGGGCCAGGAGGCGGGCGAGCCGAGCTTGCTCGAGGAGCTGATCGTGGGGGCCTTCGAGGCGGTGCTCGACCTCTCGGGCCTGGGCCGGGAGGACGACTTCTTCCGCCTCGGCGGCCACTCGCTCACCGCCACCCGGGTGGTGAGCCGATTGCGCGAAGCCCTCGGCCAGGAGGTCCCCCTGCGCTGGCTGTTCGAGGCCCCCACGGCCGGGGCCCTGGCACGGCGCATCGAGCAGGCCGTGCTGGGCTCGAGCGGCCGCCTGGAGCCGATCGTCCGCGGCGCCTTCCCCGAGGCGGCGCCGCTTTCGTTCGGCCAGGAGCGGCTGTGGTTCCTGCAGCGCCTGGAGCCGGAGGACTCCTCCTACAACGTGCCCATGGCCCTTTCGCTCTCGGGCAGGCTCGCGGTGGGAGCCCTGCTCGCGGCGCTCGCCGAGATCGTTCGCCGCCACGAGGTGCTGCGCACCACCTATCCCGCGATCGATGGCCGGGCCGTCCAGCAGGTTCATGAGCCAGGAGGCCTGCCGGTCGCCCTCCTCGATCTCGCCGGGCTCAGCCGCCGGCAGGCCGAAGAGGAGGCTCGCCGCCATCTGGCCCGGGAGGCCGCCACACCGTTCGACCTCGAGAACGGACCGGTGCTGCGGGTGCTGCTCTGTCGCCTCGGCGAGACGGAGCACTGGCTGCTGGTGACCGTTCACCACATCGCCTGCGATGGCTGGTCCCTCGGTGTGCTGGCCGAGGAGCTCGGGCGGCTGTACGTCTGGACGCAGGCTCCGGCAGAGCTGCCCGCCCTGCCGGAGCCGCCGCTGCAGTACCGGGACTACGCCTTCTGGCAGCGGCGCTGGCTCGAAGGCGACGAGCTCGAGCGGCAGATGGCCTACTGGAAGGAGCTCTTGAGCAGCGAAGAGGCGCCGCTCGAGCTGCCCACGGACCGCCCGCGGCGGGCCCTGGCCCGCCGCCAGAGCGACTTGATCAGCCTGGCCGCCCCGCTGGAGCTGGGCGGGGCGCTCCGCCAGCTGTCGAGCGAGCGGGGCGCCACCCCGTTCATGACGTTGCTCGCCGGCTACGGCGTGCTGCTCGCGCGCTGGAGCGGCTCCCGGCGGGTGCGGGTGGGAGTGCCGATCGCCAACCGCGGGCGGCGCGAGCTCGCCGGCCTGGTGGGCTTCTTCGTCAACACCCAGGTCTATCCGCTGTCGACCGCCGGCGCCCGGGGCTTTGCCGAGCTGGTGGGCGAGGTGCGTGCCCTGGCTCTTGCCGCCTACACCCACCAGGACGTGCCCTTCGAACAGCTGGTGGAGGAGCTCCAGCCGGAGCGACTGCTCACCCAGACCCCGCTCTTCTCGGTGATGTTCTCCTACTTCAGCGCCGCGGGCCGGCAGAGCGAATCGCTCAGCCTGGGCCCGATCCAGGCCCGCCGCCTCGAGGCCTCGAGCGGCGCGGCGAAGTTCGACTGGATCGTCTCGGTGGCCCATCGCGGCGAGCGGTTGTGGATCTCCATGGAGTACCGGCGGGATCTCTTCGACCGCAGCACCGCCGAGCGAGCGCTCCGCCACTACCTGCGACTGGTCGAGGCCGGGATGAAGGAGCCGGATCGGCGGCTGGACGAGCTCGAACTCCTCGACCGTGCCGAGCGCCAGCAGCTCACCTGGGAGTGGAACGACCGCCGCCGGCCCCGTGCCGGCGAGGGCGGGCTGGTGCCTCTCTGGCGGGAGCAGGTGGCGGCGCGCGGCGAGGCCGTGGCGGTGGCTTCGCTGGGGGAGCATTGGAGCTACCAGGCTCTCGACGCCTGGAGCGAGCGCCTGGCCGAGCGGCAGGTGAAGCTGGGCGGCCGTCCGGGGGAGTTCGTGGGCCTGATGGTCACCGGGGCGAGCGCGCTTGCCGCCGGCTGCCTGGCGATTCTCAAGGGCGGAGGCGCGTACGTGCCCCTGGATCCCGGGTTCCCGGCCCCGCGGCTGCGCTTCCAGGCGGCGGACGCCGGGCTGCGCGGCGTGCTGGTGGAGGCCGGCCACGAGGAGGCCGTGCCGGCGGGGCTCGACTTCCAGGTGGCGATCGATCCCCGGGGAGCCGGCGCGGCCGTGGCCTTGCCCACCCTGGAGGCAGGAATCGCCGGCTCGGCGCCGGCCTACATGATCTACACCTCCGGCTCGACCGGGCAGCCGAAGGGCGTGGTGGTGAGCCAACGGGCGGTGGCGCGGCTGGTCTTCGACGGCGGCTACGCCGAGCTCGGCCCCGAGGCGCGGCTGGCGCAGGTCTCGACGCCGAGTTTCGACGCCGCCACTTTCGAGATCTGGGGCGCCCTGCTGCGCGGCGGCTGCCTGGTGGGCTTCGAGCGCGCCACCTTGCTCGAGCCCCTCGAGCTCGCCGACGGGCTCGACCGCGAGCGGATCTCGGCGCTCTTTCTCACCGCGGCGGTGTTCCATCAGCTCGCGCGGGTGGCGCCGCGATCCTTCGGCGCGCGGCTCGGCCAACTGCTGTTCGGCGGCGAGAAGGCGGATCCCGAGCTGGTCCGGCGGGCGCGCTCGCGCTGGCAGGTGGGCCAGCTGTTGAACGGCTACGGGCCCACGGAAGTCACGACGTTTGCCGCCTGTTGGCCGGTGGGCGAACTGGCTGCCGAGGCCACGAGCGTGCCGATCGGCCGGCCGATCGGCAACACCTGGGCGATCGTGGTCGACGGCCGGGGCGAGCCCCAGCCGGTGGGCCTGGCCGGAGAGCTCTGGCTGGGGGGCGACGGCGTGGCCCTGGGCTACTGGGCCCGGCCGGGCCTGACCGCCGAGCGCTTCGTGCCGGATGCCTTCTCCGAGGAGGCCGGTGCCCGCCTCTATCGCAGCGGCGACCGCGCCCGCTTCCTGGCCGACGGCGCGATCGATCTGCTGGGCCGCATCGACCACCAGGTGAAGATCCGCGGCTTCCGCATCGAGCCGGGGGAGGTGGAGGTCGCGCTCCGGCTGCAGCCGGGAGTGGAGGACGCCGTGGTGGTGGATTGGGACGCCGGCGGCGGCGACCACCGCCTGGTGGCCTATGTCGCCGGCCGCTGCGAGCGCGCGGCGATCTTCGCCGGCCTGGCCGAGGAGCTGCCCGCCTACATGGTGCCGGCGGCGTTGATCGTGCTCGATGCCCTGCCGCTCAACGCCAACGGCAAGGTGGACCGCCGGGCGCTGCCGCCGCCCCAGTGGGGCGCCACCGAGGTCCGCCAGGAGGGCGAGGCGAGCCAGCTCGAGGAGCTGGTGGCCGGCGCCTTCGAGGCGGTGCTGGGGGTGGAGAAGGTGGGGCTCGGCGACGACTTCTTCGACCTCGGCGGGCACTCGCTCCTGGCCGCCCAGGTGATGAGCCGGCTGCGCGAGGCGCTGGGCGAGGAGGTACCCCTGCGCTGGCTGTTCGAGGCACCCACCGCGGCCGGGCTGGCGGCCAAAGTGGAGACCGCAGTGCTGGGCGCCCACCGGCGGCTGGAGCCGATTCTGGCGGAGGCCCCGGCCGACGGTGCGCCGCTCTCCTTCGGCCAGGAACGGCTCTGGTTCCTCCAGCACCTGGAACCCGCCGACGCCTCCTACAACGTGCCGATGGGGCTGGTGCTCGAAGGGCCGCTTTCGGCGCGCTCGCTCGAGAGGGCCCTGGCCGAGACAGTGCGCCGCCACGAGATCCTGCGCACCCGCTACCCCCGCCGGGGGGAGCGGCCGGTGCAAGAGCTGATGCGCGAGGGCCTGCACGGGCCAAGCTGGGTGGACCTCGCCGGCCTCGCCGGGCCGGACGCCGGGGCCGAGGGCAGACGGCTCTTCGCGCGGGAGGCCTCCAGCGCCTTCGACCTCGAGCGGGGCCCGGTGATGCGGGCGCTGCTCTGCCGCTTCTCGCCGCGCGAGCATTGGCTGCTGCTCAACGTTCACCACATCGCCTGCGACGGCTGGTCCCTCGGCGTGCTGGGCCGGGAGCTGGCGCGGCTGTATTCCTGGGCCGAAGCGGGAGGAGGCGAGTCGCCGCTGCCGGACCTGGAGCTGCAGTACCGCGACTTCGCCGGCTGGCAGCGGCAGTGGCTGGCCGGCGCGGAGCTCACCCGTCAGCTCGAGTACTGGCGGTCCCTGCTCGGCAGCGGCGGCGCCGCAGTGCGCACCTCCACTTACAAGGACCCGCGCGTGCTCGCCAACGCGAAGGTCGGGCCGGGCACCACCCGTCACTTCGCGGCGACCGAGTGGACGATCAACAACGCGCTCGGAACGGAGCCCAAGCTGCCGGCGTGGATCGAGATCTCGAACAAGATCATCCCGGCCGAGCTCGGCAAGCTGCTGGCCGGCCAGGGCAGTCCCGGTCAGTGCATGGCGACGATCAAGGAACGGGTGGACAAAGCCGCAGGGCCCTTCCGTCCGCGCTGATCCCTACTCTGCAGCCAGGGAGCCGAGGGGGCCGCGCTGGCGCAGAGCCGCGGTTGCAGTCTCGTCGATCGACAGGTCCTGGCGGAGAACGACGCCGTAGGAGGCGCGGGCTTCCGCGGCGCTGCAGTAGCCTGCGGCGACATCGGCGCGCACGGAATCGGCGGGCCTGGTCAGGGGATCACCCAATCCCCCGCCGCCCGGACTCTCGACCACGAGGGTATCGCCGCCGGGAATCGTCTGCAGCCCCTTGGCGCCGAGCGCGCCCGCCGCCTTCAGGCCTACGCGACCTCGTGTTCCGTCAGCGCCGCCATGCCGTCCCTTGGCGGCGTTGACGACGCGCTCGAAGATCGCCGCCAGGGTCATGTCGCCACCGTCGCGCGCCTTGAGCTCGATGACCTGGCCGAGGCCGCCGCGCCAGCGGCCGGCGCCGCCCGAGTCGGTGCGCAGCTCCTTGCGCAGGTAGAGCACCGGCGCGTTGCGCTCCGCCAGCTCGACCGGGATCGAGCGCACGCCGCTTGGATAGGCGGTGGCCGACAGGCCGTCGAGGCCCGGCCGCGCGCCGACGCCGCCGGCGTGGAAGAACAAGGTGATGAAGCGAGGATGCGTCGCGTCGCCCCGCCGCAGCAGGCGGACATTCCACAGCGA
>CALMKX010000152.1 GCA_937867335.1 uncultured Acidobacteriota bacterium
CACCAGGGCGACCGCCAGGGCGAGGGCGGCGAGAGCCGGCCGCAGGCGGGCCGCATCGCGCTCGGCGAAGGGCTCGAGAGCCAGGCCCCAGCCGCTGTCACGAGGGTAGGCGCGGGGGTCTTCGGCCTCGAGCTCGCCCGCCAGCGCCTTCATCCGGGCGCGGGCGGCAGCGAGCGAGGTGCCGGGAGCGAGCCGAGCGAGCACGGAGAGGCCGCGAAAATCCCGTGGCGGCAGCCGGGTGGGGTCGAGCGCCATCGGCACCCAGAGCTCGATCTCCCGCGGGCCGAGTTCGAACTCCGGGGGCAGCACGCCCACTACCTGGTAGCTCGAATCGTTGAGGCGGATCTCCCGGCCGACCACGCCGGGGTCGCCGCCGAAGCGGCGCTGCCAGAGCCGGTGGGAGAGAAGTGCCAGCCGATTGTGGCCGGGCTGGTCCTCCTGGGCGGTGAACACCCGGCCCTGGGCGGCCTTCACGCCGAGCAGGGGCCATAGCTCCGCGCTGGCCCGGGCTGCCGCCAGGCGTTCCGGCTCGCCCTCGCCGGTGAGGTTGAAGAGCTGCGGAGTGAAAGCCGCCACCGCCTCGAAGCAGCCGGCGCGGCGGCGGTAGTCCAGCAACTCGGCCCCGGAAGCCAGCATCCGCTCGAGGCCGCGCTGGCGCATCTCGCCCCATACCCACACCAGCCCTTCCGGTTTGTGGAACGGCGGCTTCGGCCAGACCACCGGCTCGACCAGGCTCGCCACCGCGGTGACCGCCCCGATGCCGATGGCGAGGCAGGCCACCGCCGCCCCGGCCATCACGGGTCGCCGGGCCAGGCGGCGGAGGGCGAAGCGGAGCTCATTCACGTCGAAGCATCCTCATGGGACTATGGATGCACCGACTTCGACAGAGAGGGACGCCGGCCGAACGTGCGAGGATCAGCGCGGGAGGTGATGGATGGCCGGGCTGTGGCTGCTCGTGGGGGTGGTGGTGCTGGTGCTGGCGGTGATCCTGGAAGGCAAGCGCCAGGGCAAGAAGTACGGCAAAGGAACCGGCAGAGCGGCCATGAAAGCCGGCTTCCTGGAGCTCCAGCAGCTACTCGAGCCGCAGCGCAAGGTGGAGCTGCTGCTGGAGGAGCGGGAGGAGACCGAGCAGCCGGGAGCCGGAGCACCCCCCGAAGGCGGAGGCCGCCAGCGCTGAATAGCGGCCCGCCGCCGGCCGTAGAAGATCGCCAGTACCCAACTCCTTCTTCGACGAGGTCCCCCCATGACCGAGACGTTCCGCATCGCCCCCGGCTCGCTTGCCGGCCTCTGGTTGTTGCTCCCCGTCAGCCTGCTGTTGATGGGCGTCCTGGTGATGCTCGCCGTGGTCTGCCTGGCGCCCCGCCGGGTGACCTTCGAGGTGGGTGACGGCACGCTGCGTTTCCACGGCGATCTCTACGGCAAGCCGATCCGGCTCTCCGAGCTCCAGCTGGACCAGGCGCAGATCCTCGACCTCGCCCAGGAGCCGGGCCTGCTGCCCCGCTGGCGCACCGCCGGCACCGCCCTCGGCCGGGCCTACAACTCCGGCTGGTTCCGGCTGCGCAACGGCGAGAAGGCTCTGCTCTACCTCACCCGCCGGGAGCGTGTGCTGTCCGTGCCCACCACCCTGGGCTACCGCCTGCTGCTGTCGCCGGAAAGCCCGGAGCAAATGCTCGCGAGCCTGCGCAGCCACCCTTCGAGCCTCGCCTGGGCGCGCTGAGCGGCAGGGGGAGCTCGCACGGTAGCGAACCTATTGCTCAGGTTCGACGAAGTCGCGTTGACATGGGCATAGCAGGGGCGTAGTGTCGTTTTAACCAAGGAGCCGCAAGAGTATGCAAGCCCGCTCGCTTGCTCGCCCAGAAGCTCGCACCGGTCCAGAGGGGCGCGAGCCGGCTGTTGTCCGGCGCTGAGAGCGAGGCGATCGGCGCCCCGAATCGAGCCGCGAGTGTAGCGAAGCCTGTCTTCTCCGGCCCTTGAGCCCTGAGAGGAGGTATGGCTATGAGCGACCGACCAAGATCCACGATTTCGATCGAGCTCGAACAACCCGCCGAGAAACGCCTGCGTGACCTCTGGCATCTTCTGGCCACGATCAACAATCTCTACAACATCTACACGATCCTGACCCTGCCGGAGATGCAGGCCGAAGTGGAGAAGCGGTCCGAGCGCACCCATCGCAAGGATCCCAACGCCCTGCTCTACAGTTCGGCCCTGGAAGACATGATCGGTCGCAGCCGCCGCCTTCACGTGACCGCCATGCAACAGAATTCGCCGCTGGTCATCACACTCGAAGGTGCGACGGCCGCCATGGGCCTGCTTTCCACGCTGCTGGGACTGTTGGTGCCGGTCTACGAGCTGGTCAAGACGCTGAGGGAGAAGAAAGTCAGCCGCGAGGAGCGGCAGCTCGAGCTGGAACGAAAGCGCGTGGATCTGCTCAGCGCGCAGCTCGGGCTCATCGACAAGGTTCAGGGCATGAAGCTGCCGGAAGCGCAGAAAAACTACATTCTCGACAGCGTCCAACGTTTGATGCGCAGCCTGGAGCTGAACCCGGTCAAGGCTTTGTTACGCTGACTGAAAAAGGGGCGCCCTCGGGGGGCGAGGGCGCCGTTGGCAATCCTTGCGGAGAAACCCGGTTTGACGGGTGTGTTGCTCTTTTCCTAGGCGTGGCCGAGCACGGTCACGTTCGAGGCCACCATCGAGGTGCCCTGCACGGTGTAGGTCACTTCCACCTTCTCGCCGACCTTCAAGTCGCTGATCTGGGCCGGCTTGCCGTTCATGGTGATGGTGGCGTTGGGGGCGAGAGTGAAGCTGTCGGTCTTGCCCTTCACTTTCACGGAAAGCGACTTGGCCGCGGCGTCGATCGTCGCCAGTTCGCCTACTGCGGTCTTGGCGGCGTGGGCGGAGGGAGCTGCGGCGGGCTTGGCCGAGCCGGTGGCGGCGAGGCTCGGCAGGGTGAAGGCGACCAGGGCGAGTGCGGCGACGAGAACGGTAAGCTTAGTCTTCATGGTGCGCTCCTGATGGAGTGGTTTTTCCGAGTCTGCTCGATCTCGGTGCCGGATCTTTCCGGCGCGCTTTTCGGCTAGAGCAGGGTCCGTGCCAACTTCTCCGGCGGGCTGAAAATCGCAATATTGCGGGCTGTTACGGCGGCCGGAGCGTGGGAGAGACTTCGCGCCGCTCCCTGCTGGCGCGCCATTCAGCCGCAGTGACCCCGGAAAGCCGGGCTGCTAGCATGGATTTCGGCTCGCCCCCCGGGCGAGCACACCGCCATGGCCCCGTCCCTTGCCACACCTTGGCTTCCTGCCCAGCGCGTGCGTCGTTGGATCTGGCGGTTCGGCGGCGCGGTGCTGCTCGCCACCCTGGCCCTGGCCGCGGGCATCGTTCTCGAGGAAGTTCGGCTGTCGAGCGAGGAGCAACGCTTGGTGCGCGGTGCCCGTGACGCCGGCCGGGATCTCGCCGCCGAGCTCACCACCAGCATGAGCCCGGCAAGCTGCGCCGGTATCGCGGCGGCGGCGTCTCGGGCCGATTTCGTGCGCCATGCTCGCCGGCTGCTGGCCACATCGCCGGAGATCGCCTATCTCCACGTGTTGAACGCTCGCGGCGACATCCTCTGGAGCTCCGAGCAGGAGTCGATCGCCACCGGCTGGCGTGGGGGAGCCCCGGAAGAGTTCCTCGGCTCCGGGTGGGCGCCGAGCTCCGGCCGAAGACGCACGCGCGTCACCGACCCGAGCGACCCGCAGGAGTCGGACGTCTTCGTCGAGATGGTCACCGCGGTCGCCGAGCCGCCCTGCGGCGCGGTGGTCCTGGGGGTCTCCGAGCTGGAGCTGGCCAAGGCGCTGCGGCGCGGAATCTGGCGCACGGTCGCCACTCTCGCCGGCTTCGGCCTGACGATCCTGGCGGTGGTGGCGGCGGCGAGCCGGGCACTCGCCCGCCGCCAGGGCGAGCAGATCCGTCGTCGGGCCCACGCCGAGCACCTCTCGGAGCTCGGCCTCTTGGCTGCGGGCCTGGCCCACGAGCTGCGCAATCCGCTCAACGCCATCCGCTTCGCGGCCGACTCGCTGGCCCACCGGGCCCGTCGCGCTCAGCCGGAGAAGCTCGCCGGCGAGATGGAGGAGATCACCCAGGAGATCACCGACGAAATCTCCGGCCTCGACCGCATCGTCACTTCGTTTCTCTCGTACGCACGGCCGGTCCCGGCCGAGCCCGAGGAGGTGGACGTGGCGACCGTGGTGCGCTCGGCCCTCACGGTGGCGCTGCCGGAGCTCGAGCGCGCCGGGGTGGCGGCCCGGGTGGTGGCGCCG
>CALMKX010000153.1 GCA_937867335.1 uncultured Acidobacteriota bacterium
CGCAGCAATTGCTCAGCGCGAATGAAGCGCAATTGGAACAACAGGCGCAAGTGCTGCGCGCGCGGCTCGACGGCAGCCGCAGGGGCCAGGGGCCGCGCGTCCGTGTCGGCCGTTCTCCGCGCAGCCAGGCGCCGAGGTCGGCCTCGAGCTCCGAAGCGTCTCGATAGCGCTCGCCGGGCTCCTTGGCCAGGCAGCGGAGCACCACGGCCTCGAGGTCCGGGGAGGCTTGAGGCGCCAGCGAGCGCAGGCCGACGGGCGGCTCGAAGAGCAGCTGGCGCCGGGCTTCGGCGCGGCTTCGTGCCTGGAAAGGCGGGGCCCCCGCGAGCAGCTCGTAGAGGATCGCCCCGAGGGCCCAGACGTCCGTGGCCGCGGAGATCCGCGCCTGCTCGCCCCGCACCTGTTCCGGCGCCTGGTAACCCGGCGTGCCGGAGAAGGCGCCGGTGGCGTCGAGCGACGGCTCGGCGACCTGCTCGGCGAGGCCGAAGTCCACAACCTTGGGCCGCCAGCGCCCCTCGGCGGTGCGTTCCACCAGGATGTTCTCGGGTTTGAGGTCGCGATGGACGAGGCCCAGCCGATGAGCGCTCGCGAGCCCTTCGGCCACCTGGCGAACCACCTCCACCTTCTCGCCGAGGTCCATCTTCCAGGCCACTCGGCCGAGCTCCTCGCCGAGCGCCAGCTCGAGGACCACACAGGGGCGGCCGTCGAGCTCGCAGATCTCGTGAACTAGGCAGAGGCAGGGATGATCGAGCAACGCCTGCAGGCGGGCCTCGCGCAGCATGCTCTCGGCCGCGACCGGATCGTCGCGCCGCGGCAGCTTCAGCGCCACCTCGCGATCGAGGGCGCTGTCGTACGCCCGGTAGACCTCACCGCTCGCGCCCCGGCGCAGCAGGCTGGCGGTGAGGTAGCGCAAAGGAGTTCCCCGGTGATCAGGCCCGAGCGGCGCGGCCGAGCGGGATCTTCACCAGCACCCACACCACGGCCGCGAGAGCCACGAGCGACATCCAGCCGCCCGCCGGGCCACCCACCCAGCTGAACTGGTCGACGCCGAAGATCAGGTGAGTCACCGAGCTGAAGCGGTCAGAAAGCAGCACCGGCACCGCGAGCATCACACCGGTGATCGATTCTCCGGCGATCAATCCCGAGGCGAGCAACATGCCGCTGCTCTCCAACTGTTCGAGTCCCGCCGAGCCCAGCTTGCGCCGCTTCGCCAGGGCATCTACCAGAGCCTTGATGCAACCGCCGACGAAGATCGCGCCGGTGGTTTCGAACGGCAGGTACATCCCCACTGCGATCAGCATCGGCGAAGGAGCTTTGAACAGGATCAGCGCGATCGAAAAGAACATGCCGAAGAGGATCAAGCCCCAGGGCATTTCGCCGCCGACGATTCCCTGCGCCAGCTGCGCCATCAAACCGGCCTGCGGCGCCGGCAAGGCCGTTCCGCCGATTCCCGTGCCACCCTGCTTGAGATCCGCGGCGTGGAGCAAGATCATCGGCCAGACCAGCGTCGCAGCCACCACCACCGTGGAGACGATCTCCGCGAGCTCCATCTTCCACGGTGTGCCACCGAGGAAATGGCCGACTTTCAAGTCTTGGATCAAGCTACCGGATACCGCGGTGGCGCAGCACACCACCGCAGCCACGCCGAGCACGGCTCCCACGCCCGGCAGGCCGGTGACGCCGAAGCCCACCAGCAACAGCGCAGCGATGATCAACGTCGAAAGCGTCAAGCCGGAAATCGGTTGGTTCGAGCCGCCCACCAGACCCACGAGATAACCGCCGACCCCGGAGAGAACGAAACCGAGCACCATCATCACCACTGCCGCGACAGCTGCTCCCACCAGGCTCTGGCTGAAGTAGTAGTAGAGCAGGAACATCGGCACCGCGAGCGCGGCCGTGCTGACGAGCACCACCTGCGGGCTCAGATCTCGCTCCAGGCGCGATGCGGCCGTCACTCGGCTGCCCTTGTGGAAGGCACCCTTGAGCGCGCTGCCGATCGAGTCGCGCATGCTCCACATCGTCTTGGCGGCACCCACCAGCATGGCGCCCACGGCGAAGGGGCGGATCTGGTTGTACCAGACGGAATAAACCACTTCCGACATCGGCGCGGGCTGCCCGCCATGGCCCAAGAGATTCGGCAGCTCAGGGCTCAGGAACACGGCGAAGGGGATCAGAACCAGCCAGGCGAGCACGCCGCCCGCGAAATTGATCGCCGAGAGCTCGTAGCCGATGATGTAGCCCACGCCGATCAGGGCGGGGGAAATCGACGGTGTGGACAGCGAAAAAAGGCCTTTGTGGGTGACGTCGCCCAGCGCCTGGCGCTTGGTGTCGAAGTGGTGGATCACCGAAGAGGGTAGATCCTTGGCGAAGGAAAGGCTCTCCTGGAAGAGCTGAATGCCGCGGCTATCCTTCAAGAACTGCAACAATGCCCCGAGCCCCAGCGCTCCGAAAACGTAACGAGCTCCGCTATCGCCCTTTTCGCCGGCCTTGACGATCTCGGTGCAGGCGCGACTCTCCGGCCAAGGCAGATCCGCGTCCACGGTGAGCGTGCGACGCAGCAAGGTGATGAACAACACGCCGAGAACGCCACCGAGCATCAGGATGAGGGTGGTTTCCCAGTAGCGAAAACTCTCCCACAGATGCTGCCCGCCCACTTGCGCAAGGAGGAAGGCGGGGATGGTGAAAATCGCTCCGGCAGCGAGGGCTTCGCCCACCGAAGCGGTGGTTCGGGCGATGTTCTGCTCGAGCAGGTTGCCCGGCAGGAAGCGCGAGCGAAACACCGCCATGGCGATCACCGCGGCTGGAAACATTCCAGAAACCGTTTGTCCGGCTTTGAGCGCCAGATAGACGTTGGCGGCGCCCAGAATCACGGCCAGGATCAGACCCACCAGCAGGGCCTTCACGGTGAGTTCCGGCAGCTGGCTGTCCGCGGGCACCACGGGTTTGGCGTCGTCCTTGCTCTTGAGGCTGGGGCTCTGCGACGGCTCGCTCATGCCGGCCTGACTCCTTCTGGTTGGTCGAGAGACTCGAGATCTGGGTCGAAAACTACCACGAGTGCGCGGCGCCCGACCGGGCCGATTCACCCCGCCGCTCCGCGGAGAGCGGCTCGCCGGCGCGCAGAAACACCGCTTCTGCGGAATCTGCGAACCATGCGCTGACGAGATTCACAGGATCTCCAAAATCGCCCGCGGAGAAGATCTCTCCAGCCCTGTTTGTCCTCTGCTCAACGATCCGGGGCCGATCGAGAGCGCCTCGAGAGTCTTTGCAATAGGTCCGCTTGAGAATTAAGTCGTCCCGTTTCGGGCAAATGGTCATACTTCATCGGTAGCGCCGTACGCGGGCAACGAGGCCGTGGTGGCCGCCTGACGTCTCGCGGCGGCGGATGAGGAGGCATTCGCCATGACTCGAACGATGAAATTGTCGGTCGTCGGCCTGATGTTGGCTCTTGCCATCGTGATGACATTCCCCGCCTCGGCGGCTCCGCGCAACGACGCTGCCGGCTGGTGGAGCAGTTTCAGCTCCTGGTTGGTGAGTGTGGTGGAGAAGATCGGTATGCAGATCGATCCCTTCGGTTACAGCGGAGATCGCAACACCGCGTCGGCGCCGAACGACACCACGAGCCTGCAGCTCGTCCATGCCGGGCAGAGCATCGAGCCGGCTGCCGAGGCGGACAGTCTCGGCAGGGGGCTGCGGCAATGAGACGATGCTGATCGCCCCATAGAACTCAAGCATCTGCTCCTGGAGCCTCTGCCTAGGTTCCAGGAGAAGGCCACTCACGAGTGCGAAGCCTGGCCGGCACCTCGAGAGCGCAGGCAGCTGGCCTAAGAGGACAGACTTGCCGTAGAATGCTCCGTTAATGCGTGGCCCGGAGAGCACCTATCGCGAAGCTTTCGAGAAAGCTCTTGCGAGTGCGTTGGCCCAACGGCCGACGCGGCTCGATGCCACGAGGGTGGAGAGGCTCTGCACCAGTCTGACGCAACGAGATCCGGCCTCCCAGGATCTGATGCTGCGCAACAGTCCCCAGTACGGCCATGTCGACGTCTGTCGAGGCCTGATCGACCGTAGCTACGCCCTACGCCACGACGACCCTGCCAGGATGCTGGATCTCGCCCTGCTCGCGGTCCGTTCGGCCGGCAAGCTGCAGACGGGCTCCACGCTCCCGGGTTTCCTTGCGGCCGACCTCCGAGCCTCGGCCTGGCTCGCTGCCGCCAACGCCCTCCGCGTCAACTTCCGCTGGCAGCCGGCCACCGAAGCCTTGGCTCATGCGGACAAGCAGCAGCGGCTGGGGTCGAGCGATCCCATGCTCGCGGCCCGGGCAGCCGCCTATCGCGGCGCCTTGCTCGCAGACCAGAGCCACTTCGAAGAAGCCATCCAGGAGCTGCGGCGGGCCCATCACCTGGCGGCCTCCGTCGGGGATGGGCAGCTAGCCAGCGAGACGATGGTGGCTCTGGGCCGTATCGAAGTGCTCTCGGGCCAGACCGAAACCGGCATCCGCACCCTGAAGAAGGTACTCCTGAGCCTCGAGCCCGGTCTCGACAGTCGCCTCCTGGTCGCCACGATCCAGGCCCTGGCTCGAGCGCTCGAGATCAAGGGCCTCGTCCGCGAGGCCGTCGCGGTACTGCGCGAAGCGATGCCGCTTCTGGATCGCATCACGGACCACGGCATCGTCTGGCGCGTCCGGTGGTTCGAGGGCTATCTGCTGGCGAAGCTGGGACACTACGCTGCCGCCCAGCCGATCTTCGAATTGGTTCGCCAAGCCGCCCTCGCCAAGGGACAGCTCTACGACGCTGTCTCGGTAGCTCTCGACCTGGCGGCCCTTTGTCTTCGAAGCGGTCGGCTGGATCGCCTCGAAGAGCTCTTCGAGCAGATGGCTGCGACCTTCACCTCCGAGCGGATCCACCCCGAGGCCCGGCGCGCCCTGTCCCGGCTGACCTCCTCCGCCGGCGTCCGTGGGCTCGACCTCGAGACCCTCGAGAAGGTGCGCGGGAAGGTCGAGCAGGCGCGGCGTTACCGGCGCCAGCCCGCCGGCGCGGCTCGCTCCTAGCCGGCTCTACTCCACCTCAGGCTCGGTCCCAGGCCCTCCCGAGGGCGCGGCGAGTTCGTCGCGCACGGCGCGGCGCACTTCTTCCATCAGGCTGCCGAAGCTCAGTCCTTCGGCCACCGGTGTGTCCGGGTCGAGGTGGGCGATCTCGATTCCCTCGAGCAGGGAGGCCGTCCGTTCCGGCCGGCTGATCTGGGAGAAGAAGCGGGTGGGAGGGATCTCGAGGACGGCCAGGAGGTCGTAGAGATCCTCGAGTTCGAGAGGCATCTCGCCGGCCAGGAGGCGCTCCAGCCGGGCCGGCTCCCAGCCGAGGTCGCGGCAGAGCTCGGCGCTGGTGCGCCGCGCCTCGAGCAGACGCACCCGCAGCAGCTTGCCGATCTGCATCGCCCGGTTCTGGCTCACCATGGCGGCAGCATAGCGCGAGGCTCAGGGCGCCGCGAATTCCGGCTGCCGCTCGCGGCGAGGCCTCTGGGCCTCGAGGTAGCCGAGGCGCCAGAGCAGCTCGGCGTTGAGTAGGGCGCCGCCCACGGCACCACGTACCGTGTTGTGCACCAGGGCAACGAAGCGGATATCCGCCACCGGGCAGCGGCGCAGCCGGCCGATCGACACCGTCATGCCGGCGCCCAGGCCGGCATGGAGTCGCGGCTGCGGAAACTCTTCCTGGTCGAAGAAGTGCAGCGCCCGAGCCGGCGCCGAGGGCAGATTCCAGGCGGCGAGTGGTTGGCCGAACTCCTCGAAGGCGCGGCGCACCTCGCCGATCTCGGCCCGCCTCCCCAGGCGAGCCGAGATCGACAGCAGATGCCCATCCAGCACGGCCACGCGATTGGTCTGAGCCGAGATCCCGAAGCTCGCCGGCACCACCCGCTCGCCGCTCAGCCGCCCGAGGATCTTGAGCGGCTCGCTTTCGAGCTTCTCTTCCTCGTTGCGGATCCAGGGGATCACGTTGCCCAGGATGTCGAAGGAGGCCACACCCGGGTAGCCCGCCCCGGAGACCGCCTGCAGGGTGGTGACCTGCAGGCTCTCGAGGCCGAAGCGATCGGCGAGCGGCTTGGCAGCCATCACCAGGCCCACGGTGGAGCAGTTGGGGTTGGTGGCGATGAAGCCGGGGAAGCTCTGGGTGGCCACCAGCGCCGCGTGGTCGGCATTCACCTCCGGCACCAGGAGAGGCACGCTCGGCTCCATGCGGAAGGCCCCGGCGTTCGAGATCACCGGGATGCCGGCCTGGGCCAGGCGGGGTTCGATCTCGCCCGCGGCGGCGCTGTCCAGGCCCGAGAAGGCGAAGTCGCAGTCCGGCACGGCGTCGGGCGGGAGCACCGTCATCGGCGCCACGGCCGGAGGCACCAGGCTCGGCTCGAGCCAGTGCACCACCTCGCCGTAGCGCCGACCGGCCGAACGGTCCGAAGCGAGCAGGGCGGAGATCTCGAACCACGGATGGTTCGCCAGCAGCTGGACGAACTTCTGTCCCACGGTGCCGGTGGCCCCCAGGATGGCAGCCCGCAACCGCGGCGCGGGGGCGTCGGGTCTACGGATGGCTTCAGGCGAGCGCATCGGCGGCCTCCAGCACGTCGGAAAGCACCCCGGCCGCCGTGATCTCCGGCCCGGCTCCCGGCCCGGAGATGGTCAACGGCACGCGATGGTAGTGGTCGGTCCAGAGCATCACCACGTTCTCTCCCGGCTGGACCCGGGCAAGGGGCGACTCGAGCGGCTCGGAGCGCACCTCCACCCAGGCTCCGGCCGAGTCGTAGCCGGCCAGATACACCAGCCGCTCACCGCCGCGGCGCGCTCGCTCGGCGCGCTCCGCCCAGAGGCCGTCGGCGGCTGCCAGGAGTTGGCAGAAGCGGCTCGGGTCGCGCTCTCCTGCCAGCTCGATGGGAACCAGGCTCTCCACCCGGAGCTCCTCGCGCTCCACCACCAGGCCGGCTTCTCGCAGCAGAATCACCAGCTTGCGTGCGACGTCCTCGCCGGCGAGGTCGTCCGCCGGATGCGGCTCGGTGTAGCCCAGCCGCCGCGCCTCGGCCACCGCGGCGGAGAAGGCCACTCCTTGGTTGAGCTGCGAGAGGACGTAGGAGATCGAGCCGGAGAGAATGCCCGCGCAGGAGCGCAGTCGATCGCCCCGGCGGACGATCTCCCGCAGGCTCTTGAGCACCGGCAGGGCCGCGCCGACGGTGGTTTCGTAGCGGAACGGCAGGCCCCGCTCGCGGGCGAGCTTCTGCAGCTGGTCGTAGCGGGCGTAGCCCTGGCTGCCGGCGAGCTTGTTGGGGGTCACCACCGAAACGCCGTGCTCGAGCAGAGCGGCGTAGTCCGCGGCGAGTTCGGGGCTCGCGGTGCAGTCCACGAAGATGGTTGGCGCCGGTCGGCGCTCGGTGAGTCGAGCCTTGACCTCCCGCCAACCCACCGGGCCGGCCTCGAAGAGCAGCCGGGCGAGCTGATCGAGTGGCAGGCCGGACGGATCCCAGGCCAGAGCCTTGCGGTTGAAGGCTCCCACCACCTGGAGGTCGATCCCTTCCTCCTCGAGCAGGCTCGGTCGCCGGGTCTCGAGTTGTTGCACCAGGGCCTTGCCGATCTGGCCGGTGGCGCCGGCCACCACCACGCTGACCGTGCGGCGGCCGAGAACCAGCTGGTCGTGCACGGTCTGGGCGGCGCGAGGCAGGTCCCTCGCCTCCACCAGAACCACAGCCGAGCCAGGGGAAAAGCCCTGCGCCACGGCGAGAGCACCGAGGCCCGAGCTCTCGAGGGCCGCGAGCAGGGCCCGAGTGGGCGAATGGGCCTCGTTGCCCGCTCCTACCACGGCCAAGGTGGCGAGGCCGTCCTGGCGACGGGGCCTCTCCACCAGCCCCACGGCAATCTCTTCGGCGAGCTCCCAGCTGATCGCCTGATGAATCGCGCTCGCCGCCTCGCTCGCCAGAGTGAGCGAGAAAGTGGGCCGGCTCGAGGTCTGGGTGATCAACAGCGGCGTGGTGTGGAAGCGCTTGAGCAGGGCGAGCACCCGGGCGGAGGCTTCGGCGAGCTCGATCTCCCGGCTGGCTTCCAGCTGCAGCGTGGAGACCGCGGCGACCGCCGCGAAGGCTCGCACCCGATGGCTGCCACGCCGTGAAGGGTTCGCCGGCGGCGCCTCGGCCTGGATCCAGGTGCCGGGCGCGTCGGGGTGGAAGGTGTTGCCCACCCAGATCGGAATGGCCTGGTTGCGCGCCGGGGCGATCGAGCGCTTGTGCAGCACCTTGGCGCCGTAGAAAGCGAGCTCGGCCGCCTCGTCGTAGCTCAGGCGGGGCAGGGGGAAGGCATTCCCCACCAGCCGGGGATCTCCGGAGAGGACTCCGTCGACATCGCTCCACAGCTCCACCCTCTCGGCGTCCAGGCAGGCCGCGAGCAGGGTGGCGGAGGTGTCCGAGGCGCCGCGGCCGAGCAAGGCGGTGCGCCCGGCGGCGTCGGCACCGAAGAAGCCGGTGACCACCTTCACCGTGTGGCGATCCCCGAGCCGCTGGCGAACCTGGGTGCGGGTGACCGCCAGGTCCACCTCGGCTTCGCCGAAGCGGGAGTCGGTGCGGATCAAGGCGCTGGCATCCTCACCCTCGGCGGGAATGCCAGCGCTCTCGAGAGCGGCCACCAGCACGGGCACGCTCAGCCGCTCGCCGGTGGCGAGCACTTGATCGTGGCGCGCGGCGTCGATCTCGCGCTCGCCGGCGGCCCGGGCGTCGATCAGCCAGCGGCCCAGGACAACCGAGCATCGCCCGACCCCGATGGGCGCCCGCAACTTGGCGGGTGTCACAGCCTGCACTCCGTCGCGAACCGTCGGCGAGCTCTTGGAGGATTCCGCAGTCAGAACCCGTGCGCGGGTCGTCGCAATGCTCGCGCAGCTTCTGCAACTGATCTTTCAGGACACGCAATTCATCAATTCGCATTGCAACGTGCCCGATGTGCGCGTCCAGGAGTGCAATGACTTCGGCACAGCTGCGCCGCGGTCGGTCTTTGAAATCCAACAACGCCCGAATTTCAAGCAGCGTCATGTCCAGCGACCGGCAGTGACGGATGAATGCCAGCCGCTCGGCATGCACCGGGTCGTAGATGCGGAAGTTGCCCGTCGTGCGCCGGGGCGCCGCCAGCAGTCCCCGGTGCTCATAGAAGCGGATGGTCGCGTTCGTCGTACCGCTCGTGCTCGCCAGCTCGCCGATTTTCATGCCTTCGTACCTGTCAGGACGTCTGCCCCATCTTGACTCTACACTAACTAGAAGGTTCACTATAGGACCAAATGAGAACCATTGTCA
>CALMKX010000154.1 GCA_937867335.1 uncultured Acidobacteriota bacterium
CGCCGACGGCCGAAGCCTCTACTTCCTCTCCGATCGCGACGGCGGGTCGGCCATCTGGCGTCTGCCGCTTGCGCCCGTTACAGCGGCCGGCGACTCGAGCGCTGCGGACGCGGAACTCGAGTACGACCTCGACGGCGTCATCTGGCGCGCGGAGCCGGTCACGACCCTGCGCGCTCCCGGCGCCTATTGGGTGGCCGGCGAGCAGCTCCTCTACACCGCGTCGATCGACGGAAGGCGCGACCTCTTCGCGCAGACTGCGGGCGATGCGCCGCGCCGCCTCACCGCCGATGGGTTCGATCCTCGCGCCGTCTCGCGCGATGGCCGCTACGCGCTCGATCGGCTCGGGCGTCTCTTCCGCCTCGATCCCGACGCGCCCGCCCCTCTGCCCCTCCAGGCGGTGGTCGCGGACGATCGCGGCGCGCGCTACGCGCAGATGCTGGACGAGGTGTGGCGTGCGCTCCGCGACGGCTTCTACGACCGCGGGCTCCATCTGGTCAATTGGGACGCGATGCGCCTGCGCTATCGGGAGCGCTTGACCGGCTGCGGCACGCGCGAAGAGTTGACCGACCTCATTCGCATGATGTGCGGCGAGCTCAATGCCTCGCATCTCGAGGAGGTGGTGCCTGCCTTTCCGCGCGCTGCCTCGGGTTGGTTGGGCGGCGAGTTCACTGCGGAGGAAGGAGGGCCCGGGCTTCGACTGGGAGCGCTGGATGGGCGTGCGCGGCGCTGCGGTTCTGGGCGGCATCGTGCTGGCGCTCGCCGGTCTCTACCTGTTCCGCTACTCGGTGGAGCATGGCTGGATCTCCCCAATGACCCGCGTGGTGATGGCGGTAGTGGCCGGGCTCGGCGCCCTGGGGGTCTCGACGCTGGCCCGGCGGCGGGACTACCCGCTGATCGCCAATTCGCTCGCCGGGGCGGGAGTGGCGATTCTCTACGCCGCCTTCTGGGCGGCGCACCGCCTCTATGGCTTCCTCGGCGCCGGGCCAGCCTTCGCCTTGATCGCCGCCACCACGGTTCTGGGCTGCCTGGTGGCGGCCCGCTACCAATCCCTGGTGATCGCCGCTCTGGGCCTGGCCGGCGGCTTCGCCACGCCGCTCTTGGTCTCGGGGGCCAGCGAGACGGCCCCGCGGCTCTTCGGCTACCTGCTGGTGCTCGACCTCGGGCTCGTGACCCTCGCCCAGCGTCGCCGCTGGCCTCAGCTCGCCCTACTGGCCGTTCTGGGCACCACGCTCCACCAGGCCCTCTATCTGAGCTGGCATTTGCGGCCCGAGGAGAGCTGGCTCTTTCTCGCCGTGCTCGCCCTCTTCGCCGGGCTCTTCCTCTTCGCTTTGGGCCGGGCTTCCGCCCAGGAGGAGCCGGGCTGGGGAGCTTCGGCCGCCCTGGGAGTGCTGATCCCCTTCGCCCTGGCCTTCGCTATGGCCGTGAAGGAGGATCTGGACGTGGAACTGCTGCCCCTCTGCGTGTTCCTGGCGTTGCTTTCGGCGGCCGCTTGCTGGCTCGGCAGGCGCGGGACTCAACTTCTGCTGCCCATCGGCGCTTCGACGGCTGTGATAGCGATCGTTACCGCCTGGTTCCTCCAGCACGGCCAGCAGGTTCCCGGCTGGCAGTTGGCGCTGGCGGCGCTCGGGCTGAGCCTGGTACCGGCGGGCTTCGCCTGGGCTGCGCCTGCGTCGGCCGATCCCGGCCGAGTCTGGTCTGCAGTGACGGCGAACTTCGGGCTCTTCGCGGTGTTGGAGCTCACCGGCCCTTTCTGCAACCCGGCGAGCTCCTGGCCCTGGTTTGCGGGTGGCATCGCCCTGGCGGCCGTCCTCCTGGCGCTCGCCTGCCGCCCCGGGCCCGGCCATCTCGAGCTGTTCGGCGGCCTGGAGCTGGGCCTCGCGATCGCCGTTCCCTGGGCGATGCACGGCGAGGGCCGGGACTTCATCTCCCTGGGTCTCTATTTCCTGCTGGCCGTGGCCCTGGTGGCCTTGTGGGAGCTCGCCACCGCGTGGCTCCGAGCCCGGGCCGAGAGCCCGGACCCCCTGTTCGGCCGCGGCTCGAGTTTGGCCGCACTTTGTTTGCTGGTGGCGTTGGCGGGAGGGGCCGAGTTCCCGGGCTGGACCTCGAGCGGCTATTTCTTCACCGTGGCCGCCCTTGCGGCGCTCACCCTCACGCCGTCCCTTCGGCTGACTTCCCTCGGCTGGCCGTTCGCGGCCGTGCTGGCGACCGCTCTCGCCGAGGGTTGCGGCGTGTTGGCCTTCTTCCAGGAGAGCCCTGCGCCGGTGGGGCCGGCGCTCTGCCTGGCCCTGCTCACCCTCCTGGCCTTCGTGGCCCTGCCTTTCCTCCGCCGGGAAACTGCGAAGGAAGCAGCGGTCTGGGCCGCTTCGGCGGCTGCGGGCCCGTTGTGGTACCCCACGCTCGCGAAACTCCTCGGGCTGGCTCTGGGCAGCGGCTGGGGAGGCGCGCCGGCGGCGCTCTTGGCTCTGGTTCACGGCGCTGCCCTGGTAGCGATCGGCCGAAGCCGGTCTTCTGCAGAAGCCGGCGAGGAAGTCCTGAGCAAGGCCCGGCTCGGCCACGGCGCCCTGGCCCTCCTCTTCCTCACCCTGGCCATCCCGCTCCAGCTCGAGCGCGAGTGGATCACTCTCGCCTGGGCGGCCGAGGCGCTCGCGCTGGTTTGGCTCTGGCGGCGCCGGCCCCACCCAGGGCTCGCGTGGTGGGCGGCGGGCCTTTTCGCGGCGGTGGGGGTGCGGCTGCTGCTCAACCCCGAGGTGCTGAGCTACCACCCGCGGGCCGCGGTGCCGGTGCTCAACTGGCTGGCCATCACCTACGTCCTGCCTGCGACGGCCGCCCTCCTCGCCGCCCGCTGGCTGGCGAGCGAGAGCGCTTCGGCGGAGCCGGGGGCAGCGGCGCCGAAGCGGTGGCTCGCCCCTGCCTTGGCCGGTGAGGCGCTGCTGCTCGTCTTCGCCTGGATCAACCTGACCGTGTTCGATGCCTTCGGCACCGGCGCCGAGCTGTCGCTGGACCTCACTCACCGGCCGGCCCGGGACTTGACGCTCTCCTTCGCCTGGGCCCTCTACGCCTTGCTGCTCCTGGGCCTGGGGGTGGCGCGCAGGAGCCCGGCGCTTCGCCGTTCGGGCCTGGCGGTGCTGGTGGCGACCATCCTCAAGGTGTTCCTCTACGACCTGGGCGAGCTGGCCGACCTCTACCGAGTGGCCTCGCTGGTGGGCCTGGCACTGTCCTTGATCCTGGTTTCCTTCGCCTACCAGAAGTGGCTGGCCAAAGACGAGCCGAAGCCGCCCGGGCCGGGCGAGGGAGGAGCTTGACGGGCTCCTACTCTTCGTCGGTCTCGAGCTGGCAGGGAGGAGCGCCGGGGGGGAGGTGGATGGCGATGCGGCCTCGAGGGTCGACGTCGAAGTCGAGGGAACCCCGGGCTGCGAAGGAGCCCAGGGCCTCGCGCGAGACCTCGAGGCGGTACTTGCCGCCGGGACTCAGCGGTTCCGGGCCCTGCCGGAGCTCGAAGCCCACGGGCGTTTCGCCGTAGAAGAACGCCGTGGGGCCGCTCGCGGCCGTGGTGTCCACCTGCCAGAGCGGCGAGCAGCGGCCGTTGTCGCAGGCCTCGCTGCGCTCGCGAACCTCGATCCGCTGGTAGCCCGGGTATTGCGGGTGGTGGGCGTCGATCACGGTGAAGGCCGGCCGCGGCATGGCGAGATTGGCCGAGAGCGGGCACAAACGCAACGGCTCGGGTTGGCAGCCCGCGAGGACCAGCGCCGAGCCGAGCCCGGTGAGGACGAGCGCGAGGTTCTTGGCTAGGCCGATCGGTGACATCGAGGCCTCGATGAACCCTAGCTTCGGGCAGAATTTGCAGCGGTTGCGAGTATAGACCAAGTTCACAGGCCGAGCAGGGTCCGCACCGGCTCGGCAGGCTCTGGCCGCCTGCGTCCGGTGCTGCCGCCGCGCCGTACAATGGAATGGCACCGGCCCTCTGCCTCTTGCCCCCGAAAGGAGCGTTCATGCCCTCGATCCACATCCCGTCTTCTTGGAGGCTTCCCGAGCGCCTGGCTACCGACGAAGCGACTTTCTGGAACCGCCGGGAAGCGTTGCGGGCCCTGGGCTTCACCACTCTCGCCATGACCCTGCCCTCGGGTGTCGCCTGCGCCGCCGCGGCCCCTCCCGAAGGGCTCACCGATCCGGCGCTCGGCAAGCGTTTCGCGGACAAGTTCCCGGCCCAGCGCAACGCCCTCTACACCCTCGGAGAGCGGCCTCTGACCCCCGAGACCGACTCGGCCCGCTTCAACAATTTCTACGAGTTCACCACCGCCAAGGACCAGGTCTGGAAGCTCGCCCGGGGCTACAAGGTGGACCCCTGGAAGGTGGAGATCGGCGGCCTGGTGAAGCAGGCGAAGACCCTCGACCTCGACGAGATGTTCAAGCGTTTCCCGCTCGAGGAGCGGCTCTATCGTTTCCGCTGCGTGGAGGCCTGGGCCATGCAGGTGCCCTGGACCGGCTTCCCGCTGAAGGCTCTGATCGACTGGGCCGAGCCGCTCTCCTCCGCCACCCACGTGCGCTTCCAGTGTGTGAGCGACAAGAAGGGCCTGCCGGGCCAGCGCGACCAGGATTGGTACCCCTGGCCCTACTTCGAAGGGCTGCGCCTGGACGAAGCCCGGCACGAGCTGGCCTTGGTGGTGGTGGGCAGCTACGGCCACGCCCTGCCGATGCAGCACGGCGCGCCGCTGCGCCTCGCGCTGCCCTGGAAGTACGGCTACAAGGGGCCGAAGTCGATCGTCAAGATCGAGTTCGTGAAGAGCGCGCCGCGAACCTTCTGGAACGAGCTCGCGCCCAACGAGTACGGCTTCTATTCGAACGTCAATCCGGCTCGCCCGCATCCTCGTTGGAGCCAGGCCTCGGAGCGCGACATCGGCACCGGCGAGCGCCGGCCGACGCTCCCCTACAACGGCTATGCGGAGCAGGTGGCAGCGCTGTACAAGGGCGACGAAGTTTGACCCATAGCTTCTCGCCAGAGCCGAGCAGCCTGGTCATGCGCTTGTAATTCCCCTCAGGCGAGACTCCGTTCGTTTACGGCGACGACCCCGGGGAGAGGGGAAGGGATGCTGCCCATCAGCTCGAGCTCAACGATTCGCCCCTGTCACTTCGCGCTGCCTCCGCTCGATGCAAGCCTGCCCGGTTCGGCCGGCGAGCCCGACCTCTGCCCGCCCAGCCCGGCCGAGATCGCAGAGCGCGCCCGAGGTCAGCTGCTGGGCGAGGCTGGCCCCGAGGTGGTCGCGGCTGAATGGGGCTCGGCACGATGGCTGCCGGCACGCTCGATCACCACTTCCTATCGGCTGCTGCTGGCCGATGGAGCCGAGCGGCTGGTCGCCTTCCAGCGCTGGCGCCAGGGTCGGACGGCGGGGGTCCCGAGCCCGCGAACCTCCGCCGACGACTCCCGGCAAGAGCTGATCTGGAGCTTCCCCGTGGACAGCATGCTGCACGGATTGCCCCGTCTGCTCAGCCCCGGCCGCACCGCCCGCCTTCTCGAGCGAGCCGGAATGGCGCCGCCGGGAGCCATCTCCCGGCGAAGCTTGAAGCTGCTCCCCTTGCGCTACCAGCCCGAACGCCAGGCCCTCGTTCGCCTCGAGCTGCTGCTCGACGGCGGAGCCCAGCCGCCTGCTCCTTGGGTCGTGGCGGCTCGCGCTCTGCCTCCCGGGGAGGCCTGCCGCGTGGCTCAGGCCCAGCGTGCCCTCGCCGCCGGCCTGGCTCCCCGGCTGCTCGCCGAGGATCCCGGCTGCGGCTTGCTGGTCGAGGAGTGGGTGGCGGCGCCGACCTGCCCTCCCGGGGACTTCTCTCTCGCTCGCGCCGCCGGCAGCCTGCTCGCCTGCCTGCATTCCAGCCGGCCGCTCGCTCCCATGCCGCTCGCTCTCGCCCCCTTGCTGGCGGAGTCCATGGCGGTCTTGATGCGCATTCCGGCCCTCTCGCCGCTGCTCAACGGCCTCGCAGCACCGACGCATCGACTGGGAGCCTCACCCATTCATGGCAGCTTCCACCCCGGCCAGCTGGCCCTGGCTCCCACTGGCCTGCGGCTGCTGGGCTTCGGTCGCTGCGGCCTGGGCGAGCCCGCTCGAGACCTTGCTTCTTGGGTGGCAGCCCACCTGCTCAAGGACCCCGCGGTGAGTTTCGAGCAAGCCGCGGCTCCTCTGCTCGAGGGTTACCGCGAAGAAGGGGACTGCTCGATTTCCGAGGCTCAGCTCCAGGTGTGGACCGAGCTCGAGCTGGTGCACCGGGCGGCGGCCGCGCTGAGCAGTCTCGAGACCTCTGCCATCGAGCAGGCGAAGCGCGCCCTGTTGTGCGCTCGGTGCCTCGCCGGGGGCGCTCGAGACTGAACGAACTTCGCCCGGGCGGCGCCGCTGTTGCTGCTATAGTGCACCGGCAGCTCCTTCAACGCTCGAGGTTCCGCCGAGCCCCATGGCTTCCGCGATCGATCCGCCTCAGGGTGCCCATCCGGCCAACGTCACCCAGGTAATGGGCCGCTTCCGGCCCTGGAACAGCCCTCCGGAGTCCATCGAGGGCGACCGCACCTATCGCCTCCTGGAAGAACTCGGCGAGGGCGGCATGGGGGTGGTCTACCTCGCGGAGCGCGCCGACGGCGAGTACCGGCAGCAGGTGGCCGTGAAGCTGCTGCGGGACGCCCACCAGGGCGAGCAGCGGGCCACTCGCTTCCGCACCGAGCGGCAGATCCTCGCCGCCCTCGATCATCCCTACATCGCCAAGCTGCTCGACGGCGGCACGCTGGCCAGCGGCGCGCCCTTCCTGGTGATGGAGTATGTCGAGGGCCTGCCGATCGACCGCTACTGCGCCCGCAACGCACTGGCTTTGAGAGACCGGCTCGAGCTCTTCTTGAAGGTCTGCTCGGCGGTCTCGGCGGCCCACCAGCGATTGATCGTGCACCGGGACCTGAAGCCGGAGAACATTCTGGTCAATCAGGCGGGCGATCCCAAGCTGCTGGACTTCGGCATCGCCAAGCTGCTCGACGCCGAGGCGACCGGCTGGACGGTGGCCGCCACCGAGCTCGGCTCGAGCCCTTTGACCCCGCGCTACGCGAGCCCGGAACAAGTGCGCGGCGAGCCGATCTCGACGGCTTCGGACATCTTCTCGCTGGGTGTCGTGCTCTACGAGCTCTTGACCGGCCGCCTGCCCTACCCGGAGAGCGATCTCGCCACGCTGCAGTTGATGGCGCTGATCTGCGAGCGCGATCCCCCCGCTCCCAGCACGGCGGCCGCGGCTTTGCCACTCCGGCTGCCGAGCCAGGCGGCGGAGCCCCTGCCCTATCGGCTCCAGGAACTCGAGGGCGACCTCGACGCCATCGTGGCCAAGGCGCTGCGCAAGGAGCCGGCCGAGCGTTATGCCTCGGTCGAGCTCCTGGCGGCGGATCTCCGCGCCTACCTCGAGGGGCAGCCGGTCGCAGCCCGGCGCGGCAGCCGGCTCTACCGCGCCAGCAAGTTCTTGCGCCGCCACCGTCTGGCCGCAGCCGGCGCGGCCGTTCTGCTCGCCACTTTGGTGGGCTGGGGCTGGACCACTCGAGTGCAGCTCGCGCGGACTCGCGACCAGAGGGATCAGGCCCAGCAGGTGACCCGCCTGCTGCTGGACCTGTTCACCGTGGTGGACCCCGAAGAGGGCCAGGGCGAGCAGGTGACGGCCCGCGAAGTACTCGATCGCGCCGCGGCCCGCATCGGCCCGGAGCTCGGCGGGCGGCCAGCCGTGCGCGCCGAGCTCGAGGAGGCCGTGGGCCGGGTGTATTCCCAGCTGGGGCTCTACGAGCGGGCGCAGCCGCTGCTCGACTCGGCCCTCGCCTTGCGCCGTCAGGGCCACGGCGACCCGCTCTCGACGCTCTACCAGCTGGGCAATCTGGCGGCGCGGCGCGGTGATCGCCCCCGCGCCGAGCAGTATCTCGAGGAGGCCCTGCGCCGAGCCGAGGCCCGACCGGGCTCCTCCCCGGGCCTGGCCGAGGTGGAGACCAGCCTCGCCGAGCTGCGCTTCGACCAGGGCAACTATCCCCTCTCCGAGCAGCACTACTTGCGGGCCCTGGCCGCTCTCGCTCCCGGTGAGGGTGTGGCGAAGGCGCAAATCCTCGCCAACCTCGCTCGCCTGGCCCTCGAGCAGGGCCGGCCGGAGGAAGCGAGCTCGCGGCTCAAGGAGGCCGAGGCCCTGGCCGACGCCGGGCTGCCCGGCCAGCCCTGGCGCTCGGCCATGGCGCTCAACGACATCGGCCTGGTGCTCGACCAGGCCGGCGATGCTCGCCACGCCGGCGAGGTGCTGCGGCGCGCCCTCGAGGTGTACCGGCGCATCGTGCCGGGCGATCACGCGGACGTGGCGAGCTCGCTCAACAACCTGGGGGGGGTGTACCTGGGCCTCGGCGAACTCGCCACGGCCCAGGACTTCTACCGCCAGAGCGCCGGGATGCTGCGGCGCCTGCTCGGCGACCGCAATCCCAAGCTGCTCACGCCACTCGGCAACCTGGCGGTGGCCCAGATGCAGGCCGGGGACTTCGCCGCAGCCGAGTGTTCGCTGCGGGAAGTCGAGGCGCTCGCCCGCGAGATCAGCCCGGAAGACCAGGCGAGCCTCGCCATCTACGACTCGAACCTGGGCGATGCGCTGCGCGAGCAGCACCGAGAGGCCGAGGCCGAGACCTTCTACCGTCGAGCCCTGGTGGAGCAGCTGGCCGCTTTCGGCGATGGCAGCCCGGCGGTGGCCCGCACCCGGCTGCGCCTGGCCCGCCTCGCCTGGGGTCGAGGGGAGCGAGCCGGCGTGCGCAAGACGGTGGAGGACTGCCTCTCGATCCTCAAGCAGAAACTGCCCCCGGACCACCCCCAGCTGGCGAGCGCCTATCTGGTGGCGAGCCGCCTCGACCAGGACGAGGGCCGCTGGGCCCAGGCCGAGGCCGAGCTGCGCGAAGCCCGGCGGATCTTCGCCGCCCGCCAGCCGCCAGACGAAGCCCAGATGGCCAACGCCGAGAGCCTCCTGGGCGAGCTTCTCACCCGCCGCGGCGAGCGCGCCCAGGGGCTCGAGCTGCTGCGCTCGAGCCTCGCCCGGCTGAGCTCCACCCTGGGCCCCAGGCATCCGCGCACTCTGGAGGCCGAAGCCCGGCTGGCTCGGGCGGAGGCGAGCGGCGGTGGCTGAGCGGCCCCAGCGGGGGGGCGCCCGTTGAGCTTCGTGGTCGATGGCAGCCTGGTCGACGTAGCTCTCGACGACGCGGTTGCCGACGAGCGTCACGTCCGCGTTGCGGGCGCGGCCGGTGCGCGGCGAGTAGAGGAAGATCGCCTTCACCGTCGCCGTGAACGCGTTCCACGTCGAGAGGACGACCTCGCCGCGGCAGCGCACGCCCGTCTCCGGGATCACGAGGTGCGTGATCCGCCGGTCGTTGATCGCCTCGATCAGCGCCTCGGCGGTCGGCTGCAGGATCGTCACCCACTTGTGGAGCGGCCAGACGTCCAGCTGGTTGAAGTCGCCCGCCTCGCAGCCGACCCCGAACAGGTACGTGTCCGCGTAGCGGAAGAAGTTCCCCGTCCCGAGCGTGTCGCGGAGGTGGTCGTAGAAGAGCGTGTTCGTGCCGCAGATGAGGTTCGAGCAGCCGACCGCGTCCATCGGGTTCGCGAGCAGGATCCCGAGGCGGTCGCCGGGGTTCCAGCCGCAGGGCCAGAGGGTGGTGAGCGGCGCCGGCTGGCCGCCTCGCTCGACGCTGAAGTCGGCGGATGCGAGACCGTAGGACGAATGCATGGCCCGGGGATCGTAGCCCGCGCGCGGCGGCGGGGGCCTTGGTCTCGGAGCGGCGCGTGGGCATGCCGCGATGCTGCCACAGAGTGCCAGATGAGTGCCATGAATGGCGCCGATGGCATCCGCCGGCGTCGTGCCGCCCGGCGCAAGTGCTTGTCGGCGCGACGCTTTTCTTCGCGCCCGGGCTGGCACGCGACTTGATACCAGTCACGGTACCCAAACGGAGCACGGCGATGAGCGACTTCGGCTTTCCTCTTCCTGAGATCGACGACGCGGAGCGCCGTGCCTGGCTGCTCGCCGCCAGCACGGCCGGGGCCGTCGCGACGGCGGCCACGGCGGTGCCCTTTGTCGCCAGCTTCGCGCCCAGCGAA
>CALMKX010000155.1 GCA_937867335.1 uncultured Acidobacteriota bacterium
CAAGGAGGTTCGGGTGACGCTTGGTGACTTCCTCCACGTTGTCGAAGGGCAGCGGCGTCGACTGCTGATAGACGCAGTCGGCCTTGCCACTTTCGAGAAGCGAGAGGCGCAGCGCCTGGTCTGCCACCGTTGTGTAAGTGTAGGTATCGAGATACGGCAGGGAGCGGCCGGCGCTGTCTTTCTTGAAGTAGTCCGGATTCTTGCGGTATTGCGCACCCACGTTGGGGGTGATGCTCGTGAGGATGAAGGGCCCCGTGCCAACCGCCGTGGTCACCGGCTCCCGCCCGGCGAGGGCCGGAGTAGGCTGGGTCTTCGCCAGGCGCAGGCCGTCGTCCTTCTTCGGGCCCTCGCCCGGCCAGCTCTCCGGCCGGTCGCGCTCGGGGCGGATGCCCTCGTGCAGCAGGGCCTGGCTCACGATGCGGGCGAAGACCGGCGCGGCCACCTGGCCACCGTGGTAGTCCTTGCGGGGCCGGTCCACCACCACCGCCCCCACCAGACGCGGGTTCCGGCCCGGGGCGAAGCCGGCGAAGACGGCCATGTGGTCGGTGGCCGAGTAACCCTTGCCATCGGCCATCTGGGCGGTGCCGGTCTTGCCGGCCAGGTAATAGCCGGGCAGGGCCGAGGTGGACGCCGTGCCACCCTCGGCGAGCACCGCCTCGAGCAGCCGCTCCATCTCCCGCGCGGTCGAGGGGGACATCGCCCGGCCCACCAGCTCGGGCTGCGGGTGGAGGCGGCTGAGCTCGCCCGGCTGGCCGATCGACTCGACCAGATAGGGCTTGAGCAGCTGGCCGCCGTTGGCCACCGCGCCGAAGGCGGCGGCGAGCTGCAAGGCGGTGACGGCCACGCCCTGGCCGAAGGAAACGTAGGCCTTGGTGATCGGCTGCCAGTGCTCGCGGGGGCGCAGGATGCCAGGGCTTTCCCCGGGCAGCTCGATGCCCGTCTTGCGGCCGAAGCCTAGGCCCACGATCTGCTTCCAGAGGCGATCCTCGCCGGCCAAGAGGCCCACCCGGATCGCCCCGACGTTCGAGGACTTGGCGATCACGTCACGCAGCGTCAGCATGCCGAAGGGCTTGTGATCCCGGATGGTGACGCCACCCATCACGAACTTGCCCATACCGCAGTCGAAGACGTCGTTGGCGTCGACCAGGTTGGCCTCGAGGGCCGCGGAGACGGTGACCATCTTGAAGGTGGAGCCGGGCTCGAAGGCGTCCGCGATCACGCGGTTGGTCCACCGCTCCTTGAGGTCTCCGTATTCATTAAAATTGTTGGGATCGAAGGTGGGCAGAGATGCCATGGCCAGCACGGCACCCGTCGCCGGGTCGAGCAGGACTGCGCTGCCCCCTGCGGCGTCGAACTCCTCCACCGAGCGGCGCAGCTCCCGCTCGGCCAGGTACTGCAGGCCGAGGTCCAGGGTGAGGTGCAGCTCCTGGCCGGGCTCGGCGTCGGTCCAGTCGAGGTCGGCATCGAAGGCGTAGCGGCCGCCGGCGTCGCGCAGCACCACCCGCCGGCCGGTCTTGCCGGCGACTTCGGTGTCGAAGCCCCGCTCGAGGCCGGCCAGGCCGTGGAAGTCGGTGCCCACGAAGCCCACCACCTGGGCGGCGAGCTCGCCCTGCGGGTAGAACCGCCGGCTCTCCTCGCGAACGCCGATCCCGGCCAGATTGAGCTTCTTCACGGCCTCGGCCGTCTCGTGGGGGATCTGCCGGCGCAGCCAGACGAACCACCGATCCCCCGAAAGGCGGCTCAGCAGCTCGGGGGAGGGAACGCCGAGAAGGGGCGCCAACTGGCGAATGGCAGCGGCTTTGTCCTTGACGTCGCGGGGCACGGCGTAGATCGAGTCCGCCGGGCCCGAGACCGCAAGCTGGCGGCCTCGGGCGTCGAGAATCGCTCCGCGCGGCGGCGCGAGCTCCACCACTCGCTGCTGCTGGCGCTCGGCGAGCTCGGTGTAGTGGTCGTGTCGCTCCACCTGGAGATAGGCGAGCCGCAGAGCCACCGCCAGGATCCAGCCCAGGAGGCCCACGAAGAGGAAGATTACCCGCCCTCTCACGGCAGCTCCTCGGAGTAGAGCGTTCGGGCGGGATCCTGCGGCACCATGGCCAGCTGCTCGCTGGCGAACTTCTCGAGGGCAGCCGGCCGGCTGCGCTCGGCGGCCTCGAGCTCCAGCTGCTGGCGGCGGCGGGCGAGCTCCTTGGCCTGGCGCTCGAGCTCGGAGATGCGGTAGCCGGCGGCGAGGGTCTGCACCTGGATGGAGGTGTAGGCCAGCAGCCCCACCAGCAGCGGCAGCACGGCGAGCACCACCAGCAGCAGCTCCAGCCGCCGCTTGCGGTCCCGCTCGCGCCGCAAGAAGGCGTTGGCGCCAGCTCGCGGCGGGGTCAGAGCGTAAGGGGTGCGCACGCGCCCTCTACAGTCGCCGCGCGGCACGCAGCCGCGCGGATCGAGAACGGGGGTTGGCCAGCATCTCCTCTTCCGAGGGGCGGACCGGATTGCGGGTGAGCACCTCGATCAGCTGGGTCTCGGCGCGGGGGCGACCGGTGACTTCGTCCACCTCGCCGCGGGCGAGGTCCCGCAGGGTGTGCTTGACGATGCGGTCTTCGAGGCTGTGGTAGGAGATCACCACCAGCCGGCCCTCGGCCGAGAGCAGGCGCACCGCCTCGTCGAGCATCTCGGGCAGGGCCGCGAGCTCCTGGTTCACCTCGATCCGCAGGGCCTGGAACACGCGGGTGGCGGCGTCGATCCGCCCTTCGCGCCCGGGGCCGGGGTGGTCGAAGCGCTTGGCCCGCCGCACCGTCTCCGCCAGCTCGGCGGAGGTGGCGAAAGGGGCCACCTTGCGGCGCGCAACCAGCGCCCGGGCCACCCGCTTCGACTCTCGCTCCTCGCCGAACTCCTGGAAGATCTCAGCCAACGCCGCCTCCGAGTAGGTGTTCACCACGTCCGCTGCCGTCTTGCCGACCGCGCCCATGCGCATGTCGAGGGGTCCGTCACGACGAAACGAGAAGCCGCGCTCGCCCCGCTCGAGCTGCAGCGAGGAGACGCCGAGATCCGCCAGGATGCCGGCCGGAGCCCCCCACCGGGCGCCCGCCACCAGCTCGCCGAGGTGGCGGAAGTTGCCTGCCACCAGGCGCACGCGCTCGCCGAAGCGGGCGAGGCGCCGAGCAGCGAGCTCGAGGGCCTGCGGGTCCTGGTCGATGCCGAGGAGCCGCAGTTCGCGACCGGCCTCGAGCAGGGCCTCGGCGTGGCCGCCCAGCCCGAGGGTGGCATCCACGAAGAGCCCGCCCCGCTCGGGAGCGAGCAGCTCGACGACTTCGGCGAGCAGGACGGGTTGGTGGAAAGCGCTGGCATCTGGGTCCACCGGCAGCTAGATCCCGTGCTCGGCAAGAGCCCGGAAATCGTCCTCGGTGAAGGGATCGCCCTCGAGACGCAGGCCGATCCGCTCGCGGTTCCACACCACCAGGTGGTCGAGCTGGGCGTTGACCACCACTTCACCATTCATCCCCGCCTTGTCGCGCAGGATCTGGGGCAGGAGCAGCCGCCCCTGGCTGTCCGGCCGGCCTTGCTGGCCGTAGTAGTTCACCCGCTCGAGGAACCGGCTGCGAGTGGGATCGGTGGCCGGCATCTTGGCCAGCCGCTCTTCCACTTGCTCCCACACCGGCAAGGGATAGAGCAGCGCCCGATCTCCCAGGATCGAGGTGACGAAGAACTCCGGCAGCTCGTTGCCGAAGCGCTCCTCGAGCACCCGACGGAAATCGGCCGGGATCTTCAGACGACCCTTGTCGTCGATGGTGGCAGGTGCACTACCCCGGAACATTGGCCTCGCCCACTGACCTCAGGCGTTTGCATCACATCTTAGCAATTTGGTCCACTTGTGTCCATTTTCCTCCACTTTATTCCTCAACCCGCCACCAACTCGCCGGGAAAGCTCTGCCGCGAAGCAAAATCGCGTCGAAAACAGGGCATAACACTGCCCCCGATGCCGGGAGCGGCGGCCTAGAGCTCGGTGAGAGGAAAGGGTTTTTCCGGGCGAGAGAGGCCGGGCTTAGTCGAGCCCGGGGCGTTGCGCTGGGCGTGCGCCGGCGCGCAGCCAGTTGACGCAGAGAACGAGGATCGAAACGACCAGGTTGGTGAGCGTGAGTGCGGCGAGCCAGCGAATCGGCTCCGGCCAGCTAGGCCAGGAGACCGCACAGCGCACGGCGAAGAAGGCCAGGAAGGCGCCGAGCAGCAGCCCTTCGCTCCAATAAGCCAGGCGCATGCCGGTTTCCGGACCACCGGCGGCGCTGTGCCAGAGCAGGGCAGCCAGGCCCAGGGTGGTGCAGAGGTAAAGCCCTAGCTCGGCCACAGCGTTCCTCTCTTGAGCTTGCCGCAGCCGACCCTCGAGCTCGAAGACCGGCTAGCCCTTGGGCGGAGTCGCGTCCTTGGTGGAGTGCTTGCCGGCTGGCTGCTTGCGCTTGAAGACGGAAAGCGGATCATCCTCGGCGCCGTGCTCGGCCGCCGCGCGGCGGAAGTTCTCGGCTCCGGCAGGCGGGTTGATCACCACGTAAGAGCGCTGTTCGAGGGTCTGCAGATACTTGGGGAACTCCTTCTCGAACAGGCGCTCGCGCTCCCGCCGCCAGATCTGATCCTTCACTTCGTCGAAGGTCTTCAGGTGGCTCGCCCGGCTCTCCAGGACTTGCACGATGTGCAGCCCGCCTCGACCGGCGACCGGTGCGCTGGCCTTGCCGGGGCCGAGCCCCTCGATGGCCGCCTCGAGCCCGGGGTCGAGGTCCCCCTTGGGCACCCAATCGAGGGCGATCACGCCGCTGGTGAGCCCTTTCTCGGAGGTGTTCTTGACGATCTCATCCGCCTTCTCCCCGGCGCTCAGACGGCGCGAGAGATCGTTCGCGAGCGTGGTGCGTTCCGCTGCGGTCAAGGGGCTCGAATCGAGCACCACGATCTCGGCCAGCTTGCGCTCCTCGGGAACCCGGAACTGCTCGGCGTGGTCGCGGTAGTAGATCCGCAGATTGTCCTCGTCGAGCTTCAGCTGGCCGTTGACCTCTCGACCCACCACTTCCTGGATGCGCTGCTGGTCGCCGAGGCGGCGCTTGAAGGCGTCCCAGGTCTCGCCGGTCTGGGCCACGGCTCGCATCAGCTCTTCACGGGAAGCGAACTGGTTGTTGCTCTGGATATCCGAGATCACGCCCTCGAGATCGCTCTCGCTCGCTCGCACATGAAGCTGGTCGGCACGGCTCAGCAGCAGCATTTCCTCGAGGATCGACCGCAGCACCTCGCCGGGAGCCCGCTTGCGCGCCCGCTCCTGCTCATCGGGCTGAAGCTGGGAGTGCTCGATGGCCGCATTGCGCTCGTCGAGCTGGCGATTGAATTGCTCGAGCGTGGTGATGCGATCGTTGACCCGCACCACCACCCGAGTGAGCACCTCGGCCCGCGCCCATGGCGCCGCCAACAGGGCCAGGACGAGCCCCGCCAGCCAGGAGCGCAGCCGCTCAGGCCGGCGGATTGCGGAGGTATCGGCCACGGTAGTCGAACGGCAGGTTCTGCGCATAGAGCTCCAGATTGTAGCGGCTGCGGGCCTCGCCGAGGAGGCTCTCGAGGCGCTGGTCAGATGCTTGGTCGGCAAGGCGTCGGTGGATCTCGGCCGAGGCGTCTTCGAGGCTCAGCTGCTCGGCCGGCAGGCGAGCTTCCACCTTGAACAGATGGAAGCCGTAGGGCGCTGGAATTACCGGACTCACTTCGCCCAGTTTGAGGTTGAAAATCGCCTCCGCCAGCTCGGGCGGCAGATCGGCCTTCGCGAGCTCGGTGCCGGTGGCCCCTTCGGGTGCCTTCGACACCTCCCGCGCGACGGCCGCGAAATCGGCCCCGTCGGCGAGGCGCTTGCGGGCTGCCTCCGCCGTGGCTTTGGAGTCGGTCAGGATCTGCTGCAGCCGCACCCGCTCGGGGCGGCTGAATTCCTCGGGATGTGCGTGGTAGTAGGCCGCCACCTGATCCTCGCTCACCGCGCCGGCTTCGAGCTCGAGCAGGCGCTCGAGGCCTTTGCGGGCGGTACCGCCCTGGGGAGTCAGACCGCGGTCGGCGGCGAGCTGGGTGAGCAGCTGCTCGTCGAGGAATTGATCGAACAGCTCCGAGAGCACTTCGCTGGAGAGGTCGTTCGCACCCTCGCCGGCATTGGCGTCGAGGTAGCGCTGGAAGTCGGCGTAGGCGAGCCGGTGGTCCCCGAAGCGGGCCACCGCGTCCACCGCCGGCTTGTCCTGCCGGTGGCACGCCCCGAGAACCAGAGCCAGCAGCGCCAGCAAGGCGACCTTCCGGCTCATCCGTGGGCCTCCGAACCGCCCGGGGCCGCAAGCTCTTCGAGGGTGGCCCGGGCCACGGCCAGCAGGCTCTCGCCGCCTGCGGTGGGAATGGTCAGCACGCCCGAGGGGGAAAAGGCCGCCCCGGGGCGGGTGGAGACGATGGCGATCAGGCGGTCCACGTTCACCCGGGCGTCGCGGCGCATGCGGATGGTGAGCTCCTGCTTCTTGGCCGAAACCGACTGGATGCGCAAGAGTTCGGCCAAGCGCTTGAGCGCCGCCACCCGCAGCAGCGAGATGACGGCGGCGGGCGGATCGCCGAAACGGTCGGCGAGTTCGGCTGCAAGCTCCTCCTCGCTCGCCTCGGAGGCGGCGATCTTGCGGTAGATCTCCATGCGCAGGTTGGCGTCGGCGATGTAGTCGCGGGGTATGGCCATCGGCACCGGCAGGTCGATCGCCGTCGAGGGTCCTTCTTCCACCGGCTTCTCGCCCTTGAGCTCGGCCACCGTCTCTTCCAGCATCTTGAGGTAGGTTTCGAGGCCCACGGCGTTGATGTGGCCGCTCTGCTCGGCGCCCAGCAGGTTGCCGGCGCCGCGGATCTCGAGGTCGCGCGCGGCGATGCGGAAGCCAGCGCCGAGGTCGGTAAACTCGCGGATCGCTGCCAGGCGCTTGCGCGCCGTCTCGGAGAGCACCTGGTCGCGCTCCACCAGCAGGTAGCAGTAGGCCAACTGGTCGCTGCGCCCCACCCGGCCCCGCAGCTGGTAGAGCTGGGACAGGCCGAAGCGGTCCGCGCGGTGGACGATCATGGTGTTGACGTTCGGGATGTCGATCCCGTTCTCGATGATGGTCGAGGCGAGCAAGATGTCGAACTCTCCGTGGGTGAAGGCATGCATTCTGCGCGCCAGCTCTTCCTCGTTGAGCTGGCCGTGCCCCACCGTGATGCGCGCGCCGGGCACCGCCTCGCGCAGCTCGATCGACATCTTCTCGATGGTCTCCACCCGGTTATAAACATAATAAACCTGGCCGCCGCGCTCGAGCTCGAATTCGACTGCCTCGCGGATCAAGTCTCGCGAATACGGGACGATCGCCGTCTCCACCGCCATCCGGTTCTTGGGCGGCGTTTCGATCAACGAGAGATCCCGCACT
Organism: uncultured Acidobacteriota bacterium; assembly: GCA_937867335.1. Taxonomy (GTDB): domain Bacteria; phylum Acidobacteriota; class Thermoanaerobaculia; order Multivoradales; family SZUA-115; genus JAXLQX01. The sequence continues at coordinate 7,419 of CALMKX010000155.1, forward strand.
CCGGCGAGCGACAGCTGCAGCGTGCGCGGCACCGGCGTGGCCGACATCGCGAGCACGTGGACGTTCTTCTTGAGCTGCTTGAGCTTTTCTTTCTGCGCCACACCGAAGCGCTGTTCTTCGTCGACGATCAAGAGACCCAGCTGGGCGAATTCCAGGTCTTTCGACAACAGCCGGTGGGTACCGATCAGGATATCGATCGCCCCGCTCTTCAAACGCTTGGCGATGTCTCGCACCTCGGCCGGGCTGCGAAAGCGCGAGATCATCTCGATCACCACCGGAAAGCCCTCGAGGCGGCGACGGAAGGTCTCGAGGTGTTGATCGGCCAGGATGGTGGTCGGCGCCAGAACGGCCACTTGATAGCCGTTGTCCAGCGCCTTGAACGCCGCGCGGATCGCCACTTCCGTCTTGCCGTAGCCGACGTCGCCGCAGAGCAGGCGGTCCATCGGCCGCTCGCGCTCGAGGTCGGCCTTGATCGCCGCGATGGCGTCGAGCTGGTCCGGCGTCTCCTCGTAGGCGAAGGCCGCCTCCACCTGCCGCTGGAGGTCGGAGTCCGGGCCCAACGAGGGCGCTCTTGCCAGCTGGCGTTCGGCGTAGAGCTTCACCAGCTCCTCGGCCATATCGCGCAGGGCGGCCTTCACCCGGCTCTTGGTGCGATTCCAGGAAGCGCCCCCGAGCTGGTCCAGCCGCGGCGCAACGCCCTCGATGCCGGAGAATTTCTGCACCAGGTCCATGCGGGCGAGCGGCACCAGCAGGCGCTTGCCTCCGCTGTAGGCGAGCTCCATCACCTCGGTGGGGGCCTCGGGAGGGAACATCGCCGCAAGCTCCGGCGGCAGCCCCTGGCGGGCGCCGCCGTCGCCGCCCACGCTGCGCAGGCCGAGGAATTGCGCGATGCCGTGGTCCGCATGCACCACGTAGTCGCCTACCTTGAGGTCGCGCAGGCTCGAGATGAAGGGGCCGAAGCGGGTCTTGCCTGGGCGGGCCAGGGGCGCCCTTCGGGGCAGGATCTGTTGCTCGCCGTAGACGGCCACGCCCGCCCCCGGCAAGCGGAAGCCGCGAGCGAGCTCGCCGGGCAGGATCTCCACCCCACCGGGCCCCACCTCGATCTCCCGCCCCTCCAGCAGCTCCGCGAGGCGCTCCTGGTGGTGGGGCGAGGCCACCAGCAGGCAGCGCTCGCCCCGTGCCCGGCTGGTTTCCACCTCGCGGGGGAAGCGCGGCAGCTGGCCCTGGAAGGAATCCGTCTGGCTGCCGGCGAAGTCGAGAGCCGAGCCTGCGTGGTGAGTGATCAGGTCGTGGACTCGCAGCTGAGCGGCTTCGAGCCCGGCGACGACCCGCTCCAGAGGCTGCTCGAGAAGCTCGGGCGCGAGCGCCAGGCGGCCGTGGCTCAAGCGGGCCCGGTACTCCGCCTCCAGCAGTTCAGCGTGGTGCCGCGCCTCGGTGCGCAGAGTCTCGGGCTCCACCGCGACCATCAAGGCAGTCGGAAGTAGATCGAGCAGGCTCTCTTCGGCTCCCTCGAGCCAGGGCAGGTAATTCTCCCAGCCGGGAAAACCTCCCCGGCTACGCAGATCTCCCAGCCGCTCGGCGAGCTCGCCGTCCGCGGTACCGAGCTCTCGCTCGAGGGCCGAAGCGAGCTTCTCGGCTTCCGTGGGGCCGGCGGCGAAGAGGGCCAGGGGCAGGATGCGGGCCTCGCCCAGGGAGTCTTCCGAGCGCTGCGAGAGGGGATCGAAGCTGCGGATCGCCTCGAGCGTGTCGCCGAAGAAGTCGAGGCGCAGGGGCAGCTCGCCCCCCGGCGGGAAGAAATCGAAAACGCCGCCGCGGACCGCGAAATCCCCCACTTCGGAAACCAGATCGCAACGCTTGAAGCCGAGCGCCACCAGGGACTCGGCGAGCTCTTCCATGGCCACGTCCTGGCCGGGTCGCAGCGCGACCACATCGCGCGAAAACCGCTCTCTCGCCGGCAGGCGGCGGTAGAGCGCCCGCGGTGTGGTGACCACCAGGCGCACCCGGCCGGCGCTGAGGGCGTCCAGAGTGGTGGCTTCCTGGGCCCGCACCAACAGCGAGGTTTCAGCTTCGTGGTAGGGGGAGAGCGAGGGAGCTGGAAAGTACACCGCCTCGCCCCGGCGGCGATCGCCGAGGAGCTCCGCGGCCTCGAGCCAGGCCAGGGCATCGGCTTCGCCGGGCACCACGGCGAGGAGGGGCCGGCCCGTCCGCAGGACGTATTCCGTGAGGCCGCGACCCAGGGGTTGAGGCGGAGGAACGCCGTCTCTCTCATCCACCCAGTAGGGGAAGGACAGGAGCCCCGAGGCCTCGTCGAGACCCGCCACCGAAATCACGTCCGCCTCGAAGCGAGCTGCACGCGCGATAAGATCAGCCGCGGCGCAATCTACTCTATCGGCAAGTCCGCGCATGCGGTGCGCCAACTGCGCCAACCCCATCGCATCGAAACCGGCGCGTTCCAGGTCCGAAAGGCGCCCACGAGCGCGCACACGTTCATAAGCCGTATTCTCGTTGCTCGGATCTTCGATCCACGGATGGCCGGCCATGGTCAAAGTCGCCCGCAATCGTGATCGGGAAATCCCGAGAAATGGCCGGACGACCGGCATCCCATCCTCGGTCACCCCTTCCGCCGCCATGGCCCCAAGCCCGATAACCCCGCTCCCCCGCGCCAAGCGCATGAGGAACGTCTCAGCCTGGTCTT
>CALMKX010000156.1 GCA_937867335.1 uncultured Acidobacteriota bacterium
CCGGTGAGCTCGCCCGGCACCTGGGCAGCTCGAGCCTGCGGGGCTTCGGCCTCGAGGACGACGAGCCGGCCGCCCTCGCCGCGGCCGCCGCCCTGGCCTATGCCAAGGAAACGCAGAAGAGCGAGCTCGGGCACGTGCGGGCGCTGCTCCTCGAGGTGCGAGAGGACGGCCTGGTGCTCGATCCCACCACTCTCGCCAACCTCGAGGTGCTGCGCAACCAGCGGGAGGGGGGCAAGAAGGGCACGCTGCTCTCCGTGCTGGACAGGACGGTCACCGCGCCGGGCGGCCGCCTGCTCCGGGCCTGGCTCCGCCGGCCGCTCAAGGAGCCGGCAGCGATCGAGGAGCGGCTGGAAGCCCTGGCCGAGCTGGTGGCGGATGGCTCTCGAAGGGCGGAACTCGCCGAGCTCCTGAGCCGGGTCTCGGATTGCGAGCGGCTGCTTGCCCGGGCGGTGCTGAGTACCTTGCCGCCCCGCGAGGCCGTGGCACTGAGGCAGACCCTCGCGGCCGCCCCGGGGATCCTCTCGACCCTGCGGTTTTCGAGCTCGCCCCTGCTTGCCCGGCTGGCCAAGGCGGACCCGTGCGCCGAGCTCGAGGCCGAGCTGGTGCGCGTTCTCGCCGAGGCGCCGAGCCACAGCGTGAAGGATGGGGGAGTGATCGCCGCTGGCGTGGATGCCGAACTCGACCACTTCCGCGGCCTGGCCCAGAACAGCAAGCAGGTGATTCTCGCGATCGAGGCCAAGGAGCGGGAGCGGACTGGCATTCCCTCGCTCAAGATCCGCTACAACAAGGTCTTCGGCTACTACCTCGAGGTCACCCACGCTCACCAGCAAAAGGTGCCAGCCGATTACATCCGCAAGCAGACGCTGGTCAATGCCGAGCGCTACATCACCCCGGAGGTCAAGCAGCTGGAGGAGGAGATCCTCGCCGCCGAGGAGCGCCAGCTGGCCCTCGAGGAGCAGCACTACGCCCGGCTGCAGGCGGCGATCGCTGCCGAAGGGCCCCGACTTTCCGCCCTCGCCGAGGCGCTGGCCGTGGTAGATGGGCTGGTGGCCCTGGCGGAGGTGGCGGAGACTCACCGCTATTGCCGGCCGGAGATCCTGCCCGCGGGAGGGCCGATCCGGATCCGCGAGGGGCGGCATCCGGTGGTGGAGCTCGCCAGCCGTGAAGCCTTCGTGCCCAACGACACCGAGCTCGATGCCGAAACCTCGGCGATCGTGCTGCTGACCGGTCCGAACATGGGCGGCAAGTCCACCTATCTGCGCCAGGTGGCGCTGATCGTCCTCCTCGCCCAGATGGGCAGCTTCGTGCCCGCGGAGGCGGCGAGCCTGGGCACCGTGGACCGCATCTTCTGCAGGGTGGGGGCGAGCGACGATCTCGCCCGCGGCGAGTCGACCTTCATGGTGGAGATGATCGAGACCGCGAACATCCTCCACCAGGCGACCGCCCAGAGCCTGGTGATCCTGGACGAAGTGGGCCGCGGCACCGCCACCTTCGACGGCCTCTCGCTCGCCTGGGCGATCGTCGAGCACCTGCACGAGAAGCGCCGGCCGAAGACGCTCTTCGCCACCCACTACCACGAGCTCACCGAGCTCGCTTCGCTGCTGCCGCGGGTGGTGAACCGCAAGATGGCGGTGAAGGAGTGGGAAGAGCGCATCCTCTTCCTGCGCCGGGTGGTGCCGGGCAGCGCGGACAAATCCTACGGCCTGCAGGTGGCGCGCTTGGCCGGCCTGCCGGAGTCGGTGATCGACCGCGCGGGGGAGATCCTCAAGAACCTCGAGGCCCAGGAGTACGACTTCGCCGGCAAGCCGCGCCTGGCCCGGGGCAGCCGAGCGCCGATCGCCACCGAAGCGCAGCTCTCGCTGTTCACGCCGGTCGAGCAGGTGGTGGCGGATCTGCTGCGGGGCACGGAGGTCGAGCAGCTCACCCCGCTTGCCGCGCTGAACCTGCTGGCGAGCCTCAAGGCGAGGCTGGGATGAAGGCCTCCGAGCTCCTGATCGTGGGCGTCCCGGATGCCGAGCTCGGCGAGGAGACCCGCAAGCTGCTCGGCGAGCTGAGGCCGGGCGGGGTGATCCTCTTCGCCCGCAACCTCGCAAGCGAGGCGCAGCTTTCCGGCCTCGTGCGGGCTCTCAAGGAGGTGCTGCCCGAGGGCCTGCTCTACCTGGACGCCGAGGGTGGGCGGGTGGACCGCCTGCGCGGCATCGTGGGGCCGGCGCCGGCGGCCGCCCTGCTGGCGCGGCAGCCCTCGACCCTGGCTTTCGAGGCCGGTCGCTGGGTGGGCTTCTCGCTGCGGGCCTTCGGCTTCGACGTCGATCTTGCTCCGGTGGTGGACCTCGACCACGGCCACACCGGCAATGCTCTGGACCAGCGCACCTTCGGCGCTTCGCCGCGGCCGGTGGTGGCCAGGGCCGGAGCGTTTCTCCGCGGCCTCGGCGCGGCAGGAGTGGGCGGCTGCCTGAAGCACTTTCCCGGCCTCGGGGCGGCGCGGCAGGACACCCACGACGAGGGGGCCGGTATCGCCCTCACCGCCCGCCAGCTCGAGCGGGAGCTTGCCCCTTTCCGGCGTCTCGGCGACGAGGCCGGGGCAGTGATGGCCAGCCATGCCTCCTACCCGCGGCTCGACCTGCAACGGCGGCCGGCGAGCCTGTCGCCGCCGATTGCCACCGACCTCCTGCGCGGCCGGCTAGGCTTCGCCGGCGTGCTTTTCTCGGACGATCTCGACATGCACGCCCTCGACACCTGGGGCAGTGTGGCCGAGCGCGCCGAGGCCGCGCTTGTGGCCGGCTGCGATGGCCTCTTCGTGTGTCACTCCCTGGCCGAAGCGCCAGCGGCCGCGGAGCGGCTCTCGGCCCGGGCTCTGGCGCCGCGGGTGACCGAGGCCCGGGCCCGCTTTGCCCTCTACCGTGCACGGCTGCGCCGGCTGGCGCAGGTTGCGCCGGTTCCTCTGGCCGAGGTGAAGCGCCGCCTGGCCGAGCTCCAGGCGCGGGCGGCAGAGGCTGGGGCGACTGCGCAGTCGCCCCGGGTGTGAAGGGATCGGTTCAGAACGGGATGTCGTCGTCGTCCGGCTCGGGTTCGTAGCCGCGGCCGCCACCACCGCCGCCTCCCGGAGGACCGTAGGAGGTTCCGGGGTCGCCATGGTCCATCTCGCCGCCGCCGCCGCGGGCGCCCAACATCTGGAAGTTCTCGCAGATGATCTCGGTGCGGTAGCGCTTCTCGCCGCTCTGGCGATCATCCCAGGAGCGGGTCTGCAGCCGCCCTTCGACGAAGATCTGCTTACCCTTGCTGAGGTACTGGCCGGCGAGCTCGGCCTGCTTGCCCCAGCACACCACGTTGTGCCACTCGGTCTGTTCCTGGCGGTTGCCGTCGCGGTCTTTCCACTTGCGCGAGGTGGCCACGGAGAAGCTGGCCACCGGCTGGCCGGAGGGGGTGGAGCGGACCTCGGGGTCGCGGCCCAGGTTGCCGATCAGAAAGACTTTGTTGAGCATCAGAAGCTCCTTCAAGGACTTCGGTTAACGTATCACAGCGCTCTGCGCGCCCCTCCAGGCCGACTCGGGCCGCCGGGGGTCGGCATCGGCCCAGCGGGGGCGCAGCGGTTCCAGCCTAGTAAGAGGGATTTCATGCGCCTGGTCTTGCAACGAGTTTCCCGGGCTGCGGTGCGGGTGGAGGGCGAAGGGGTCGGCCGGATCGGCCGGGGCATGTTGGTGCTGGCCGCCGTCGAGCGGGGCGATGGCCCGAAGGAAGTGGAGGCCGCCGCGGCCAAACTCGCCGCCCTGCGCCTGTTCGAGGACGAGGCCGGCCGCATGAACCTGGATTCAGCGGCCGTGGGCGGAGCGTTCCTGGTGGTCTCTCAGTTCACCTTGGCCGCCTCGCTGGCCCGGGGCCGCCGGCCCTCGTTCGATCGCGCCGCGCCGCCGGCCGAGGCCGAGCCGCTGGTAGCCAGACTGGTGGCGGAGCTCGCCGCTCGAGGCTTCGAGGTGGCCACCGGCCGTTTCGGCGCCCACATGGAAGTGGAGCTCGCAAACGACGGCCCGGTGACCTTCATCCTGGAGGTGCGCGAGGGAGCGGTGCGCGACTGAGGGCGGGCCCCCGTGCCCGCGCGGGCCTTCAGAGGCCGGCGAGCTGGGTTCCGGCGGGGACGATGCCGTCGGGCAGGAGGCCGGGGGGCAGGGCGATGAGAATGTCGTCGAGGGGTACCGGCGTGAAGCTCAGGACCAGGATCGCCAACGCCAGCACGGCCACGGCCACCCTTCCGCGATCGAGCGGCGTCTCTTCGTCGAGCACCGGCGGATGGCGCAGGCCGATGACGAACACCACCAGCGTGCACCACACCAGCCAACCCGGCCACACCGTTCCGAGCAGGGCGACGGCAAGCAGGATCACCAGCGAGATCTGCCGCTGCCGGCGCCCGGCCACGGCGTAGAGCAGGTGGCCGCCGTCGAGCTGGCCGAGCGGCAGCATATTGAGCGCCGTGGCCAGAAGGCCGAACCAGGCCGCGAGCGCGAAAGGATGGTAGTCCAGCACCTGATCGGGAGCGAGCGGGCCATGGAACAGGCGGCTGGCGAGGGCCAGCGCGAGCGAGCGGCCCGGCACGGCGAGAATCGCCGCCGGCTGGCCTTCGAGCGGCGCCGAGATGGTCACCGGCTGAGACCAGGCGGTCCCCAGGAGCAGGAAGGGCAGCAGGGCCGCGAAGCCGGCGAGGGGGCCGGAGACCCCGATGTCGAAGAGTGCTCGCTTGCTGTGGATCGGCGCCTTGATGCGGATGAAAGCGCCGAGCGTGCCGAAGGCGAGCGGCACCGGCAGAAAGAAGGGCGGCGTGGCCGCCACCCGGTAGCGCAGACATTGGAGATAGTGCCCCAGCTCGTGACAGAGCAGGATGAAGAGCAGGGGCAGGGAGAAGGCGAGGCCGCGCGAAAGCAGGGACCAATCCCCCCAGACCGCGACGATGAGCGAAGGCGAGAGCACCGGCACGTCGAGGAAGGTGGGCAGCTGGTTCAGGACGTCGGTGCGAACAGCGATCGCCCAATACGCCCCCAGGCTGGTGGTGGAAAAGAAGGTGAGCAGCAGCAGCAACGCGGCCCGCGCGTAGCGGGGGCGCTCCGGGCGGTAGCTATGCACGCCCGTGCCCTCGACGGTCAAGTCCAGGGTCAACGATGATGGGTTCGGGGCGGGAGAGGGCCCAGATTCTTCGGCAGGTTCCAAGGTGGGCTGGGGTCTGGGTGGCAGGAGGGGGTCGCTACAGCAGCTTGAGCTCTTTTCCGGGCTTGAATCGAACGGTCTTGCCGGGAGTGATGGCCACTTCCACTCCGGTCTTGGGGTTGCGTCCCACGCCTTTCTTGCGCTCCCGCACCTGGAACACGCCGAAGCCGCGAAGCTCGATGCGCTTGCCAGCGAGCAGGGCATCCTTCATCGCTTCGATGATGATGTCCACTGCCTTGGCCGCCGTGATCCGCGGAACTTCCGTCTCCTCGGCGACCTTGTTCACGATATCGGCCTTGATCATAGCGCCGCCAATCTAGCAAGGGGTCCTTGAGCGTGTCAACGTAAGGTCAACAGAGGATTCAGCTTAGCCGCGCCGGCCGGCGCCGCCTCCGACTCTCGGGAGGTGTGCGCAGGCTCGCGCGAGGCTCGGCTTGTCAGGGGTGGGGGTGGCTGCTATGCTGACTTCGTGGGTAGCTTTTCGGTCCTTCGCAAGGTTCTGATCCTCCTCGCCTGCTGCCCTCCTTTCCTGCCCAGTACGCCGGCCTTCGCCGCCCGTCCGTCCGCGCGGGGCCACGACGAGTCGGCCACCAAGCCTCTCGACGCGGCCTTCGCCTATGTCGAGGGCCTGAGAGCCAGCCGCGAGGGCGATCGCGAGCGTGCCTTCGAGCTGCTCGGCAAGGCCGCCCAGCTGAAGCCCACCGAGCCCTTCATCCGGCTCGAGTACGCGCGGGTGGCGGCAAGTCTCGGCTACTCCAGCCGCTCGTTCAGCGATCGCAAGGAGAAGCTCGACCTGGCGCTCGAGCAGCTGCGAGCGGCGCGCCAGCTCGCCAGCGGCGATTTCCCGGTGCTGAAGGAAGTCGGCGCCTTGATGCTGGACCTCGCTCGAGACCGTGCCGAGGTGCTGCCGGCGGCGCGCGAGGCGCTCGAAGCGGCCCGGGAAGTGAACCCTCGGGACCTCGACGTGGTGTTCCGGCTGGGCCAGGTCTACGGCGCCGTGGGCGAGCCGGAGCGGGCGGTCGAGGCGTTTCGCGTCGCCAACCAGATGGCCCCCGGGCTGCCCTGGCTGCAGTCCCTGCTGGCGCAGGAGCTGATGAACGTAGCGAAGCTCCGCCAGCGGGAGGAAAAGCCGGCCGAGGAGGAGGCTCTGCTGCGCGAGGCGATGGCGGTGGCCCCCGAGAAGGCGGCGCCCCGGGTGCGGCTCTTCGATCTGCTGCGTGCCCGCAACGACCACCAGGCAGCGGTGGCGGTGCTCGACGGCCTCTCTCCAGACCAGCTCGATCCTTCGAGTCGGGCGAGCCTCGCCCTCGAGCTCTTCGTGGTGGGGGATCTCGCCCGCGGAGAGCGGCTGATCAAGAGCTTCGAAGAGAAGCAGCCCGGGCTCAAGCCCTACCTGGCCCTGTACCAGGCCGCCCTGGGCAGGCCGGCGGAGGCGGTGCACACCCTCTCGGAGCTGATCGAAGGGGACTCCAGCCTGGCCGGCCTCGCGGGCTCGGTGGTTTCGGCCCTGATCGACGCCGAGCGCGGCGAGGCAGCGGCTCAGCTCGCCGACCTCGCCCTGGTCGAGCTCGCCGGTTCCCTGTCCGCGGAGCAGATCGCCGACCTCCGCTTGGATCGTGCCCAGGTGGCTCTCGACCAGCACGACGCCGAAGGGGCGAGGGCGGTGCTCGCGCCGCTCGCGGCGAACGGTGGCCAAGGCACCCAGGGCGAAGGCTGGAAGCTCTACTACTCCGAGGCCCTCTTCGAGCTGGGAAAGACCGACGAGGCTCTGGCGATCTTGCCCGAGAAGCTCGAAGAAGGGACTCCGGAGAGCCAGGCGCCCCAGGTGCCCTTGGTGGCCAAGCGGGCGGAGCTGCTGCTGCGCGGGAAGCGGGACGCCGAAGCCGAGGCGCTGCTCGTCCCCCTCTTGGCCTCGAACAACGTGCACGTGATCGGCGTCGCGGCGCGGGTCTACCAGCGTACCGGTCGCTTCGCCGCCGCGGTGCCGCTGTGGGAGAAAGCCGTCGCGCTCGACCCCAGCTCGCTCGAAGCGCCGTACTTCTTGAGCGTGGCGCTCGAGCAGTCGGGCCAGAGGGACCGCGCTCTCGAGGTGCTGCGCAACCTGGTGAAGGCACGGCCGGACTTCCCCGACGCCCTCAACAACCTGGGCTACTCCTACGCCGAGCGGGGCGAGAATCTGCAAGAGGCCGTGGCTCTGCTCAAGCGGGCCGTGGAGCTCAAGCCCACCAACGGCGACTACGCCGACTCTCTGGGCTGGGCTCATTTCCGCCTCGGCCAGCTGAGTGAAGCGCGCGAGAACCTCGAGCGGGCAGCAAGGCTGCGCCCCAAGGAACCGACCATCCTGGAGCACCTGGGAGACGTCTACCAGGCCATGGGCGAGCAACGTCTGGCCGAGGAGAGCTACCAGCGGGCACTGGAGCTCAAGCCGGCGAACGCCGAGGAAGTGCGCCAGAAGCTGAAGAAGCTGAAGCCCGAGCCCAAGCGCCCTTGAGCCCCGGGTCCACCGGGCTCGCCCACGCCATGCCCGCTTTCGTTCTCGCACCGCTTGCCCTCGCCTGGGTGCTGGCCCAGCCCCAGGAGCTTGTGGCCCAGCCCCAGGAGCCTGTGGCCCAGCCGGCACTTGCCCCTAGCCCGCCTGCCCTCTCGGTGCCCTCTGAGCCGCCTCAGCCCTGGGTGCTGGACCCCGCCGAGCTCGGCTCGCAGCGCCTCTTCCGCTTGCGCTACGACGGCCCCGAGGGCGAGGGCAGCTTCCGCATCACCCTGCGCCTCGCCGCGCCGGACCATTACGGCGCTACCGCTGTGGATGCCGTGGGCCGGGCGGTTTGGAGCCTCGCCGTGGAGCCCGGCGGCTGCCTCTGGCTGGACCACCGCCAGCGCCGCTTCTGCCGCTTCGCCGGCCCCCGAGCACCGGCGCTGCTCGAGATCGCTCCCTTCACCTTGAGCTCCCTGCCGGCGTTGCTCCTGGGTCGGATGCCGGTGGTGCCGGCCGGGCCGGTGGAGAGCCACCCGCCGCATCTGAGCTTCCTGGACAGCGAGAAGCGGCGCTGGAGCGCCACCCTGGACGAGGCGGGCCAGCCCCTCGGCTGGACCTTCTGGCAGGACGGCGAGCCGGTGGCCTGGTGGGGGCGCTACGGCACGGAATCCGTGCTCTCCGAGCGTCGCCGCGGCTCCCAGCTGCGTTGGCACCAGGCGCTCGCCGAGCCGCTCAAAGGCGAAATCGAGCCGCTTTCGCCCCCCGAGGGCTACAGCGAGAGCTGCGAGGGCCTGAAGGCGCCGGTGGGCGTGCCCTGAGCGCCCTGCGGCCGAGCGGGGCGAGCGGCTATCATCCCGCCGACCGAGTGGGGCGCCACCCAGAACGGGAGGATCGAGCGTGGAGAGGGGTTTCGAGGATCTGAGGGCCTTCCTGCGCCAGCTGGAGCGGGATGGCGACCTGGCGGTGATCGAGGCCGAGGTGGACCCTCGGCTCGAGGCGCCGGAAATCCACCGGCGGGTGATCGCGGCCGGCGGGCCGGCCCTGCTCTTCCGTCGGCCGAAAGGCGGCGAGTTGCCGCTCGCCACCAACCTCTTCGGCACCGCCCGCCGAGCGGAGCTCGCCTTCGGCCGGCGGCCGTTCCAGCTGATCCGCCGGCTGGTGGAGCTCGCCCAGACCCTCCTGCCGCCCACCCCGGCCAAGCTCTGGGGCGCTCGGGACCTTGCCGGCTCCTTGCTCCGCGTGGGCCTCAAGAAGGTCCCGGGCGGCCCGGTCACCGAGCTGGTGACCACCGAGCCCCGGCTCGACCGCCTGCCGGTTCTCACCACCTGGCCCCAGGACGGCGGGCCGTTCATCACTCTGCCGCTGGTCTACACCGAGCATCCGGACGGCCACGGCCACAACCTCGGCATGTACCGGCTGCAGGTGCACGGGCCCCGCACCACCGGCATGCACTGGCAGATCGGCAAGGGTGGCGGCTACCACTACCAGGCGGCCGAGAAGCGAGGCCAGGCGCTGCCGGTGACCGTCTTCCTGGGCGGGCCGCCGGCGTTGATCCTCTCGGCCATCGCTCCCCTGCCCGAGAACGTGCCAGAGCTGATGCTCGCCTCCCTCCTGGCCGGCCAGAAGCTCGCCCGCTGCCCGGGGCCCGGCGCTCATCCCCTCCTGGCCAGCGCCGAGCTCGCCTTGATCGGCTCCGTGGCGCCTGCCCTGCGGCGGCCGGAAGGCCCGTTCGGAGACCACTACGGCTACTACTCCCTCGAGCACGACTATCCGGTGTTCGAGGTCTCGCACCTCGCCCGCCGGCGAGACGCGATCTACCCGGCCACGGTGGTGGGCAAGCCGCGCCAGGAGGATTTCTTCATCGGCGACTTGCTCCAGGAGCTCCTGTCGCCCCTCTTCCCGCTGGTGATGCCGGGGGTCAAGGCGCTGTGGTCCTACGGCGAGACCGGCTACCACTCGCTCGCCGGAGCGGTGGTGGCCGAGCGCTACCACCGGGAGGCGATGGCGAGCGCCTTCCGGATCCTGGGCGAGGGCCAGCTTTCGCTGACCAAGTTCCTGCTGGTGACCGACCAGCCCGTGGACCTCAAGGACTTCCGCGCCACCCTCGAGCATCTGCTGGCGCGTACCCGGCCGGAAACGGATCTCTACGTCTTCGGCAACCTCTCGATGGACACCCTGGACTACACCGGCCCGCGGGTGAACGAGGGTTCGAAGGGGGTGTGGCTGGGGCTGGGCGAGCCGATTCGCGAGCTGCCCCGGGAGTTCGCCCCGCCGGTGCCGCCACCGAACGAAGTGAGCGAGGTGCGGGTGTTCTGCGCCGGCTGCCTGGTGCTCGGCGCGCCGCCCTATCGGGAAGACCCGCAGGCTCCCGCCCGCCTGGCCGCCCACCCGGCCTTCGCGGGCTGGCCGCTCCTGGTGCTCACGGACGAGCCCCGGCGTGCGGCGGCGAGCGCCATGAACTTCCTCTGGACCACCTTCACCCGCTTCGAGCCTGCGGCCGATCTCCACGCCGCGGCCAGCCGGGTGGTGCGCAACCAGATCTCCTACCAGGCACCGATCGCGATCGACGCCCGGCTGAAGCCCGGCTTCCCGGAAGAGCTGCACTGCGATCCGGAGACCGCCCGGCGGGTGAGCGAGCGCTGGCGCGAGTACTTCCCGGCGGGAGAAGTCGAGATGGGCGACGCCGAGGCCGCCCATCTCGATCCCGCTTGAGCCGGCTGCGGCTCAGATGCAGCGCAGCCGTACGTCGCTACCCGTACAGCCCGTGCCCTGGCAGGGGCAGATCACCTTGTGCAGCTGCTTGGGGGCGATGCAGCAGACGTTGAAGCCGCCGGTCTGGCAGCAGGTGCCCACCGGATTGATGGAGATCGCGCACAGGCTGCCCGCCGTGCAGCCGGCCGAGCACACCGACTGGATGCAGAGCGGAAGTTGACGGTTGTCCGGAACCGGGATGCCGAGATCGGCCGCGGAGACCGGCTCGACACCGAGATCCGTGGCCGGGCTGGCCGACGCTTCCGGCTGGTTGCACCCGCCCGCAGCCGACAGGAAAGACAGATCCGCGGCAGGCGCGGGAGCCTCGGCAGCCGAAAGAGCCGCCGGTAAGCCGAGCAGAGCCAAGGCCAAGAGAAGGATCCGAGTCCGCATGGGATGCACCTCCGTGAAGAGGCGAGCCGGCCCGAGGAGGCGGGTCGGCTCGCGGGTTGGCGGCGCGGAACGATTTCCATCGGGCACTGGGCCCTGAGGAGCTCTGTCAAGAGAAGCGCAAGCCGCCGGAGAAACGGATAACCGGGCCGGCGGCCGGGCGCTCTCAATCTCCCGAGCGGAAGGCGTCCATGAAGTTCGCCAGGGCTTTCGCCCCGTCGAGCGGCATGGCGTTGTACACCGAGGCGCGGATGCCGCCCACCGAGCGGTGGCCCTTCAAGCCGGCGAAGCCCTGCTTCTGCGCGGTGGCGAGGAAGCGCTTCTCGGCCTCCTCGTCGCCCAGGCGGAAGGTGATGTTCATCAGCGAGCGGCTGGCCGGTTCGGCGTGGGCACGGTAGTAGCCCCCCGAGCGGTCGATCGCGTCGTAGACCAGCTGGGCCTTCTCCTGGTTGCGCTCGAGCATGGCGGCGAGACCGCCCACCTCGCCCAGCAGCCAGCGCGTCACCAGCAGCACGACGTAGATGGCGAACACCGGCGGCGTGTTGTAGTTGGACTTGTCCGCCACGTGCACCCGGTAGTCGAGCATCGTGGGCAGGTGCTCGGGGATCCGCGAGAGCAGGTCGTCCCGCAGGATCACCACCGTCACTCCCGCCGGCCCCAGGTTCTTCTGCGCGCCGGCGTAGAGCATGGCGTAGCGCGAAACGTCGATCGGCCGCGACAGGAAGTCCGAAGAGACGTCGCAGATGAGCGGCACCGAAGTGGCGGGCCGAGCATCGCCGAAGCAAACTCCGTGGATGGTCTCGTTCGAGGTGAAGTGCAGGTAGGCGGCTCCCGGGTCCGCCTCCACCTCGCCCGCAGCCGGCACTCGCACGTAGCCGCCGGCCTTGCCGCTCCAGGCCCGCCGGGCGGTACCCTTGGCCAGGCGATCGGCTTCCTTGGCAGCTTTGTCGCTCCAGGATCCGGTCACCACATAGTCGGCCGAGCTGCCGGCCGGCAGGAAAGACAGCGGCACCATGGCGAACTGCAAGCTGGCGCCACCGGGCAGGAAGAGCACGTGGTAGCCCTCTGGAATGCCCAGCAGGGTGCGAAGATTGGCCTCCGCTTCTTCCATCATGCCCAGGAAGGTGGAGGATCGATGGCTGATCTCGAGAATCGACATCCCCACCCCGGGCAGGGCCAGGAGGTTGCGCTGCACCTCCTCGAGGACGGGTAAGGGCAGGTTGGCGGGGCCGGCATTGAAGTTGTACACACGCTCGCTCACGAACGGCTCCTTTCTTGGGTCATGCCCCATCTTAGCCGCGGCGCGGCAAAGCGCCAAACGGCTTCTGATGGGGCATTGAAAGACGGCGGCCTCTCGGTTAGCCTCCCCCGGCGGCTCGTGCTCCGGGCCCCTTGGGAGGGACGTACCATGAAGCGCACGAAGTGGTTGTTGGTTCCGGCTCTGCTGCTCGCCTCCTCGGCCTGCCAGCGCAAGAGCCATCAGGACGAGATCCACCAGGCTCCAGAGCCCGCCCAGGCGCCGGCCGCCGGCGCTCCCCAGGGGGGCATGGCGGCTCCAGCCGGTGGGGGGGAGGCGATGCCGGCACCGATCTCCTCGCGGGGCGGGGGCATGGCCGCTCCGGCTCCG
>CALMKX010000157.1 GCA_937867335.1 uncultured Acidobacteriota bacterium
TCGGTCTCGACCCCCAGGGCACTCGCCCGTTCGGAGAGCTTCGCGCCTTCCTCTGGGGATTGCGGCACCGAGAGCTCGGTGAGCCCGGCACGACGGGCGAGAGCCTCCTCGCGGGCGAGCTGCCCCTTCCAGGCGTCGAAGGCCTCCGGGGTGCGCAGCTCGGCCACGGCGGAGCGGAAGCGCTCGGTGGCGAGCGAGGCCTCGGCGTGGACTCGCCGATGGTAGGTCTGCTCGAGGCCACGATGCTCGGCGGCCAGCCGGCCCTGCGCCCCCAGCAAGCGGTGGTACTCGAAGAGCTCGGCGCCGGAGGCCTTGGCCCGGGTCTTGGCAACCCAGGCCTCGATCACCTCCCGGCCGCCCTCGAGCTTCGCCTCGGCGCGCCCGAGCTCCTTCTCGGCAGCGAGGCGCCGGTGGGCCAGCTCGCCCGTCAGGGCCTCGAGGCTCGCCCGGGCCAGGGGCTGGGCCCGCTCGGGCTCGGCGAGCAGGGCCTGCTGGAAGCGCCGAGCCTCGCTTCGAAGCTGCTCGGAGGAGAGCTGCCCGAGCCGCTCCTGCCGCGGCGCAGGGTTGGCCGAAATCGCCTCGAGCCGGCGGTGGAGTTCAGCCGCCCGAGCCTCTCGCGGCAGCTCCGGCCGTTCGGCCAGGCGCTCGGCCATCCAGGCCGCCGGAGCGCCGTCGGCTCGCACGGGGACGTTGGCGAGCCCCGGCTGCGCGAGCTTCGCCTGGATCTCGATCCGCTCGGCTTGCGAGATCTCCTCGCGGGCGAGGATCGGCAACAGGCTCTCGGAAGCCGAGAACGGCTCGGTGCGCACGGCCACCAGCTCCGCTCGTGCCGCGGAACGCCCGGGCTCGTAGAGGGAGCCGGGCAGGCGCACGCCATCCATCCACACGCCGCCGGCCTTCTCGAGGCCGAAGTTCTGAACCAGGAGGTCGCGAAGAGCGTCGCGCTGCTGTTGAGAAAAGGACTCGTGAGAGCGCAGCAGCACGTCGAAGCGCTCCCCCACGCGGACGGTCAAGGCGGGCTCGAAGCCGCGCTCGGTCAAGCGGGCGAGCTGTTCGGAGGTGACGTTGCGAAAGCCGAGGTCCGTGCCACGCGCGGGGTTCGGCCGTACCAGGAGCACGTTCGAGTCATTCTGCGTGCGAAGCTCGGCTTCGGCCTTGGCGAAGGACTGCTCGCTCCAGCCGCTGCGGGCGAAAGCCACCTCGCTGCGCTCGATGCGCCGGTCGGAGTGAGCGAGCACTGCGGGAGCGACCGCGGCCACCTGGTAGGAGTCCGGCGGCAGCGACCGAGGCCGCGGTGCGGTCGGTGCGGGCGATGGGACCGCGGGAGCTTGCGGCGCTTCCGGGCGCGCCTGCGGCACCTCGGTGGGCGAAGCTTCAGGAACGGGATCAGCCATGGCAACCTCCCGGGGGGGAAGTGAAGGGGCAGAAGGCGCAGCCAGAGCGCGGTAGGAGCCCGAGCGCACGGCCTCGGCGTCCTCGCGCGGGCGGTAGGTGAGAGCGAAGGCCTCGAGGAACCGGGGCCCGCGGAAGTCCCGCCCGAGATGAGCGCCGCGAAAGGCCACTCCGGCGCGGGCGAAGGAAAGGCCGGCGAGCTCGCCGGTCGAGGCCAGGCGCACCCGAACGGAAAAGCCCCGAGCTTCCACGCGTGCCAGAAACTCGAGAAAGGTTTTCGCGCGCAGGGCCGTCTCGGCGATCTCGTTTTGAAACACTTTCCGCGCTGGAGCCTCCCCGGTCCTCTCTGCGGCGGCGAGCTCGCCCCGGCTCAAGTCCTTGCGAGGGGCGAGCTTCGAGCTGGCCACGCGCCGCAGCTGCCAGCGCTCCTCGATCTCCCGCGCCACTCGCTCCGAGCGCGGCCAGTCCCAGCTCTCCGAGATCGCCTCGCCCCGAAACGTGGTGGGCGTGGTGACGATGTGGATGTGCTTGTGCGCGGTGTCCTCGTGGAGGTAGGCGAGCGAGGGCGCCTCGGCGTAGCCCATCCGCTCGAGATAGAACGAAACGATCTCGGCCAAGGGCAAGCGCTCGACCGGATCTTCCGGAGCGAAGGAGAGCATCATGTGCTTGACGAATCGCCGTTGGCGCGGTCGATAGGCGCGCACCAGGTCCTCGAGCAGAGTGGGCATCGCCCGCGGATCGACCGACGCCGGCTGAGCGGCGACCAATCGAGCCCCCAGCCGGCGCGAAGAGGCCAGGTAGTCGAGCAGCCGCGCCGGGGTGTCGCCCTTCTGGCGGCGAATCTCGGTGATCACCGCGCGCCTCCCCGCGGCAGCTGGCCGAGCAGAAGGGTTTCGATTCGATCGAGATGGTCGAGGAGTTCCTCGATGGCCGGCGCGAGTCCGCTCGGCGCGCGCCGCGAATGAATCAACTTCACCAGCTGATTGAGATTGTTGCCGAGGCGGTTCAGGTCGGCGATCGCCTGGAAGTGGATCTCCGGCACCCGGGGCGGTGAGACCGTGGTGCCGATCGCCACCAGGCGAACAAACGGCGCCGGTTCGAGGTGAGCTCGGGCGGCTTTGGCGGTGACGTATTCGAGCTCGGCTTCGGTAAAGCGAACCGTCAGGCGGCAATCGCGCAGGTTTCGTGGATCCAGCTTTGGCCGCCCGCGGCGTGGCTTCTCCGCCCCGTCTTTCTCCTTCCGCCCCCGGAGGGTGTCGCGAAGCGTGCTCTTCTCGGCAGCCGACGAGGCGAATTTCGCGTGCGAAATTCCGAGGGGCTTCCGGGGTGCCGGGGTGCCCCCGGCCAAGCGGGTTTTCAGTCGAGCCAAAGCCCGAAGGGATTTGGAGCGGCTGAAAACATTGCTTGCTCGTCGCAGAACCGCCATGCCGGGGATGGTGTGCGCTGGAAAACCACAATGTCAAGGATTTCAGAGCAGAGCTTCTGCGGGAGGATGCGGCACTTACGGCATTGGGTCGGAGTCGGCTGCAATCGGTCGCATGGGGAGTGGTGGCAGGAGAGGTGGCCGGAAACCCTTTCTGGACCGGCGGGGTGGCGGCAAGAGGAGGTGAAGGGCTCCTTCTGTT
This sequence comes from uncultured Acidobacteriota bacterium, assembly GCA_937867335.1. Lineage (GTDB taxonomy): Bacteria > Acidobacteriota > Thermoanaerobaculia > Multivoradales > SZUA-115 > JAXLQX01. The sequence continues at coordinate 3,018 of CALMKX010000157.1, forward strand.
GCCTCGCAGGGGGTGTTTCGGCTAGGTTGGCAGAGCAGGCAGAAAGGGAGAGGCTCACCCGCTCCGGGTTCGAGGTGGTCCCGGAGCGGGGATCTCGGGGTTTAGGAGAATCTACGCGGCGGCGGCCTTCTCGCGCCGAGCCTCGCGCTCCTGGGCGGTCTCGAGCAGATGGAAGTGCGTCACCACGAGCTCGGTCAAGCAACGCTCTTGGCCTTCGCGGTCGGTGAAGCGGATCTTGCGCACGCGGCCGGTGACCTGCACGCGATTGCCCTTCTGGCCGAAGAGGCGGACGTTCTGCATCGCCAGGCTCTCGGGCTTCTCGATCACCAGCCGGTGCCACTCGGTCGCCCAGCCGCCGCCCGCCTTGCGATGAACCGCCAGCATCAGCTTGCCGAAGCTTCGCTCGGGAATCCGGATCTCGAACTCTTCGGTGAGAACCGGCAGCTGGTCGTAGTAGTAGGAGTAGCGCCGGGCCAGATGGGCGGGTGGGGCCTCCTCGCGGACGGTGCGCTCGCGAAGCTCGCATCGCTCGGGAAGGGTGCGGATCTCGAGGTCGCTGCCGAGGTAGCCGGTCAGGGTGCGGGTTTCCATGGTCGTCTCTCCGGGGGGTTTCGGGGGCGCGGGACTGCGCCACGGCAAGCGAAAGAGACCCGCTGGCCGGCGGCCTCCAAGGGGCCGGGCCGGTCGGGGGAATGGGGGCCAGGCCCGGCTTCCGGATCCATAAAATCCGGGCGCCGGAGGCGCCCACGCCAAAAGGAGCTCCGGAAACTTGGAGAGACCGTCCGGCAGCGGGTCTAGCTTGCCTCCCGTGGCGCAGTCCC
>CALMKX010000158.1 GCA_937867335.1 uncultured Acidobacteriota bacterium
CGGCGCGGCCCCCCTCGAGGGCGCCGGGCGGCAACCCGTGCCGAGGGCGAGCCCCAGCGCGAGCAACGCCCCCGCCGGCCACCACGCCAGAGAGCCGAAAGCAGCGCGCACAGCCTACCTTTCCGGGCCTCGAAGAGAGTTCGTTCGGAGGTAGGCAGTGTGACCGAGTCCTCGATCGCGGTCAAATAGCCATTGAAAAATTTTTCATCTCGAAGATACCACTCTTGCCCCGCTCGGAGGGCGCGCCATCTGTTCTTCGCGCAGCCGTTGTATCCTCGATAAGGATTCACGCACCGGTACAAGGTTCTCGCCCCAGATAAACGGCACGCTTGAGACCACGGCCCAGGCCATGGGCTTCCGAGCTCGGGATCGGGGAATTGCGCGCCTTTTGAGGTTACCGCGTAACGCCAGGGCGGATCTTGTTGATATCGCGCAATAGAAGAACTGCGGTGGCGGGCGCCGGCATGAGGCCTGGGCTCGCTCGACCGTTGGGAGGAGAGGATCCCATGCGCCACAAACTGACCTGCTTGGTTCTCGTCGCATCGATCGCCTTGGCACTCGCCGGCAGCGCGGAGGCCCGACCCAGGACTCACGCTGGGCCTGTAGCCAGCCTTGCCGAGGAGGTGGTGTTCGCCTTCGAATCGCTGGCAGCCCGGGTGGTGGCCTGGCTCGAGAAGACCGGTGGTGCCATGGATCCCGACGGGCGGAGCAAGGCGAGCTCGACGCCGGGGGCGCAGGGTAACGGATAGGCTGCGCGGGAGGGAGGAAGAGCTCGGGGGCCTTATCGCTTCCCGTATTGGTTGTCCTCTCGAAATAGGTCGTCCTGCACTAGACTACGAGGGCAATCCAATCGAAGCCGGGGAGGGGTAATGGCCCGCCATGTAACGCCCGAGAAGCTCGGGGAGTTGCTCGCCAGCGAATCGATCAGCCGGGAGGAGGTCGTCGAGTTGTTGAAGACGCTGCTCCAGCGCTGTCCGGATTGCGTCCGCGCACTCGAGCAGGTACTCGCGGAGTTTCGGGCCGGCGCCCCCGAGCCGCGGCAGATCGCCCGCGCCTTCGCCCCGGCCCTCGCCCGGATCGACAGCAAGCTCGATGCGCTCTCTCGTGCCAAGTCGCTCGCGGAGCGAGAGTTCCGGTCTCTGGTGAAGCTCCCGGCGGCCGAGCGGCGGCTCAGGATCAGCCGCTCGCACCGCCGGTTCCGAAATCCCGTGCTGGTCGACCTGCTGGTGGAGGAGAGCCGGCGTCGGGTGACCGAGCAGCCTTTCGTGGCCCATGAGCTGGCGGAGTGCGCGGTCGATGTCGCCATGCGGCTGCCGGTAGCGGAAGTCGGCCAGGCGTGGGCGATGACCCTCATCGCTCAGGCGCAGGGCCAGCGGGGCAATGCGCTTCGTGCCACCGGCGACTTCCGCGGCGCCGAGGGAATCCTCGCCTTCGCCCACCAGCTCTTCGAACAAGAAGGCAACGGGGACCCGCTGGTGGAGGCCGAGCTTCTGCAGCTCACGGCCACCCTGCGCCGCGAGCAGCGCCGCTTCGAGGAGGCCGAGCAGGCCCTCGACACCGCAACGGAGCTCTACCGTTCCTGCGGCGACGCCTCCCAGGCCGCCCGCATCCTGGTGAAGCGAGGCTTTGTCTACTACGAGGCTGGCCAGCCGGAGCGAGCCGTGGAAGTCACTCGCCAGGCCCTGCCCAGCATCGACGGAGCACGAGATCCCCGGCTGCTGCTCTGCGCCCAGCACAACCTGGTCTGGTTCCTGGAGCAGGCCGGCCGGCTCGAGGAGGCGCGCCAGCTGCTGGACCAGGTCCAGTCGCTCTACGACCAGTTCGGCGACCCTGGAACCCAGCTACGACGCCAGTGGGTCGTGGGCCGGATCGCCCGGGGCCTGGGCGAACGCGAGCGGGCCGAGCAGGCGCTCACGGCCACTCGCCTGGGCTTTCTCAGCCAAGGCCTGGGCTTCGACTCCGCCTTGGTGGGCCTCGATCTCGCCCTGCTCTACATCGAGCTCGGCCGCCCGAACGAGGTGAAGCGTCTCGCAGAGGAAATGGTGCCGATCTTCCTGATGCAGGACATCCATCGCGAGGCGACTGCGGCGCTGCTGCTCTTCCAAGAAGCCGCCCGCCAGGAAGCCGCAACCGTGCCCATGGTCGCCCAGCTGATCGCCTACCTGGAACGGGTCCGCAAGGGCTCGAAGGATCTGGTTTCCTAGCCCTCAGGGGCGAACGACGAGGTGATACTCGCCGACCCGCTCTCGGGGGGCCGGCTCGCCATCCCGGTACAGCTCCAGACGGTACTTCCCGGGCGCCAGAAGGCCCCTGGGCAGCCAGACGGCGAGGGTGCCATCCTCAGTGTCGGGCGCGAGGCCGCGGATGAGCTGCACCTCGCGGCCCGCAGCGTCCTGGATCACCAGCGAATAGGTTGCGCCCGAGGGGCTGCCCTGGGGGGCGAGGAGCAGGGTGAAGCCGCCCTGAGGGACTTCGAGAGGAGCCCCGCTCCCGCCCCGCATCGACCCGACGGGCTTGAGGTCGTAGATCCGGGCATTCGCTTGGGGACCCGCGAGTTCGGCCAGCTGGCGGCGGCTGGCGGCCAGATGGCTCTGCGCGAGTAGCGCCCAGAAAGCGAGGCCGAGGCAGGCGAGAGCCAGCCCGGCGGCCAGGGCGAGCGGCCATCGGGCGCGATGGGGCGCCTTCTCCTGGCGTGCCTCCATGAGCCGGGGCCGGAGCGAGCGCCAGAAGGCGGCAAGCTCGAAGTCGCTCCCGGGGCCGGGGGCAGCGAAGGCCTCGGGCGAGTGGTAGCGGGCGAAGCAGGGCCGGCAGCCGATCAAGTGCTCGCGGAGCGCCTCGGCTTGCTCTCCCGCGAGCTCCCCGCGGTGCAGGCGAGCGAGCAGTTCCGGCTCGGGGTGGTGCTCGCTCTCGACGGCCTCGGCGTCGAGGAGGTCGACGAATGCGCTCTTGAAGTCCATCTCAGGCGGCTCGGTCACGGTTTTCGTCCTAGAAGTCGATGCTACCCAGAGTTTCGGCCAGGCGGGCCCGGAGCTTCTGCTTCGCGTGGTGGAGATGAGCCTTCACGGTCCCCACCTGCAGGCCGAGGAAATCGGCGATCTCTTGATGCGAAAGGTCCTGGTACACCCGCAGCGTCATGCACCGCCGCTCTTGCTCCGGCAAGGCTGCCACGGCCTCGCGCAGGCGGGCCGAAGCCTCCCTGCGGAGCACGTCCTCGAGTGCCCTGGGCGGCTCCGCGATCGCCGGAGCCTCGTCCTCGCTGTCTGTCGGGCTGCCATTCGCCAGGGGCTCAGGGAGCCGCTTCCGCCGGGCCAGCCATTGCAAGTAGGTGGTGTGAGCGATCCTCAGAGCCCAGGAAAGAAAGCTCGCCTCACGCCGAAAACCCTCCAATCCTCGGTAGATCCGCAGGAAGGTCTCTTGGGTTAGTTCCAGAGCGTCGTCGGAAGAAGGGACCCGGCGAGACAGGAACGCGCGGACCGGGTGGTAACCCCCCTCGACGATGCGCCGGAAGCTCGCTTCGCGATCTTCACCGCCTTGAAACGCCGAGACGGCACGCTCCAGGGGATCTTCGGGCAGGGTATCAGGCGCAGGCAACCGCCGGCTCCTCGGCTAGGGTCGGGTAAGCCCTCGGCTCGCGCGCGGACGAGAGGGACGGCCGGAGATCGAGATGCCGAGGGCTGCTACCCGGGTTCGACTCGCCAGTGTGGAGGAGAGGGCGACCACCGTCAAATAGACACAGTCAAACCCGCAACTGGGTCCCCGGGTCGATGTCGTCGGCGTCTGATGAGTCTTGGCTAATTTCTACCATCCCACAAATCTCACTTGCAGGCCGAAGTAATTTCTTTTCAGCATTGTCGGCTTCGCCAGGATTGCTTGAGAGCTTCTGTCGGGGGTCTCCGCCTTATTGGGTGTAGCAGGCTGACGGAGCGGGCATGGGAAGCACCGCGGCCGCGCATCGCCCGACGCCGGCAGCCCCAGCAGCGAGCCCGAGGGCAATGGAGCCCGGGGCTCCAGAAGGAGGCACCATGAAGCTTCGAGCACTCTTCCTCTCCCTGTGTACCCTCCTCGCCGTGGCAGCCGTGCCGGCCGCCTGGGCCGCCGAGAGCTGCCCGGCTGCCGCGCTCACCCAGGCCGCCGAGCCGGCTCCTCCGGCCGCGCTGAATCAGCCCCAGGACGGCTTCGAGCTCCGGGCCTGCCACCAGGAGTGCCAGTTGAGCGGCCAGAGCACGAGCCCCCACTGGGGAATGGGCAGCACCTGCAGCGCCGCGGACACGGACCTGCGCAGCCAGATCTCGTCCGACGCGCTCTCTCTGGCGGTAGCCACGTGTGGGAGCCTGGTGAAGTACTGTGGTGTCGCCGTGGTGATCACCGGCTCCTGCCACTCGAGCATGGGTTCGATCATCGAGGACGGCTACGGCGAGCTGATGTGCAAGGTGCAGGTCTGCGATCCACCGCAGGCGTAGAGACCGAGCCGACGGAGTAGCCAGGGCCGGCACGGCCTGGGCGCGAGGTTCTGGCCTTGAGCCTTGCCGGCCCCTTTGCCCTTCCAGAAGCCTTTCACCAGCCGAGCTCCACCCGGGCCAGCAAACGGCGCCCGAGCACATCTCCGCCGAAGACCTCGAAGTGCCGGTGGTCCAGCAGGTTCTCGGCTTCGAGGCCCACTCGCCAGCCAGCCTCGAGCCGATAGCGGGCGGCGAGATCCCAGGCCGCGAAGCCCGGTACGTTGCCGCGGAAGGGCCCGGAAACCCAGCGGAAGCCGTCCACCCAGCGGCCGGAGAGCAGCGCCTCGATTCGCTCGCCTCGCCATTCGACGAAGCCCCTCGCCCGGTGCTGCGCGACGTTGGGCAGGGCCGCGCGGCCTACCGGCCCCGTCCCGGCCGGGAAACGAAAGTCGAAGTAGGAGTAGCCGAGAGCGCCGCGCCAGTGGGCGCCGAGTTCGGCCGAGAGCTCGAGATCCGCGCCCAGAGTGTCGAGACCGCCCAGGTTGGTTTGGCTGTAGGCGACGAACAGCGGCCGTCCGTCCGCCCCCTGGGTCAAGAGCGCGAAGAGCGGCGGTGGTAGCTCGCGAGCGAGCCGGGTGAGGAGCTCCCCGGCGGCGCCGGCGGGAAGCTCGGCCGGTGGGCGATAGGGGCCGTAGTCCGGGTTGATGCGCCCGAGCGAGGTGCCGAGCGCCGGCAGGAGCTCCGAGAGGCGGCGGCTTTCCTTGCCGCTGTAGAGGTTGGCGACGAGCCGCCAGCGACGGCCGAGTCTGGAGATGACGCCGAGCTCGAGCCGGCGGCTTCCCTCGGCCTCGAGGCGCGCGTTGCCCACGGCCACCACCTGCGTGGCGCCATCGCCGAAGCCGCAGTCCACGCCGGCGCGGCGGCAGATCGGCTCGAGCCGCGCGAGATCGACCGACGGGTCCACGGCGAGCAGCAGAGATCGCTCGAGCAGGCTGGGGCGCAGGAAGCCCCGCGAGTAGCCCAGGCTCCAGCGAGTGGCCGAGCCGAGCGAGCCGGAAAGCGAGGCCCGGTAGGAGAGGGCATCCGCGGTGCCGTCCAAGAGGTCCTGTCTTGCGGCGGCGGCGAGCCCAAGACGCGGCAGCAGGTTGAGCTCGAGGCTGCCGAAGTAGGCGGCGTCGCGTTGGTCGCGGGGGCCGCCGAGGCCAGAGCGCTGCCGGGGGCCGGTCGCCAGGTCGAGCGCCTCCGAAGTCCCGGCGGC
>CALMKX010000159.1 GCA_937867335.1 uncultured Acidobacteriota bacterium
GAGGGGTCGTCGGCTCGGACGGTTCCGGCGCCGACGACGATCGCGTCGCTCTCGGCCCGGAGCTGGTGGGCGTCGGCCCGAGCCGCTCCCCCGGTGATCCACTGGGAGGAGCCGTCCGGTGCGGCGGTGCGTCCGTCGAGGCTGCTGGCGAGCTTGAGGACCACCCAGGGGCGACCGGTGCTGCGGTGCTTGAGGTAGGGGGCGAGCTGGGCCTGCACCTCGTTCGCACCCACGCCGACCTCCACCTCGATCCCCGACGCCCGCAGCCGCTCGATCCCCCGTCCCGCCACCTGCGGATCGGGGTCCTCGATGCCGACCACGACCCGGGCCACCCCGGCGGCCACCAGCTCCGCCAGGGTGGTAGGCCGCCGGGCCACCGCCACATCGTTCCACTCGGCCACCAGCTGCCAGCGCTCCGCCGGGCTCAGCTCTCGAAGTCGCTCGAGCGGCGCAGCAGCAACTCCCGGCACGCCTGCGAGCAGGTTGCGGAAGTGCCCGCCGAGCCGGGCCACGGTGGTGGCATCGAAGAGGTCCGGGGGGTACTGGAAGGTGGCCAGCAGCTCCTCGCCGAGCTCCGCCACGGTGAGCACCAGGTCGAGCTGGCCGGCGAGCGCCGTCGAGGAGCCGCGATCGAGCGCGATCCCCTCGAGACGAAGCCCGCCCAGGCTGGCCCGGGCTCCCGGGGCCCCCGAGGCGAGCGCCAGAAGCTCGGTCATCGCCGCCAGCTGGGGGCGCTGGAGGATCAGCATGGTCTGGAAGATGGGCGCCCGGTTGCGCTCGCGCTGGGGCTTCAGGCGCTCCACCAGCAACGAGAAGGGGTAGCTCTGGTGCTCGAGGGCCGCGAGGACGGTGCGCCGGGCGGAGTCCAGAAGGTCGAGGAACGTGCCCGCCGCGGCCAAGTCGCCGCGGAGGGCGACCGGATTGTCGAAGAAGCCCACCACGCCCCCGAGCTCGGCCGACGCCCGGCCACTCGCCAGGAGGGTGCCCACCAGCAGCTGCCGCTGGCCCGAGCTGCAAGCCAGCAGCAACTGGAACGCAGCCAGCAGGACGGCGAAGAGCGTCGTGCCCTGCTCTCGCGCCAGCGTGCGCAGACTGCCCGTGCAGGCAGCATCGATCGGCAGCACCCAGCTGGCGCCGCGGTCCGAAAGCTGGGGCGGCCGCGGCCGGTCGGTGGGCAGGGCGAGCCTTGGCAGCTCGCCGCCGAGCTGTTCCTGCCAGTAGCGCCAGAGCCTCTCGCCGGCCGGGCTCGAGAGTCGCTCTGCTTCGCTCGCGGCGTAGTCCACGTAGCGGCGCGTGAGGGCGGCGAGCCGAGCAGGGCAGCCGGCGAGCTCGGCCGCGTAGAGCTCCGCGAGCTCGGAAAGCAGCAGCGCCAGAGACCAGAGATCGGCGGCGATGTGATGCACCGCCAGAAGCAGCACCCGCTGGTTGCCGGGTCGTCGCCACAGGGCGAGGCGGCAAGGCGGCCCTCGGCGGAGGTCGAAGGGCGAGCGCGCCGCCTGCTCGAGGGCCTGCCGGAAGCTCGTTTCCGAGAGCTCTTCGGCTGCCACCACCGTGAGGGCGAGGCCCGGGCCGCTGCGCAGGCGCTGGCGGGGCTCGCCGTCGCGCTCGCGGTAGGTGGTGCGCAGGATCTCGTGACGCTCGCTCAGCCGGGCGAGGCAGCGGGCGAAGGCGGCGTGGTCGAGCGGCGAGGCGAGCCGCGCCGCGAAGACGATCAGATGCGAGGCGTTGGCCGGATCCAGCTGGTCGAGGAACCACCAGGCGCGCTGGCCGAAGGAAAGGGGAAAGTCCTTCTCGGCCTGCTCGCGCTCGCGCAGCAGTCTGGCGAGGAGGGCTCGCTTTTCTGCCAGCGAGAGTCCGGAAAGGGCGCTGCCGGCCTGGGTCATGGAGCGCTGCCCTGGCTCTCCAGGAGGTCTCGTAAGAGCGAGTCGACCTGGCCCTCGGAGAGCGCCTCGAGGTCGATCTCGGCAACCACCTCGTGGCCGGGTTCGCCGGGGCCGGCCGGCGGCGGAGCGGCGGAGCCGGCAGGGCTCGCGCCCAGCTCCGCCTGGATCCGCTCCGTGAGCTCCCGCAGCGTGGCCCCCTGGAGCAGGGTCACCACGGGAACGCTCACCCCGAGGTCCATCTCCACGCGATTGCGGGTCTCCACGGCCATCAGCGAGTCCATACCCAGGCGGTTCACCGGCCGGTCGTCCTCGAGGCGTGCCGCAGGCAGGCCGAGCACCCGGGCCACCAGCTCGCGCAGGTACTCCCGCAGTCGGGCCTCTCGCTCGGCGGCCGGCAAGCGCGCGAGGCTCGCGGCGCTGAGCCCTTCGCTCGCTCCCGTCGCCGGTTCCTCGGCTCGGCCCAGAGTGCTGAAGAAGGGGTCGCTCGCGGCCTGCGGATAGAACTGCTGCCAGGGGCCGAGCTCGAAGGGCGTCACCACCACCTGGCTCTCTCGGCTCGCCAGAAGCTCTCCGAACGCCTCGAGGCCTTCGGCCGGCGAGAGGCTGCCGAAGCCACGGCGGGCGAGCCGGCCACCGCGATCCGGCCGTGCCGCCAAGCCGACTTCCGACCACGGACCCCAGGCGATCGCGAGACCGGGCAGGCCTTCTCCCTGCCTCGCTGCCGCCAGGGCATCGAGATAGGCGTTCGCGGCGCTGTAGTTGGCCTGGCCCGGTGAGCCCAGGGCGGCCGCCGCCGAGGAGAACAGCACGAAGAAGTCCAGCGGACAGCCGCGGGTGCGCTCCCCGAGCAGCCAGGCGCCGCGCACCTTGGGCGCGAAGACGCGGGCGAAATCCTCCTCGCTGAGCGAGACCAGGGTGCGATCCGCCAGCAGACCGGCGGCGTGAACCACTCCCGCCAGCGGAGCGAGCTCGGCCTCGATACGGCTCACGGCGTGATCGACCGCTCCGGCGTCGGCCACGTCCGCCGCCAGGGTGAGCACCTCGACGCCGCGCTCGGCGAGCGAGGCCACCAGGGCACGAGCCTCTTCGCCGGGTGCGCTGCGGCCGAGCAGGGCGAGCTTGCGGGCACCGTGGTCGGCCAGCCAGCCGGCCACCTGGAGGCCGAGACCGCCGAGACCGCCGGTCACCAGGTAGCTGCGCTCGGCGGAGAGGGTGGCGGCCCGGCCGGCCGGCTCTTGCACGGAAACCTCGGGGCGGTCGAAGTGGAGCACCACTTTGCCCAGGTGGCGCGCCTGGGCCATCAGCCGGAAGGCCTCGTGGGCTTCGGCGATCGAATAGACGTGGCTGGGCAGGGGCGGCACCGCCCCGCTCGCCACCAGTGCCATGGCTTCCTGCAGCATCCGGCCCACGAAGGCCGGCTGCTCGCGGCAGAGCAGATCGATATCCACCGCGAAGAAGGCCAGATTGCGCTTGAACGGCAGCAGGCTCAGCTGGGCGCTCTGGTAGATGTCCCGCTTGCCGAGCTCGACGAAGCGCCCGGCGGTGGCCAGGCACGCGAGCCCCTCCGGAATGGCCTCGCCGGCGAGTGAGTTGAGCACCACGTCCACGCCCTTGCCCGCGGTGGCCGCCCGCGCGGCGGCCGCAAAGCCGAGAGAACGAGAGTCGAAGACGTGCTCGATGCCGAGCTCGCGCAGGTAGGCCCTGCGGGCTTCGCTGCCGGCCGTGGCCAGCACCTCGGCGCCCAATTGGCGAGCGAGATGACAGGCCGCGAGGCCCACGCCGCCGGTGGCCGAGTGGATCAGCACCCGCTCGCCGGGGGCGAGCCGGGCGAGGTGGCAGAGCGAGTAATAGGCGGTGAGGTAGGCGACCGGCAGGGTGGCGGCCGCGAGCGGATCGAGCCCGGCCGGCCGCGGTGCCACGCAGCGCTCGTCGAGGGTGGTGTAGGAGGCGATACAGGTGTTGTGCGAGGGGGTGATGCCCACCACCTCGTCCCCCGGGCGGAAACGTTCCGCCCCGGGGCCCACCGCCACCACCGTGCCGGCGCATTCCACCCCCAGGGCGAGAGCTCCGTCCGGTTGGCCGGGATAGATGCCCATGGCCCGCATCAGGTCCATGAAGTTCAGGCCCGCCGCACGGACGAGCACCTCGACCTGCCCCGGCCCGGGAGGGCGCCGCGCGCAGCGGGTCAAGGCGAGGCCGTCGAGCACGGTGCCGACCTTCGCTTCCAGGGCGTAGGGGTCGGAGGCGTGAAACCGGGTGTCGAGCTCCGAAAAGCGGTCGGCCACCTTCGTGTATTCGTCACTGGTGGGGTCGAGGTCGGAAAGGCGGTGGAGCAGGTCCTCCATCTCGCGCTCCATGTCCTTGATGCCGTCGAACACGGCCATGCATTCGGCAAACACCGTGCGGCCCGTCAGGCGCAGGCCATCCTGCGGCAGGTAGCCGATGGCGATGCCCTTCTGCATGTTGAGGTCGCCGTTGTCGAGACCGTCCATGCCGCCGATGATCTTCAGCAAGGTGGACTTGCCGCTGCCATTGGCGCCGACGAGACCCACTTTGTCTTTCGGCGTGATGAGCCAGTCGAGCTGTTCGAACAGAACCTTCGGTCCGAAGCGCTTGCCGGCGTTCGCGAACTGAATCATGAGCCGCGGCGAATTACCTTTCCATGGCGTTGAGCGGCGGGTTGCCCGTTTTCGGCGGCCACTTCGCCGCCCACCAGCACCAGGTCGAAGCCGGTGGAATACTGGTGCGGCCGCGCAAAGGTGGACTTGTCCTGCACCTTGGCGGGATCAAAGAGCACCAGGTCGGCAATGGCGCCTTCCTTCACGGTGCCGCGGTCCTTGAAGCGGAAGATCTCCGCGGGCAGGCCGGTCATCTTGCGGATCGCCTGTTCGAGCGTGAGCACCTTGCGGTTGCGCACATACTCGGCCAGGATGCGGGCGTTGGTGCCGTAGGAGCGCGGGTGCGGATTGCCTTCGCCGAAGGTGCGCACGCCGCCGTCGCTGGCGACCGCGATGTAGGGATCCACCATGATGCGGTCGACGTCGTCGTCGGACATGACGTGATACACCATGCCGGGATCCTGCGTGGCGAGAATGTCGAGCACCGTTTCGGCTTCATCTTCAGCGGTGGCCGGGCGGCCGCGTTCGAGGTTGATGGCGGAGATGGTTTTGCCTTCCAGCGCCTTGTTGCCGCCCGCGCTGGCGACGGTGGCATAGGAGTAGTCAGCCAAGCCGCGGCCGCGCAGCATCTCGAGCATGCCCGCCTTGATCTTGGCGCGCTGTTCGCTGTCCTTCAGACGCCGCTGGAGACCGGCGAGACCGCCTTCCACCGACCACTGCGGTACGCGAATGCTCAGGCTGGTGCTCGAACGGGTATAGGGATACTGATCGGCAAACACGTCGACGCCTTCGCGGCGTGCGCGGTCGATGCGGGCGAGCATCTCCTTCGCCATGCCCCAGTGCTTCTTGGTGTCCTGCTTGAGGTGCGAGATCTGCACGCGCACGCCAGCCTCCTGGCCGACGCGCAGGCTCTCCTCCAGCGAGTCGAGCACCTTGGCGCCTTCGTCGCGCATGTGCGTCGTGTAGAGACCCTGGTGCTGGGCCGCGATCTTGGCCAGGCCGATGATCTCCTCGGGTGCGACGAACATGCCCGGCACGTATTCGAGGCCGGTGGAGAAACCCACCGCGCCATCGCGCATCGCCTTTTCGAGACCGGCTTCCATGCGCTTCATCTGCTCCGGCGTGGCGGGCTTGCCATCGTTGCCCATCACTCCCACGCGCAGGGTGTTGTGGCCGTAGAGCGAGGCGAGATTGATGCCGATCTTCTGCTCCTCGAGCTTCTTGAACCAGGCGGCCAGATCGGGCCGTGACGAACCGCAGTTGCCGGTGACGATCGTGGTGACGCCATCCAGCAGGAAGTTGGCCGCGCCGGGATTCGCGTCGATGCCGCCTTCGGCGTGAGTATGGATATCGATGAAGCCGGGCGCGACGACGCGCCCCTTGGCGTCGATCACGCGCGTGGCTGTCGTCTTCTTGCCGAGCTTGCCGACCTTGGCGATGCGCCCCTGCGCGATGGCGACGTCGGCGGTGAAAGCGGGCTGCCCCGTGCCGTCGACAACGCGGGCGTTGCGGATCAGAAAGTCGTAGTCAGCAGTGAGAAGGGTGAAAGCAAGAGCGATGGTCATGAGCCGGCCATGAAATCCAGAGTCCTGGCGAGGAACTCCTTCATTTGCGGACGGGGCACGACGGCGTCGAGGAAGCCGTGCTTTTCGAGAAATTCCGAACGTTGGAACCCTTCCGGAAGCTTCTGCCGAATGGTTTGTTCAATCACGCGCGGACCGGCAAAGCCGATCAGCGCGCCGGGTTCGGCGATGTTGAGGTCGCCGAGCATCGCAAAGCTGGCGGTCACCCCGCCGGTGGTGGGGTCGGTCAGGATGCTGATGTACGGAATCGCTTCCTCGTCCAGCCGCATGAGGCCGGCGGAGATCTTGGCCATCTGCATCAGCGACGTGGCGCCTTCCTGCATGCGCGCGCCGCCGGAGGCGGAGACGATGATTAGCGGATGCCGCGAGGCGAGCGAACGGTCGATGGCGCGGGCGATCACTTCGCCCATCACCGCGCCCATGGAGCCGCCGATGAACTTCAGCTCGAGCGCGCAGATGTTGACCGCG
>CALMKX010000160.1 GCA_937867335.1 uncultured Acidobacteriota bacterium
AGGCTCACGAAGTTGCTGCGCGCAACGAGCCACGGGGCCATGACGTCAACCCAGAAGCGGTAATCTCCCTCCGTCGGCGCGACGGTGTAGCTCGTCTCATCGCCGCTATAGATCATGGACTGCTGCCACGGACTCGTCAGCCGTTCCTCGAACACGTTGAATGTCGGCGCCGCCGCCCCTTCGCAGGACCAGCGCAGGACATAGCGGCCGCTGCCCGCCGCTTCGACCTCCAGCCGCGCGACAACCGGCCGCGTTGGGATGGCGGCGCCTTGCGCCAGGTACGGTGGATGGACGAGGATCGGCGTCGGTGTGGCTGTCGCGGTGTCTGTTGGGGTGGGACCGAACGTTAGGGGGACGGTTGCCGTCGCCTCAACAGTTCCCGTGTCCGGAGACGTAGGCGACGGGGAAGTCGGCGAGGTTGATCCTCGGGGAGGTGTAGTACGCGGGGCCCCAGTCGACGTCGGAGTTCCCGTACCGGTTGGCGGTGACGGCGCAATGACCGGAGGCGTCGGCGTCGTAGGTGGGGTCGAGGCGGGCGCCGTGGCCGGCGCCCGCGGCCTTGGCGGCGAGGGCGGCCACTTTCTGGGCAGCACCCGAGCCCCCGCCTTCTACCAGGAGCTGGAGCATGCCGGCGTTGGGGTTGCGCGGATCGGCGAGCACCATCACCGAAGAGCCGGCCCGCGAGGCCTGCCAGCCCGAGGGGATCGACAGGCTGAGCTCGGCATCGCTCCAGGGGCTGAGGCTCGGCAGATCCGAGAACCCCGCGCCACAGCTAGTGGCGAGCAGGGCGAGAGCGACGACGAAGGGCCGGCGGGAGGCGAGGTGGAAGGGCTGGGAGGGCATCGCGAGCGCTTGAATCCGCAAGGGCTCTTGATGATATCACGAAGGATGCATATGCGTTCGCGGAAGGTGGTGCCGTGCAGTACCTTCCGTAAGGGCCCAGTTGTGGCGATCAGCTTGGTTGAGCCTCTCCGAAGCAGACAAGCCTTGCTGGCTCCCAGAACCAGAGGTCAGCCTCAATTCCACGAAAGGATGATGGTCATACATTGAAAGTATGACTATCCAGACTTGGACCGTTCCAGAGGTCCAATGTTCGGCTGGGCGGCGAGCTCCTCCAACCGAGTCTTCGAACTCTCCCCCTCACCTCCGGCGTGCTCGCAGTGCCCTGGTGGCGGGTTTGCTGAGGGGCCGTTTCGCGTTTCCGGGATCCCCGCTGCCGGGCTCGCGCCGACTTCGACACAGGTGCATTTGCGCTTGAGGGTCTTTGCGCCGGCCGGCTCGGCCGAGGGTGTCGTTGCGGTACCCTAGGCGTCTCCATGTCCCTGATCGGCAGGACGGTCGGGAGCGTTGAGCTCCAGGAGCTGCTGGGCAGCGGTGGGATGGGCGAGGTCTACCTCGGCTTCGACCGCAAGCTCGAGCGCCGGGTGGCGGTGAAGACCATCCGGCCCGAGGCCCGGCTCTCGCCCCAGGCGCGGGCTCGGCTGCTGCGCGAGGCGCGTCTGCTCTCCCGCCTGGCGCATCCCGGGATCTGCCAGATCCACGACCTGGTGGCCACCGAAGACGGCGAGTTCCTCCTCCTCGAGTACGTGGAAGGGGAGACCCTCGCCCGCTGCGCTCGCGCCCCCCTGAGCCTGGCCGAGAAGCTGGGCCTCGCCGAGCAGATCGCCGCGGCCCTCGCCGCCGCCCACCGCGAGCAGATCGTGCACCGCGACCTCAAGGCCGAGAACATCATGGTCACGGCCGGCGGCGTGGTGAAGATCCTCGATTTCGGCATCGCCCGCGCCGCGGAGGAAGGGGGGGCGGTGGCCGAGTCGGCCACCGCCTGGCCGGCCCTGGGCGCCGCGGCCACACCCAGGCCGGACTCGGCCCCCGAGACCTTGAGCCTGCAGCCCCGGGCCGTGCCCGACCGCGATGGGGCCGAGGAGGCCGAGGAGCACGAGACTCGGCCGGAAGGGGGCGCCGCCACCGCCCAGCTCACCCGCCAGGGTGTGCTCCTGGGCACGCTCGAGACGATGAGCCCGGAGCAGGCCCTGGGCGAGGCGCTCACCCCGGCAAGCGACCTCTACTCGCTGGGCGTGGTGCTGCAGGAGCTCTTCACCGGGCGGCCGGCGTACCGGCCGGGCTCCAGGCTGGACTTGATCCAGCAGGTGATGAGCGCCGACACTCTGCCCGTCGAAGGGCTCGATCCGGAGCTCGCCGAGCTGCTGCGCCAGCTGCTCGCACGCCGGCCGGAAGAGCGGCCGAGCGCCGGCGAGACGCTGCGGCGCCTGCGTTGGCTGGCGGACAAGCCGGCCCGGCTGCGCCGCCAGAAGGTGAGGGCGCGGCTGGTGGCGGCCGCTTTGGCCATCCTGCTCGCGGGCCTGCTGGTGATGAGCTGGCTCGCCGTGGCCGCCAACCAGGCTCGCCGCCTGGCCCAGCAGCGCCAGGAGCAGGCCGAGGGGCTGATCCGCTTCATGCTGGGGGACCTGCGCCAGAAGCTCGAAGGGCTCGGCCGCCTGGAGCTCCTGGACGACGTGGGGGATCGCGCTCTCGCCTACTTCGACTCGGCTCCGGCCCAGGGATTGTCGGAACAGGAGGCCGCCCAGCGGGTGGATGCCCTGTTCTTGATCGGCTCGGTGCGCCTCGCGCAGGGGCGACCGGAACCCGCTCGCGCCACGTTCGAGCAGGCGCATCGCCTGGCCACGGAGCTGGTGGCTCGATGGCCGGCCTCGGAGCTGGCCGAAACCGAACTCGCCACGGCCCGAGGCTGGCTTGGCCAGCTGGCCTTCGACCGCGGCGAGCTCGAGGGTGCCGTCGCCGAATGGAAGAAGGCGGTCGCGGGGCTCGAGGCCCTGCCGGGCGGAGGTAGATCCGCGCTGCTCGAGCCGGTGCTGGCCTCGAGCTACCACAACCTGGGCACCGGCCTCCAGGCCCAGGGCGACCTCGCCGGCGCTCTGGTCGCCTACCAGCGCACTCTGGACCTCCAGGCCCGGGCGCTCGAGCGCAACCCCGAGGACGCCAACCTCGTCGCGGACCACGCCACCACCCTCTCCTGGGTGAGCCAGCTGCTCGAGCAACAGGGCGACCTCGGGCAGGCCGGCGAGACCCGCGAGCGCTATGTGGCCCTGCTGGCAAAGCTCGCCGAAGCGGCGCCTCTCGACGGCGTCCGCCAGATGGAAGCGGCCCAGGCTCGCGGCTTCCTGGCCGGGCTCAAGGCCGCCCAGGGCGAGACGGGCGAAGCGCTCGCGCTCTATCAGGCGGGCCTCGCGGTGGCCGAGCGGAGCGCCCGGAGCGACCCCGCCAATCTCGACTGGCGGCGCTGGCAAGGGGCTTTCGCGCACAACGTGGTCCGACTACTCGTGGAGACAGGGCGGCTCGCCGAGGCCGAGCCGCTGGCCGAGGGAGCCGTCTCCGTCCTGGCCGGTCTCGCCACCGGGGACCCCGAGAATCCGGACCTCCGTCGTCAGCTGGCGGTGGCCAGGCTGCGGCGGGCGGCCCTGTACCTCGCCCGGCATCGGCCGGCGGCAGGCCTGGAGGATGCCGAGGCTGCGCTTTCCCTCCTCGGCCGGCCAACCGCTGGGGTCGAGGCTCCAGAGCCGCCGAACCCGGCACAGCTCGGGCTTCTGGGCGAAGCCCTGCTGCTACGCGGGGACCTCGAGGTCGCGATCGGCCACCAGGCGGCCGCAATTGCGAGCTATCGGGAAGCCTTGGCTCGTCTCTCGGCCGCCGCGCGCGGCAGCCGGGATTGGCATCTGCTCGAGCCCTACGCCCGGGCCCTGCTGGCCACCGGCGATCGCCAGGCGGCCGAACCCTTGGTGGACGAGCTCCATCGGGCCGGCGTTCGCACGCCGGCGCTCGAGGCCGCCTGGAGCCGCCCTCGAGCCGCCGGATCCCTTTTCTAGCCTTCGCGCCGAGCCAAATCCGGCAGTCCTCGTGGGCTGCAAAGAGAAAGCTTTTCGACTCGGCCTCCCGAGGCGTCGGAATGGGTTTCATCGTGGCAGGGAACCGGCGGCTCCGGAGGCCCTGAGGTACACTGGTCGAGAATCCGTAGCTGGGTGGATCCTGGCCCGGGCCTTTCGACCGCGATTCCGGCCCGGACCGCGGGCTCCACCCTCGTTCGATTTCGACCCTCCGCTGTCAAACCGCTGCTCGGATGGCGTTCACCCTGCAAGGCGGAGCGATCAGCATTCAGCTTCGATCCAGGAGGCCCAGATGATCACGGTGATCATTCCAGTACTCAACGAGGCCGCCACCGTCGCTTCCGTGGTCGAGCTGGCCCGCAAGGCCGCTGGCGTCACCGAAGTGATCGTGGTCGACGATGGCTCGATCGATGGCACTCCGGAGCTGGCCAGGACCTCCGGCGCGCGGGTGATCGTGAGCACTCTGCTCGGCAAGGGCGCCTCGATGGAAGACGGCCTGCGAGCTGCGCACAACGAAAACCTGGTCTATCTCGATGGAGATCTCACGGAAGTCTCGCCCGAGGTGATTTCCCTTCTGGTCGACCCTCTCTTGCGCGATGAAGCGGATTTCGTCAAGGCGGCGTTCTCACGCCGCGCGGGGCGGGTCACCGTGCTCACCGCACGACCTCTGCTGGATACCTTTTTCCCTGAGCTCTCCCATGTGCGGCAGCCTCTGGGCGGGATGATTGCCGGCCGCCGCTCGCTGCTCCGGACTCTCCCGTTCGAGACCGACTACGGCGTCGATATCGGCCTGTTGCTGGATGCCTCGGCGGCTGGTGCGCGCATCGCCCAGGTGGAGATCGGCAGCATCGAACATTCCAGCCAGTCCCTCGAGGTGCTCGGCGACATGGCCAGGCAAGTGGCGCGGGTGATTCTCAAGCGCGCTTCCGCGCAGGGAAGGCTCGATGCCGCCTTGATCGGCGAAGTGGAGGAAATCGAACGTCACTCGCGGATGGAGCTGTCGCTGCTGCTCAAGCCGGTCCGCAGTGCAGAGCGATTGGCACTCCTCGACATGGACGGCACCCTCATCGAGGGTCGCTTCGCCGTCCGCCTGGCGTCGGCGGTGGGCCGGGCCGAGAGGCTGGGCCGGTTCCTCGACAACCACTCCCTGTCTCCCGAGAAGCGGACGCGGCAGATCGGCAGGGTGTTCCGCGGCATTCCGCGCAGCGTTTTCGAGGAGGTCGCCCGCGACGTGCCGCTCCGGCCGGGCGCGGTCCAGCTGGTGGTGGGCCTGCGCAAGCTCGGCTTCCGGGTAGGCATCGTCAGCGACAGCTTCCACATCGCCACCGAGATCGTGCGCCGGCGCATTTTCGCGGAGTTCAGCATCGCCCATCTGATGCGCTTTCGCGCCGGAATCGCCACCGGTACCGTGCACCTCGCTCCCGCCCTTTACCACCAGGGCGGTTGCCGCCAGCACAAGCTCTGCAAGAAGAACGCGTTGCTGCGTCTCTGCGAGCATTTCGCCATCCCGCCGAGCTCGGTACTGGCCGCCGGGGACACCGCCGGGGACGTCTGCATGCTCGAGGCGGCCGGGCTGGGCATCGCCGTGCAGCCGAAGTGCGAGGCGGTGCACCAGGCCGCTCGCCACGTGGTGCACGGGGATCTGGAGGAGATTCTCGGCCTGCTCGAGCCCGTCTTCGCTGGAGGCTCCTAGCGCCACCGACGCTAGGGCAGGATCAGCCGTTCCGAGCGGCGGATCAGCTGGGCCCTGGGCGCCAGGCGCGCGGCGATCTCGCCGAGAGGCTCGCCGGTGATCGGGTGGGGGAAGGCGGGATCGAGCTCGGCCGCCGGCACGGCCACGTAGGCCAGGCTGAGGAGGCCCGGGTCCGGCACCGTGAGCCCCGGCAGCTCGATCACCTGCGCGCCGAACAGCGTGATGTCGAGGTCAATCGGGCGGGGGGCGCTGCGGTTGGCCTCGCGCACTCGGCCGAGAGCGGCCTCGAGGGGGCGCAGCACCTCGAACTTGAGCGCCAGGGCCTCGAGCGGAGTCGCGAGCAGCAAGGCGGCGTTCCAGAACCAGGGCGTGCCCGGGGCGCCCACCGGCTCGGTCTCGTAGACGGTGGAGGCCGCGAGCAAGCGCGTCTGGCGGGCGAGGCTCTCGACTGCGGCAGGGAGGTTGCGCTCTGGCTCGATGTTCGAGCCCAGCGAGAGGAAGACCCTCGTGAGCGCTGCGCTCATCGGCCCTGCGCGGGACGCCGGCGCTCGATCTCCACGCCCACGGCCGCCGCTTCCGGGAGGGCGCGGGGCTTGCTCACCCGGACAGCCACTTTCTCCACCCGCGGGTCGAGCAGCAGCTTGGCGGCGATCGCCTCGGCGAGAGCCTCCACCAGCTGGAAGCTGGAGCGAGCCACCAGAGCCCGCACTTCCGCGGCGAGAGCCTCGTAGTCGAGGGTGGCGGCGAGCTCGTCGGTCCGCCCGGCGGGCTCGAGGTCCAGAAAGAGCTCGAGGCTCACCCGAATCTCCTGCGGCTCATGGCGCTCCCAGTCGTGGACGCCCACGATGCCCTCAAGCCACAGCTCTTCGAGAAACACGCGATCGGCCGTCATGCGCTGCGCTCCTTCCGCCGCTGGCCGGCGCCGAGGAGCGACTCCCCGCCGTCCACCGGCAGTGTGGCGCCGAGGATGAACTCGCTCTCCACCAGAAAAGCCACGGCAGCGCCAATGTCGGCCGGAGAGCCGGGCTTCTCGGTGGGGATTCGGCGCCAGAGGGCCTGCCACTCCGGGTCCTCCTCGGTGGCGCCGGGGTGGGGCAGCACCGCACCGGGGACCACCGCGTTCACCCGGATCTCCGGCGCCAGCTCCCGGGCCGTGATCCGCGTGAGGTGGGCGAGCCCGGCCTTGGCCACTCCGTGTTGCACGTAGGACGGCCAGGGTTCGAGGCCGGAGTGGTCCAGGATGTTGACGATCGCCGCGGTCTCGCCGTCCGGTCGGGGCGTGGCCCGCATTAGCCGGGCGGCCCGCTGGGTGAGGAGGAATGGCGCACGCAGGTTCACCGCCAGGGAGCGCTCCCAGTCCTCGAGGCGGATCTGGTCGAAGGGTTGGCGATCGAAGAGGGCGGCGCTGTTCACCAGCACATCGAGGCCGCCCGGCCGCCGCTCGATCTCGACGAACAGGCGCTCGATCTCCTCGGGCACGGCGAGATCCGCTTGGACCAGCCAGGCTTCGGCTCCCAGGGCCTCGATCTCGGCGCGAGTGACCTCGGCTTCGGGCCGCGACCGCCCGTAGTGGAGCAGGATCGAAGCGCCGCGCCCGGCGAGGGCCAGGGCGATCGCCCGGCCCACTCGATGAGCAGCGCCGGTGACCAGCGCTCGTTTGTTCGTCAGCTGCATCGTCTAGAAGCCCCCTGGGCAGCGCCCTCGGGCTCGCTGCGAAGCGGGCTAGAGGGCCGGCGGTTTCCAGCCCGGGTCGGGATGGGAGAAGTACACCACCAGCTTGGCCCGGCGCTCGCGGTCGCTCGAGAGGTTGGTGAACAGGCCCCAGATCACCGTCGCGTCGCCCACCTTTTCGATGCCGGGGTGGCCGCTCCAATGGGCCTTGCCCACCTCGCATTCGCCGTCGGCCACGCACGAGCCGTTGCGGCCGGCCTCGCCCACCTCGTAGACGTAGCCCTTGTAGCGGGCACCCTTGGGCAGCACCACCGCCAGCAGCTGGCAGGAGGTGCCGGGCGGCGAGAGGGGCTCGCCGCCGCCGGCGATCGCCACCCAGCGGCCGCTCACCGGGTCCACCAGCGGGCCCACGAAGCGGCCGAAGGCAGGGCTGCCCTCGGCGGCGATACCGGCCAGGCGATTCTTGAACGGAGCCGCGAGGGCGCAATCCGCGGCCCGCCCGGCCGGGCCGGTCGCCACCTGGGCGCTCACCGACCACTCTCCGGCTTTGCACTCCGGGCAGGTGCCGTCCTTCTGCGAACGGATCGAGCCGGCGGCGAAGCCGCGCTCAGGCGCCGGAGGCGGCGGCGGGCTGGCAGAGGCCACGGTGGGGCTCGGAGACGGCGCCACCGGCGAGGGGCTCGGCG
>CALMKX010000161.1 GCA_937867335.1 uncultured Acidobacteriota bacterium
AACCCCGGGGCGTTCCACGGTGCCGGGCTGATCCGCGAGCTCGAACTCCTGGTGGAGAAGGCCGGCCTCACGCCCGAGGCGGCGCTCCAGGCTGCGACCGGCGCCGCCGCGGCCCGCCTGGGCACCACCGACGTGGGCCGGGTGATTCCCGGGGCCTACGCGGATCTGCTGGTGCTCAAGGCAGACCCGAGCCGGGACATCCACGCCCTGCGCGAGGTGGAGGCGGTGTATTTCGGCGGCGTGGCGCTGCCGCGAGACCAGCTCCTGACCACCGCCCCCGGCAACTGGATGCCCGGCCGCCCGGCGCAGGCGGGAGCCCCGTCTCCCTAGGCTCGTCACCGAGCCCGTCCGAGGTCCCCGGCGTCGAGATCCAGGCGTAGGGGCGCGGTCTCCGCGCCCTGGTCAGAGGCCTCCAGCGGTGAAGAGACAGGGGTAGGGGCGCGTCTCCGCGCCTTGGTCAGAGGCCTCCAGCGGTGAACAAGCAGGCGTAGGGGCGCAGCATGCTGCGCCCGGGATGCCGAGGCCCCCGGGCCTTGGGCGCAGCATGCTGCGCCCCTACGCCGTGGGGTCGACACCTGCGGCTTGCGGTCGACGTTCGCGTCTACCCTCCCAGGCCCTCTGCCCCCTTCCCTAGTGGAAGAGCTTGAGGAACACCAGGTAGGCCACGAAGCCGTCGTCGGGGCCGGTGACCGGGGTGCCCACATCCACCTGGATCAGCGTGTTCCAGGGGCCCACGAACTGGCCCACCAGGCCCACTCCGGCGAGAGCTTCGTTGTCCAGGCCAGAGGTTTTGTCGGTCGCCAGGGCACCGTCGGCCACGGCCTCGATGCGGAACGAATCCCCCACCACCAGGCCGTAGCGCAGGTGGCCCAGGTACGCCTTCTCCGCCCGCACCCGCCCGCTCTGATAGCCGTGCACCGCCGTGGTGCCGAAGAAGCCGAAGCCGTACTTCGAGAAGCGGTCGAGGTTCGAGCCGCCCACGTAGTCCACCTCGGCGGAGAAGCGCTGGAACTTCGGCAGGTACCAGTTCTTGCTGAGGGCCAGGCGCCAGCGGCTGTACTGGTCCTGGTCGGGGTTGAAGTCCTGGTTGCCGGGTAGGCCCCAGAACTCCCAACCCTGGCGCTTGTTGATGTTGCCGTCCAGGCTCAGCTGGTAGCCGGCACGGGCGAAGCGGGTGGAGAGCTTCAGGCTGTGGGTGAGCCCGTCCTGGGGCAGCACGAAGTTCTTGGCGGTGTCTCCCGCCCGCTGGTACTCGTTGTAGGTCGCCTCGTACTCGAGCTCCACCTTCACGAAGTTGCCGATCGGGTGGCCCAAGAGCACCGAGACGTTGCCGGTGCGGCTCTTCACCTCTTCGTTCTTGGCCTCGACGTTGTTGCGGAAGAGCTGCTCGCTGGTGGGCACGGCGAACACGAAGGCGTCGCCGCCGAAGTCGAATTTGCTGCCCAGGAAGCGGGGCTGGGCGAAGTCCACGGTAGCGAGAGCGCCGGCGAAGAAGAGATTCAGCTGGTTGCCGGTGTTCTTGACGTCGAAGGAGAAGTAGTTCACCCCGGCGAGCGGCAGGGGGTAGTCGAGCGAGTCGTCGTAGAACACGCCGCCCACCGCGAAGAGCTTGGATTTGTCGAAACCCTGCTTGACCACTCGGCCTTCGCCGCTCTCTTGCTTCACCAGGTAGCGCATACCCTCCGGGGTATCGCGCACCATGGTGGCGTCGGACGCGAGCGCGGCTTCGCGGCGGCGGTCGAAGTCCTCGCTGTTGATCTGCACCGCGGAGAGCTCGATCTGCCGCTCCACCACGGTGGTGGTGTTGATCACCGACCACAGCTGCTGCGACACCGTGCGCACCGGCAGGAAGTAGCTCTCGCCGCTCCAGGGGCCGGCCTGGCCATCGGCGGTCAGCGGGCGGAAAGTCACCGTCTCCTCGTTCGACAGCACCTCGCCGCCGAGGCCCAGCTGCACGGCCTGCGTCTTCAGGCGGGCGAAGATCTGCTTGTCCACCCAGACGGTGCCCCGGAAGAGCTTCTCGCTCGCCGCCTGGGCCTCGCCCACCGGCCGGAACTCCACCACCCAGGCCGGCCGTCCGTCGAGGGTGTCCGAGCCGCGCAGGCGGTAGCTGTAGCGTTTGGAAAGCTCGATGGCGAGCGGCATGGCGGCCGCCTTCTCGGGCTGGATCAGCGGGATCTCCGGCAGCTTCTTGCCCCGCCAGCGCACGCCGTTGAAGTACAGCTCCTGCCAGGCCCAATCGAAGCCCTGGCCGCGGCGGAAGAAGAAATCGCCCTGCAGCGTGGCCTCGAGGGTGCCGGCGGCGCCGGCCGTGGCCTGGAAGCGCAGATGGGTGGTGTTGGTGGCCTGGTAGTGCTCGAGCTTCCGCCCCTGGGCGTCCTCGAAAGCCTGCAACCGGCGCAGGATCTCCTCCACCGGGATCTCTCGCTCGGAAGCGATATCCACCTTCTCGGCCACGCCGCCCTCGAGCTCGGCGGCGGAGGCCCGCTCGAGCTTCACCAGCACCACCGAGGGTGGGTTGGGCATGCGGATCTCGTAGCCGCTCGAGGTGGCCTTGGCCCGGCCACTGCCGGCCTGGCCGGTCCTGGGGTCGATCAGCTCGGGTTTCCGCAGCTGGTTGTCGGAGAAGGAAAGCACCAGCTCGCGGGCGCCGGGCGGTGCCTGGGCGATCACCCGGAGGCCGAGGTCGCTGCCTCGCACGAAGGCCCAGGAGGCCGCGGCACCCGCGGGGGAGGAGCCGGCGTCGTAGGAGAGGTCGCCGCGGAACTCGTTGGCCAGCAGGGTGAGCGGGCGCAGGCTCTCGGTGGTGGGGGCGGCGAGGCGGAAGAGGGCGATCGAAGCACCCAGGCGGGCGGCATCGGCGGCCCGGGCGAGGGCCTCGGCCGGGTTGGCCGGAAAGTCGAGGCCTTCGAGCACCACCGGCCGCCCGGGGTCGAGCTCCTCGAGGGCGGCGAAGGCCGGGGCGAGCTCGGCCTCCGGAGCGTTCCCCAGGGCCAGGCCGTCGAGGTAAGCTGCCACTTCCCCTGCGTAGAAAGCAGCCAGGGCGTCGCGAGAGGGAGGCAGGGCCTGACTGATCACCCGGGCGTCGGCCTGTGCGCCGGAAACCGCCACTCCTGCGCGTTTGAAGAGGAAGGCGTAGTCACCGGGGGGGATGCCTTCCGGCGGGGCCGAAGCCGGCTGCCAGAGGATGGCGAAGTGGCGCACCGAGGAGGCGGCGCGAGCGAGCGCGGCGGCCGCCTTGAGCTCGCCGTCGAGCTCGGCCAGGTGAGCCGCCACCGGTGAGGCGGTGTGGAAGATCAACCGCAGCCAGGGCGCGGCGCCGGCCTTGGCCAGGCGCTCCGCCTGGGCGGCGGTGGTGGCCGAGTCGGAGTTGGCGGCGAGGTCGACCTCCCAGGCCACGTACAGGCGGGCGTCCTTGTCGAGGGTAGGCAGGCCGGAGAGAGCTGCGGCCACGGCGTCGGGGTCGGTGACTTCGACGCCGGCGCAAGGGCGGCAGGGAGGAGCCGCGGCCCAGCCGGCGGGCGCGGCGACGAGCAACAGCAGGACCATCCAAGGGATCGTTTTCATAGGGCTCGAAGAATAGCAAGGTGAGAGTGAGTGGGATTTTCTCCGGACTGAAGAAAGTGCGGAGCTGGTAACGCGGATCGTAAGGCTAGTTGGGATAGAGAGGCACTATGCTGGCAGCTGTGGAGTTCTCGGGTCGTCTGGCGTCGATCCCTGCTTCGGACCTGTTCCAATGGGCCAAGAACGACCGTCGTACGGGCGCCCTGGTGGTGCGCCGCAGCTCGCGGGAGAAGCGCCTGTATTTCCAGGACGGCCAGCTGGTGGCGGCCTTCTCGGACAATCCCGCGGAGTTCTACGGCCAGTATCTGATGCTCAACGGCTACGTCTCGGAGGCCGACCTGGTGCGTGCCCTGGCCTTCGCCGCCGAGACCGGACGCCGCCTCGGCTCGGTGCTGGTGGAGCTCGGGGTGCTCTCCACGGAGAGCGTCCGCACCACCCTGCGGGACCACATCCAGGACGTCACGCTCGACCTCTTCCTGTGGGACCGCGGCGTGTTCTTCTTCGAAGCCAGCGAGCCGCCCCAGGAGGCGATCCCCGCCGAGCCTCTCGACAGCTTGTTCCTGGCCATGGAGGGGGCCCGCTGGCTGGACGAGTACCGGCGCATCCGCCAGGTGCTGCCCCACAACGATGTGATCCTGCGGCGCCACGGAACGGCTGAGGTGCCATCCGGCGATCTCGCCCCCTTGGAGCTGTGGATCTGGTCCAAGGTCAACGGACGGCGGACGCTGGCTCAGTTGCATGGGGCGGTGGGCGGCTCGTTCTTCCGTTTTCTGGCGGCGGCGCTGTCGCTGTGCGTGCGAGAGGTGCTGGACATCGCGGACATGCAGCAAGCGCGCCAGAGCTCCACCCGCGAGCTCTCCCTGGCTGACCTCCTGGTGGACGAAGCCCAGCAGCGGGACTCGGGCGGCGAGGAGGAGACCACGCCGGTTCCCCTGTCCACCCTGGAGAAGATGGTGCCCCTGTGGATCGCCGGCCGCCTGCCCTCCGACCAGCGGCGCAGCTTCTACGCCCGCTGCGACGGCACCACCCGCCTCAAAGAGCTGCTGGGCGCCAATCGCAAGGCCGAGCTCGACCAGCTCTTCGTGGCCATGGGCCGGGGCGTCCTGGCCCTGCTACCGGCGCCGCTTTCCCAGCTGGAGGCGGCCGCCGATCGCCAGAAGGCCCCGGCCGAGACCCGCTGGTGGCGCCGCCTGCTGCCCGGCGGCGCCGAAGGGAAGAGCTGAGCCGTCCCCGGCCGGCTGCGCCTGCGTTCAGAACGTCGAGGTGTCCGCGGCGCTCGCCATGGTGCCCGCCGGATTGCTGTAGACATGGGTCTGGCCGGTGGCGTGGTCGACCACGGTGAGCTGGTAGGCGACGTTCGAGAGAGCCCCGTAGAACACCCACCAATGGCCGTTGAGCTCGCGGCCGTCGAGGATCTTCACCAAGAGCTCGATGTTCTCCGGCCCGAAGAAGGTGAAAGTGCCGCTCGCGTCCGACAAAGTGGCCGCGGTGCCGGTGCCGCTCTGGCCATCCGGCAGCTGCCAGGCCACCTGGGCTTCGAAGCGCCCGTCGGCCAGGCAGAGCTGGCCGGGATCCCCGGAGGGGCAGCCGCCTCCGCCGCCC
>CALMKX010000162.1 GCA_937867335.1 uncultured Acidobacteriota bacterium
CGTCCTTCTTGAAGTCGCTGTTGCGCAGGTAGCACCACAGCACGGTGAACATGCCCAGCGAGTGCGCGGTGGCGAACGCCTCCGCCACCTCCTGGATCTGCCGGGTGGCCTCATCGGAGCCGAAGTAGATGGTCGCGCCCACGCCGGCGGCGCCGAGGTCGTACGCCTGCTCCACCGAGCCGAACATGATCTGGTCGAACTTGTTCGGGTAGGTCAGCAGCTCGTTGTGGTTGATCTTCACGATGAACGGGATGCGGTGCGCGTAGCGCCGCGAGCAGGCGGCGAGCACGCCGAAGGTCGAGGCGACGGCGTTGCAGCCGCCCTCGATGGCGAGGCGGATGATGTTCTCGGGATCGAAGTAGAGCGGGTTGGGCGCGAACGAGGCGCCGGCGCTGTGCTCGATGCCCTGGTCGACGGGAAGGATCGAGAGATAGCCCGTACCGGCCAGGCGGCCGTGGTTGAAGATCGACGCCAGGTTGCGGAGGACCGGAATGGAACGATCGGTATGGGAGAGGATGCGGTCGACGAAATCAGGTCCGGGAAGGTGCAGCAGCGAGCGGTCGATCGTCGTGCAGGTGTGGTTGAGAAGCGAATCGGCGTCCTTGCCGAGTAGGTCGCTGATGCGCGCCATCGGGTAAACCCTCCCTGAGAGGCTATGCTGGACTGACGCCGGCGAGCCACGCGGACGCCGTCGGATGGTTCGCACATACCACCCGCCACGGCAAGGTGGTCCTGGCGCGTGTGCGATGAGAGGAGGCATCATTGCGGCGCCTCCGGACAGCCTGCTACATGCGTGATCGCAGCCGCGTCGCGCGACCACGCGAGAGTGGCGGAACTGGTAGACGCGCTAGACTTAGGATCTAGTCCCGAAAGGGGTGGGGGTTCGAGTCCCCCCTTTCGCACCAGCCTGGCCTCCCCGCACAAGCGCCGGAGCCGCCCGCCAGGATCTCCTGAAAACCACCAACAGAAGGCCTAGTCGTCCATGAGTGTGATTCTCTCCAACGCCGAGGTCGGGCCCAGTCGGCGCGAGCTCAAAATCGAGATTCCGGCACCGGCCGTGGAAGCCGAGCGCCTGCGAGTGCTCGAAGCGTTCCGCAAGCGCGTTCAGCTTCCGGGCTTCCGGCGCGGCAAAGCGCCCTCCACGGTGGTAGAGCGCCGCTACCAGCAGGACATCGACCAAGAAGTCCTGGACCGCCTGCTGCCGCGCTACTGGCGGCAGGCCGAGGCTGAAGCCGGCATCCAGCCTCTGCTGCCCCCGGGCCTCGGCGCCGTGGACGAAGTGAAGACCGGTCAGCCGGTGATCTTCGTTGCCACCGTGGATATCCGGCCCGAAATCGAGCTCCGCAATTATCAGGACTTCGAGCTTCCCACCCGCGACGACCGAGTCAACCAGGAGGAAGTGGACAAGGCCCTCGAGGACCTTCGGATGGCGCGTTCCCACTGGCACGTGGTGGAGCGCAAAGCCGCGGCCGGAGATCTAGTGCAGGGCGAGCTCCTGGCGCTCGACCCCGCCGCCGCGGACGAGGCTCCGGCCGAACCCCAGCGAGTCCAGTTCGAAATCGGCCATCCCTCCGTCTGGGAGGAGCTTTCAGTTGCCGCCACCGGTCTCGCTGCGGGCAGTGAGAGTCGCCTGGTCCGTACCGAGGACCGGGGCGAGGAAGGCAAGGTCGAGCGCTCCTTCGAGCTCAAGGTGGCGGCGGTTCGCGAGCGACACTTGCCGGAGGCGAGCGACGAGCTCGCCCAGCAGGTGGGTCTGGCGGATCTCGCTGCCCTGCGCGAAGGCCTCGAGCAGCGCCTCGGCTGGGAGAAAAAGGCCGAGACCCAGGCTCTCCGCGAGCGGGCGGTGATGGACCAGCTCTGCGAGCGTCACCCGCTGGTGCTGCCGGAGGCGGTGGTGGAGCAGGAGCTCAAGGCGGTCCTCACCGACTACGCCGAGCATCTAATGCGTCAAGGAGTGGACATCGAGCGAGCCGAGATCGACTGGGCCAAGATGGCTGAGGATCTCCGGCCGCAGGCGGCCCGGCGGGTCCAGAGCCGGCTGCTGCTCGACGCGGTGGCCGAGAAAGAGGCCATCGAGGTGAGCGAAGCCGATTTCGAAGCGGCCATCGCCACCCTGGCTCGTCGCCAGGGAAGGCCCACTCCAGCAGTCCGGAAGGAGCTTGACGAAGCTGGTAAGCTGTCGTCGCTCAAAGCCCAGCTGCGCCGCGAGCGCGTGCTGCGACGCCTGACGGGAGGGGTGGCCGAGCCCACAGCCGAGAGCGCACCCTGAGCACTGTGCCGGGGTCGTCGCGAAAACACCCCTGGCCGGCACCGTAGAGTAGGAAGAGGAGATTTCGGAAGAATGCTGGTACCGATTGTTGTAGAGCAGTCCAATCGCGGGGAGCGGGCGTTCGACATCTACTCGCGCCTGCTCAAGGACAACATCATTTTCCTGGGCCGGGCCGTCGACGATGACATTGCCAGTCTTGTCATCGCGCAGATGCTGTTTCTGGAGTCGGAGAATCCTGAAAAGGACATCTCGCTCTACATCAACTCCCCTGGTGGCTCGATTTCCGCCGGGCTCGCCATCTACGACACCATGCAGTACATCAAGCCGGACGTGGCCACCTACTGCGTGGGTCAGGCGGCGTCGATGGGGGCGGTGCTGATGGCCGCCGGCGCCAAGGGCAAGCGCACCGTGCTGCCCAACGCCCGGATCCTGATCCACCAGCCGCTGATGTACGGCCTCCAGGGGCAGCAGAGCGACATCCAGATCCACGCCGAAGAGCTGCTCAAGATGCGCGACAAGCTGGAAGACATCCTCGCGGCCCATACCGGCCGCTCGAAGCAAGATATCCACCGGGACACCGAGAGGGATAAGATCTTCGGAGCTGAAGAGGCCGTGGCCTATGGGTTGGCCGACAAGGTGATGTGGCGCCGCAAGGCTCTGTAGGGGGCGGCCGAGGGCCAGCTGCCGGCCGTGAGGTGGTGGCTGGAATGGACGAAGGACGGTGGTCTGTTACTAGTAAGCGAGTGACGTTCAACGGTCGGAGCACCAGGAGCCAGGCGGGAGCAGCCCTGGCACGAAGCCCCTGGAAGCGCGCTCGAGCGGCGGTGCTGGCGACCTGGGAGGAGTGATGCCGAAGAAAGACAACGGCGATGAGGTTCTGAGGTGCTCTTTCTGCAATAAGAGCCAGCGGGAGGTCAAGAAGCTCATTGCCGGCCCGACAGTCTTCATTTGCGATGAGTGTGTAGACATCTGCCTCGACATCATCGCAGAAGACCGAATGCTTGAGCAGCAGCAGGACACTTCGCTGCCCAAACCCCGTGAAATCAAGGCGCTACTGGACGAGTACGTGATCGGCCAGGACCTGGCCAAGAAGAAGCTGGCGGTAGCGGTCTACAACCACTACAAGCGTATCGAGTTCGCCGAGAAGAGCCACGGCGACGTCGAGATCCAGAAGTCCAACATCCTTCTGATCGGCCCTACCGGCACCGGCAAGACCCTCCTCGCCCAGACCCTCGCCCGGCTGCTCTCGGTCCCCTTCACCATCGCCGATGCCACCACCTTGACCGAGGCCGGCTACGTCGGCGAGGACGTCGAGAACATCATCCTCAAGCTCTACCAGGCGTCCGGCAACGACAAGGAGAAGACCCAGCGCGGCATCGTCTACATCGACGAGGTCGACAAGATCTGCCGCAAGGGCGACAACCCCTCGATCACCCGCGATGTCTCGGGCGAGGGAGTGCAGCAGGCGCTGCTCAAGATCCTCGAAGGCACCCTCTGCAACGTGCCTCCCCAGGGCGGCCGCAAGCACCCGCACCAGGAGTTCCTGCAGATCGACACCACCAACATCCTGTTCATCTGCGGCGGCGCCTTCGTGGGGTTGGAAGAGGTGATCGGCCGCCGGGTGAACGAGAAGCAGCTCGGCTTCGGCGCCGAGGTCCGCTCGAGGAAAGAGAAGAAGGGCACTCGCCTGCTCGAGCATGTTTTGCCGGAAGACCTGATCAAGTACGGCCTGATTCCCGAGTTCGTGGGCCGCCTGCCGGTGATCGCGTCGCTCGAGGAGCTCGACGAAACGGCCCTGGTGCGCATCCTGAAGGAGCCCAAGAACAGCCTGATGCGCCAGTACCAGAAGATCTTCGAGTTCGAGGGTGTCGAGCTCTCCTTCTCCGATGGCGCGCTCGAGGCGATCGCCCGCGAAGCGCTCAAGCGCAACGTGGGTGCGCGCGGGCTGCGGATCATCCTCGAAGAGCTGATGCTCGAACTCATGTACACCGTTCCTTCTCAGCGGGACATCAAGAAGTGCGTGATCACCGAGGAGGTGGTGACGCATCGGGTGTCGCCGATCACTGTCTACAAGGAAGCCGTCTAGTCGAGCCCAAAATGGCCATGAACCCGACTTTCGTCAAAACCCGCCGGGAGACCCTGCCGCTCGTCCCGCTCCGGGACATGGTGGTTTTTCCCCACATGATGGCGCCGTTCATCGTCGGGCGCGAAAGCTCGGTTCGAGCTCTGGAGCAGACGCTGGCGACGCCGCAGAAGCGGATTTTCCTGGTAGCCCAGAAAGACCCCAAGGTCGACGAGCCCCTGCGCTCGGACATCCACGATATCGGCGTGGTCGCCACCGTGATCCAGAACCTGCGGCTGCCGAACGGCAACGTCAAGGTGATGGTGGAGGGCGTCCAGCGGGGCAAGGTGGTCGACGTGCGCGAGACCGACGGCGCCTTGGCCGTCGACGTCGAGACTTTCGAAGTCAACTACCCGATGAACGACAAGCTCCAGGCCTACATGAACCGGGTCCTGGGGGTCTTCGAGCAGTATGCCAAGGTCTCGCACCACCTCGCCTTCGAAGGCTTGATGTCCACCATCAAGGTGGACGATTGCGATCGCTTCGCCGACATCCTCTCGGCCCATCTGATGGTCTCCACCACCGAGAAGCAGTCGCTGCTCGATCTGATCAATCCCTACGAGCGGCTGCAGCGCCTTCACGACCTGATCGACATCGAGATCGAGAAGGTCAACATTGACAAGCGGGTCAATGTGAAGGTCAAGAAGCAGATGGAGAAGGCCCAGAAGGAGTACTACCTCAACGAGAAGATCAAGGCCATCCATCAAGAGCTCGGCCGCACGGACGACCGCAGCGAGGAGATCGCCGAGCTCAAGAAGCGCATCGAGGCCGCCGGGCTGCCCAAGGACGTGAAAGAGAAGGCCGAGCAGGAGCTCAAGCGTCTGGAAGCCATGCCGCCGGTTTCGGCCGAGGCCACCGTTTCTCGCAACTACATCGACTGGATCGTCTCGGTGCCCTGGGTGAAAGCCACCAAGGAGCGCAAGGACCTGCCGCGCGCCGAGAAGATTCTGAACGAAGATCACTACGGCCTGGGTAAGATCAAGGAGCGCATCCTCGAATTCCTGGCGGTGCGTCAGCTGATCGGCAACAAGTCGAGCAAGAGCTCGATCATCTGCTTCGTGGGCCCCCCGGGAGTGGGCAAGTCCTCGCTCGCCAAGTCGATCGCCCGCGCCACCAACCGCAAATTCGTGCGCCTCTCCCTCGGTGGCGTGCGCGACGAGGCCGAGATCCGCGGCCACCGGCGCACCTACATCGGGGCTTTCCCCGGCCAGATCATCCAGCTGATGAAGAAGGCCGGGGCGGTCAACCCGGTGTTCCTGCTCGACGAGATCGACAAGATGGCGATGGACTTCCGCGGCGATCCGGCCGCGGCTCTCCTCGAAGTGCTCGATCCGGAGCAGAACAATGCCTTCGTCGATCACTACCTCGACGTCGAGTACGACCTCTCGAAGGTGATGTTCATCGCCACGGCCAACGTATCGCATCCGATTCCGCCAGCGCTCAAGGATCGCATGGAGATCATCGAGCTCTCCGGCTACACGCCGAACGAGAAACTGGCGATCGCCCGGCAGTACCTGGTGCCGAAGCAGCTCGAGCTCAACGGCTTGAAGCCTGAGCGAGTGAAGATCGAAGACGAAGCGGTCGTCAAGCTGATCGACGGCTACACGCGAGAGGCCGGCGTGCGCAACCTCGAGCGCGAGATCGGCTCGATCTGCCGGAAGGTGGCGCGCAAGGTGGTGGCCGGTCGCGACGAGGAGTCGGTGACCATCACCGCGGAGCGAGTGGTCGAGCTGCTGGGAAAGACCAAGTTCCGGAGCCGGCTCAAGAACGACATCTCGGAAGTCGGCGTGGCGACGGGCATGGCCTGGACTCAGGTGGGCGGCGAGCTGCTCGAGACCGAAGTGGGGCAGATGAAGGGCAAGGGCAAGCTCACCCTGACCGGCAAGCTCGGTGAGGTGATGCAGGAATCCGCTCGCGCGGCGGTCTCCTACCTGCGGAGCCGGGCCGATCTCTTGGGCGTGGACCCGGAGTTCTCCGAGAAGCTCGATCTGCACATCCATGTGCCCGAGGGCGCCATCCCCAAGGATGGTCCGTCAGCCGGTATCACCATGGCGACCGCCCTGGTGTCGGCTTTGGCGGGCATGGCCGTGCGCAAGGACGTGGCGATGACCGGCGAGATCACGTTGCGGGGCAAGGTATTGCCTGTGGGCGGGATTAAGGATAAAGTTCTCGCCGCCTTCCGGGCTGGCATCACGGAAGTCATTCTCCCCAAGGAAAACGAGAAGGACCTCGAGGACATCCCCCCGGAGGTTGCGGAGAGCATCGAGGTCCATCTGGTGGAATCGATGGACGAAGTGCTGGGCATCGCGCTCGATGGTGAGTGGAGCCCGGTACCGAAGAAAGCGAAGTTTGAAGAAGCCGCTGCCGAGCCGCCGGTGAGCTCGGACTCCCTGGCCCACTGAGGTTGGCGTCCCCGGGGCCCTGCACAGGGCCCCGCAGTGGTGGGCAAATCGTCGAACAGTTCCCCGCTGATTGACAAGACGGGTGTGGAGTGGGGGTAGCGGCCCCAGTGGGGTGAGGAGAATTGAAGGTCGAATCGGCGGAGTTCGCACGTTCGGCCCACCGCGCTTCGGAGTTCATCGGCGATGACCTGCCACAGTTCGCCTTCATCGGTCGCTCCAACGTCGGCAAGTCGAGCCTGTTGAATGCGCTTCTTGGGCACAAGGGTCTGGCCCGAGTGAGCTCTACCCCGGGACGGACGCGGTCGATCAACTATTTCCTGATCAACCGCCGATGCTACCTGGTGGATTTGCCCGGTTACGGCTACGCCAAGGCAGGGCGGGCGGATCGGCGGCAGTGGGCGGAGTTGGTGGAGAGCTACCTCAGCCACTTGAGCGGTAGGCGCAGGGCGATCCGAGCTGCGCTGGTGCATTTGATCGACGGCAAGGTGGGTAGCACACCACTGGATGTGGAAGCGCGGCGGTACCTGGCCGGCCACGGCCTGCCGATGCTGGTAGTGGCGACCAAGATCGACCGCGTGGGCCGGGGCAGCAGGGCCCGGAGCTGTGAAGAGATCCGGCGAAGCCTCGAGCTTCCCGAAGGACAGAAACCGATCCCCCTCTCCGCCGAGACCGGCGAAGGCCTGGGAGATCTTTGGCGGGCGATGGATGCAGTGCTCATTGCCGGTGCGTAGTGAGGAACCTCATGGCGAAAGCTAGGAACCCGGTGCAGGAAAACCAGGAAAAAGACACGCTGGACATCCGCGTCTTGAAGGACATGTCGGTCACCGACCTGACCAAGATCGCCAACGACCACGGCGTCGAAGGCGCCTCCAACCTGCGCAAACAGGAGCTGATCTTCAAGATCCTGCAAGCGCAGACGGAGAAGAGCGGGCTGATCTTCGCGGAGGGCGTGCTCGAGTGTCTGCCGGACGGCTTCGGCTTCCTGCGCGCGCCGGAGTACAACTACCTGCCCGGGCCGGACGACATCTACGTCTCCCCCAGCCAGATCCGCCGCTTCGATCTGCGCACCGGCGACACGGTCTCCGGCCAGGTGCGCCAGCCCAAGGACGGCGAGCGTTACTTCGCCCTGATCAAGGTCGAGGCCGTCAACTTCGAGCACCCGGAAGTCTCCCGCAACAAGATCTTCTTCGACAACCTGACTCCCCTCTATCCCCAGGAGCGCCTGAAGCTCGAGGTGGCCGGGGATATGTCTTCGCGGGTGATGGACCTCATCACTCCCATGGGCAAGGGACAGCGGGCCCTGATCGTGGCACCGCCCCGAACCGGCAAGACCATGCTGTTGCAGTCCATCGCCCACTCGGTAGAGAAGAACCACCCCGAAGTGGTGCTGATCGTCCTGCTGATCGACGAGCGGCCGGAAGAAGTGACGGACATGCAGCGCTCGGTGCAGGGTGAGGTGGTCTCCTCCACCTTCGACGAGCCGGCCACCCGCCACGTGCAGGTGGCCGAGATGGTGATCGAGAAGGCCAAGCGGCTGGTGGAGCACAAGAAGGACGTGGTGATCCTGCTCGACTCGATCACCCGCCTCGCCCGCGCCTACAACACCGTGCAGCCACCCTCGGGCAAGGTGCTCTCCGGCGGTATCGACGCCAACGCCCTCCATCGCCCCAAGCGCTTCTTCGGCGCCGCCCGCAACGTGGAAGAGGGTGGCAGCTTGACCATCATCGCCACCGCCCTGGTCGACACCGGCAGCCGCATGGACGACGTGATCTTCGAAGAGTTCAAGGGCACCGGCAACTGCGAGATCCACCTGGACCGCAAGCTGGTGGACAAGCGCGTCTTCCCGGCGATCGACATCAACAAGTCCGGCACCCGCAAGGAAGAGCTGCTGATCCCGAGCGACGAGCTGCGCCGCATCTGGGTGCTGCGCAAGGTCTTGAACCCGCTCTCCACCGTGGAATCCATGGAGCTGCTCCTGGACAAGCTCTCGAAGACCAAGTCCAACATGGAGTTCCTGAGCGCGATGTCCAAGTAGCCGGGAGGAGCCGTGGGCAAGCTTCGCGTCGGCATCGTGGCTTTCTTGAACAGCCGTCCCCTGGCCTGGGGCTTTCTCGAGGGCCGTTACCGGGATCTCTTCGAGGCGAGTCTCTACCCTCCCGCGGAAGTGGCGCGGCGCCTGGCCGCCGGCGAGCTCGACATCGGGCTGATTCCCGCGATCGAGGTGCAGCGGATCCCGGATCTCTCCGTCCTGCCGGGCCTGTGCGTGGCCGCCACCCATGAAGTGCGCAGCGTGCTCTTGGTGCTCAAGAAGCCCCTCGCCGAGGTGCGAGAGGTAGCCCTCGACGAGAACAGCCGCACCTCGGCGGCGCTGGTGAAGATCCTCTTCGCGGATCGCTGGGGCCTTGCCCCCACCTATCGGGAGGCTCGCCCGCGTGTGGAGGAGATGCTCGAAGTGGCCGACGCGGCGCTGGTGATCGGAGACCCGGCCCTGTCGGTGGATCGCGAGCGCTACCAGATCCTCGATCTCGCGGCCGAATGGCGGGCCCTCACCGGCTTGCCGGCGGTGTTCGCCCTCTGGGCGGTCCGCCCGGGAGTCGAGCTGCCGGATCTGGCCCTCTATTTCGAAGACAGCCTGCGTCGCGGCCTCGAGGCGATGCCGGAGCTGGTCGCGTCCGCGGCGAAAGAGCTCGATCTGCCTCGAGACGAAGTGGAGCGCTACCTCACCGAGTACCTCTCCTATTCGCTCGGGCCCGACGAGCTCGCAGCCCTCGACGCCTACTACCGGCGAGCCGCCCGGCTGGGGCTGATCGCTCCGCCCCGTCCCCTGCGCCTCTGGGGAGCGCACGCCGAGGCGCTCGCCGCTCACTGAGCCCGCCTATGAGAACCCCCACTCTCGCCGGATGGGGTGGCGCTTCGGTGCCGGGGCGAGAGCACGTGGGCGAGGACCTGCCCGCTCTCAGCCGGGGTGCCGGGCTCAGCCGGGGGCTGGGCCGCTCCTACGGTGATTCCTCGCTCCCCGGCCAGGGCGTCGAGAAGGTAGTGAGCACGCGCCTCGCGGATCGCTTGCTCGCTTTCGACCCCGAAACCGGCCTGCTGCTCGCCGAAGCCGGGCTCTCCCTGGTGGAGGTTCTGCGGTGGGCCGTGGCCCGTGGCTTCTGGGTGCCTTCGGTTCCGGGCACGCAGTACGTCACGCTCGGGGGCATGGTGGCCTCGGACGTCCACGGCAAGAGCCACCATCGGGACGGAACCTTCGGCAGGCACGTGCGCAGCCTGCTCCTGCGCCTGGCCGATGATCGCCTGATCACCTGCTCGCGCGAGGAGAACTCGGATCTATTCAGGGCCACACTCGGCGGGATGGGCCTTACGGGCCACATCCTCGAAGTGGAGCTCGAGCTCGAGCGCTCGCCGTCGCCCTGGATCTGGGGCGAGAGCCTGCGTCTCGGCGACCTCGATGGCATGGTGGCGGCCCTGCGCGAGTCCGCCACGCGCTGGCCGTTCACGGTGGGCTGGCTCGACACCCTGGCCTCCGGGCGGGCGCTCGGCCGTGGCGTGCTCTTCCGCGGGCGTTGGGCCGAGCCCGGCGAGGCGCCCCGGCAGCTGCCGCAGCCCCTGCGGCGGCGAAGCCTGCCCTTCTACCTGCCCGAGTGGGCGCTTTCCACTCTTTCGGTTTCTGCGTTCAACCGGCTCTACTACCTTCGACACCGGCGCCGGCCGCGGCCGGGCCTCGTCCATCCGGAAGCCTTCTTCTTCCCCCTGGACGCCATCCTGGGCTGGAACCGTCTCTACGGCCGCCGCGGCTTCACCCAGTACCAGTGTGTGCTGCCCGAGGGGGAGCGGCCCGGGGCCACGCGGCAGGTTCTCGCCGAACTTGCTGCCAGTGGCGCGGGTTCCTTCCTGGCCGTGATCAAGGACTGCGGGCCCGAGGGAGAGGGGCTCCTCTCCTTCCCCCGCCCCGGTGTCTCGATCGCCGTCGACCTGCCCATGGGCCCGGGCACCCAGGCGCTCGTGGACCGGCTGAACGGCCGCGTGATCGAGCGGGGCGGTCGCATCTACCTGACCAAGGACACCCTCACCCGGCGCGAGCATTTCCAGGCCATGGAAGCCCACCGCCTGCTCGCCTTCCTCGAGGTGAAGCGGCGCTACGACCCGGAAGATCGCCTGAGAAGCGCCCAGTACGAGCGACTGATGCGCTGAGGCGATCGGCCCAGAGCGAGCGCGAAAGCGAAAAGAGCGGCTGCCCGCCACCCATCGGCAGGCTCCGGTTGAGGGATACTCCACAGGGAGGACTTTCCGCGATGAAAGTGGCTTTTCTCGGCGCAACCAAGGGGATCGGCCGGGCTCTGGCTCGGCTCATGGCGGAGCGGGGGGATCGGCTGTTCTTGCTCGGCCGAGACCCCGAGGACCTCGAGCGCAGCGCCGAGGATTTGCGCCTGCGCGCCGGCCGCGGGGAGGCGGTGGCCGGCGTCGCATCTCTCGACCTCGAGCAGCCAGGCACCTTCGCCCCGGCCCTGGACGCGGCCGAGCAGGCCCTGGGCGGCCTCGAGGCGGTGGTGGTGACAGCCGGGCTCTTCGCCACTCAGGACGCGCTCGAGGCGGATACCGAGCTCGCCCGCCGGGTGCTCACGGTGGATTTCGCCCATACCGTGCTGTTCTGCGAGGAGGCGCGAAAGAGGCTGCTCAAAGCGGGTGGCGGCACGCTCTGCGTGGCGAGCTCGGTGGCCGGCGAGCGGGGGAGGAAGCCGGTGGTGCTCTACGGCGCCGCCAAGGCGGGCCTCACGCGCTATCTCGAGGGTCTGGACCATCGCTACCACGGCCAGGGCTTGAAGGTGGTCTGCGTCAAGCCCGGCTTCGTCAAGACCGGCATGACGGCGGGCCTGCCGGTGCCCCCCTTCGCCGGCGAGCCCGAGGCCGTGGCGGCGGCGATGCTCCGTGCGCTGGATCGCGCCCGGCCGGTGGTCTACGCACCCTGGCCCTGGCGCTGGGTGATGTTGGTGATCCGCCACTTGCCCCGCTCAGTGATGCGTCGGGTGGGCTTCTAGCAATCCCGGCAGCGGATCTCCTCGAAAATCTCCTTCTCGCGCCCGCTCTCTTCGATCGCGAAGTTGATCAGGCAACGCAGGGCCTTGCCCTCGTCCGGGAGGTCGTATTTGCGGGCCATCTGGGCGAGATAGTCGAAGTGGTAGGGGCGAAGCTCGAGAGGGTAGTTGCGAAGCTGGCTCATTGCGGGACTCCGTTGGGGTGTCAGGGCGAATCGGCCGGGTAGCGCACCACCACCACGGTGCGATCGTCGGCCACAGGTCGGTCGCCGGCGAAGCTCTCGACCCCGGCGAAGACGGCCCGTACGATGTCGCCGGCGGGACGGCTCTTGGCTTCGCGCACGCAAGCCACCAGGCGCTCGAGGCCGAACTCCTGCTCCGGGCCGCCAGGCTCCGCGCCGAGCGTTTCGACGATGCCGTCGGTGTAGAGCACGATCACGTCCCCCGGGGCCAGGGTGACGAAGCCGCGCTCGTAGGAAGCGTCCGGCAAGGGGCCGAGCACGGCGCCACCCCGCTCGAGCAGGTCGTAGCCGCCGTCGGCCGCGCGCAGCCGGAAGGGCGGCGGATGCCCGGCGTTGACGTAGATGAACAGCCCATGCAGCTCGAGCTCGCCGTAGAACATCGACACGAAGCGGCTGGTCAAGGTGCTGCCGTGGATGATGTGGTTCAGCCGCTCGACGGTGCGGACGATCTTGAAGTCCCGGGCCATGCCCATACGCAGGCCGGTGTAGATGTCGCGCACCTGGAGCGCGGCGGGGAGGCCATGGCCGG
Organism: uncultured Acidobacteriota bacterium; assembly: GCA_937867335.1. Lineage (GTDB taxonomy): Bacteria > Acidobacteriota > Thermoanaerobaculia > Multivoradales > SZUA-115 > JAXLQX01. The sequence goes on from CALMKX010000162.1 coordinate 12,601, forward strand.
AGACGTCGGCGATCGCCACGCCGAGGATCTTGTCGGTGATCGAGATGAAGTCGTAGAAATCCCCGCCCACGTTCTCCATGGGCTCGCTTCTGCCGGCGATGTCGTAGTTGCCGTAGGCCGGCGCCCGGCGGGGGAGGATCGAAGTCTGGATCCGCCGTGCCTGGTCGTACATACCGGCCACACGCTCGAGGGCGATCTTCTGGTTGATCGCGTGGCGCAGGATGCCGAGGGAGAAGACCACCGTTTCGTGGTCGGCCCCCTGGGCGACGTCGAAAGCGAGCAGGTACTCTTCGTCCGCCACTTCGACGACGGCGAACTGGCGGGCGCCGATCAGCTCCTCGAGCTGGCGGTCCAGGGCGGGGTCGTCCGCCTCCATGTAGAGCGCGCCCTCTTCCAGCACCCGCTCGATCGGGCGGTAGGTGCGCGGAACCCGCAGGCTGGCGAGCGGCTTCGCCTCCGGGAAAGTGGCCTTGAGCTCGTAGTCGGCCCCTGCTCGCTGGTAGAGCCGCCCGCCGGTGAGACCGAGTTCGTCGCGGAAGGCCTTGACGATCGCCCCGGCGGCCTGGTGGATGCGGGTGGAGAGGTCGTCGGCGCTTTCGATCGCCTCCACGAAGTGCTCCACCTTCTTCATCAGGCGGCGGTAATCGTGCGCCGAAGGGTCCTTGTGGCGAATCGCGGGCCCGGTGCCGGTGTGCGAGTGATGGCTAGACACGACGAGCGACGACTCCGTGGAGGCGGTGGGCGGTGGAGCTCGCCTAGCCGTGATCGATCAGCTGGCGGAGGATGGCGTCCTGCACCGTGCGGGCCCGCCAGACGGCCGTGTTGTTGGCCAGGATGGAGAAGGCGTAGAGCTTGCCGGAGCGGGCCTTGGCGTAGCCGGAGAGAGTGGAGACGTCCGACAGCGTGCCGGTCTTGGCCAGAACGTTGCCCCGGTAGGGCGGTTGGGCCAACCGATAGCGCCAGCCTGGCTCGGCGCAGCCCGAACTCGGCAGGGAGCGCACGAAGGTGGCTCCCGCCGGATGCAGGTACATGGCCCGCAGCAGCTGGGTCATCTCGCGCGGCGTAGCACGGTTGTTGCGGCTCATGCCAGAGCCGTCCGCGAGCTGCACGCCGTCACCCACGCCCTGACGGGCCAAGAACTCGCGCACAGCCTGCACTCCGGCCGGCCAGCTGCCTTCGCCGTGGGTCCGTGCTCCCAGCACCTTGAGCAGGCTCTCGGCGTAGAAGTTCTGGCTGCGGTGGTTGGTGACGCTCAGGGTGGTGGCGAGGTCGCTGCGGTGCTCGGCGAGGGTTTCCCAGCTGCCCTCGGGGAGCTTCTCGGCCACCGCCGAGCGACCGGCGATGGTGATCCCCTCTTCCTCGAGCGCTGCCCTCAGGGCGGCTCCGAAGTAGTCCACCGGTTCGGGCACGGTCACCCAGGCCTCGAAGGGCCCCGAGCGGGCCCAGACCTCCCCGCTGACGCGGATCTCCCGGCTCTCCGGCTCCCGGTAGACGATCAGAGAGTGCCGGCGCCGGGACTCGGTGGTCACCACGTTGCTCACCACGCGGTAGATCTTCAGGTCTGGCACCAGCTCGATCCGCCCGGGCAGGCCCGGCCCGTTGCCGGGGCTCACCCGCACCAGGATGCAGTTGTCCGAGAAGGAGAGGGCGTCCACCGGCGCTTCGTACCAGCGACCGAGCTGGTCCCGGGGCCAGTCCGGGTGGATGTGCGTGGGCTCGAAAAGGCCGTTGACCAGGTAGAGGTCGCCGGTCACCCGCGAGATGCCCCGGGCCCTGAGGGCCTGGGCCCAGGTGCGGAAAACGGCGTAGGAGTCGCCGTCGTAGAGGCGGCCGGAGATGTTGGGGTCCCCGCTGCCCACCACCGCCAGGTCCCCGGCGAGCACGCCGTCGCTGATGGTGCCGCTCGCCAAGAGCGGAGTGCGGAACTCGAAGCCGTCGCCCAGGAGGTCGACCGCGGCGGCGGTGGTCAGCAGCTTGGTGTTCGAGGCGAGGATGCGGGGTTGATCCGCCTGGTAGCCGAAGACCTCCTGGCCGGTCGCCACCTCGGCGACCGCCACCGCGAGCGAGGGGATGCCACGCCGGGAGATCGCGACTTGCTGCGAGAGCGCCTCGGGCAAGGAGGCGGCTGGCTGGGCTGCGGCAGAGCGCTGGGGCTTGCGGACGGAGCCGGCCGAGCGAGCGAAGCCCGGCCCCGGAGAAGTCAGCACGAGGCTCAGGGCGAGGGCAGCGCTCAGGAGGGGTCGTCTGCGCAAAGGGCTTGGGTCTCGAAGGGGAGGTTCGCTGCCCGGCTTAGGGGCCTTTGAATTATAGCCGCCCGGCCCCTAGGGGAAGTAGGCTTTCTCGATGTAGTCCCTCACCATGCGGGCGCTCGAGAAGCGCGGCGTGATGGTGACCATCGCCCGCTTCATGCGCGCCAGCCAGGCCAGCGGCAGGCCGTTCTCGTCGCGCTCGTAGAAGGCGGGCAGCACTTCGTCTTCGATCAAGGTGTAGAGGGCGTCGGCATCGAGCTGATCCGCCTCGCTGGTGTCCTCGTCGCTGTGGCCGTTGCCCTTGCCGAGCTCCTCGGCGTCCGGTCCGTCGCCGATCGCCCAGCCGTTCTCGCCGTCGTAGGCCTCCGGCCACCAGCCGTCGAGGATGCTCACGTTGAGCGCCCCGTTCAAGGCCGCCTTCTGGCCGCTGGTGCCGCTCGCCTCCATCGGGCGGCGCGGCGTGTTGAGCCAGATGTCCACTCCCTGCACCAGGCGGCGGCCGGCCAGCATGTCGTAGTCCTCGAGGAAGACGATCCGACCCTGGAACTCTCCAGCCTGGGAGAGCGAGAAGATCTGCTGGATCAGCTCCTGCCCCTTGCGATCGGCAGGGTGGGCCTTGCCGGCGAAGACGATCTGCAGCGGGCGATCCGGGTCCACCACCAGCTCGCGCACGCGGTCGAGGTCCGAGAGGATGAGGTTGGCCCGTTTGTAGGTGGCGAAGCGGCGAGCGAAGCCGATGGTCAGGGCTTCGTCGTCGAAGAGCCGCTCGACGAGGCGAAGCTCCTCCGGCGACCGGCCGTGGCGGGCGAACTGCTCTCGGCAACGGCTGCGCACGAAGCGGCCGAGACGGCGCTTCTGGGCCTGATGGGCCTGCCAGAGCTCGGCACCCGGAATCTCGTTCAGGGCCTGCCAGGCTTCTTCGGACAGCAGCAGCTCGGTCCACTTCGGACCCAGCCAGGAAAGCTGGAGCTTGCGGATCTCGCGGCCCACCCAGGAAGGGCTGTGGATGCCGTTGGTGATGCCGAAGATGCGCTCCGGCCCGGCCGGTAGCTCGGCCAGGAGGGGGCCCCACATGCGGTTGGTCACCTCGGCGTTGAGCTGGCTCACGGCGTTGGCCGAACGGCAGGTGGACAGGGCGAGAGCGGTGAGGTTGAAGTTCTCCTCGGCGGTCGCCACGGAGGCATCGCCCATGGCCAGGAGCTCTTCGGCAGTGAGCCCGGTGCCCATGGTCCAGGGGCCGAGGTACCTGCGAACCAGCTCGGTTTCGAAGGTCTCGTTACCCGCGGGGACGGGAGTGTGGGTGGTAAAGACGGAACTCGAGGTGATCTGCGCCCGGGCCTCGTCCCCCCGCACTCCGCCCTCCTCGATCGCGACTCGCAGGCGCTCGAACTGCAGAAAAGCGCAGTGGCCTTCGTTCAGGTGCCACACCGAGGGCTCGACGCCGAGGGCGGCGAGGGCCCGAGCACCGCCCACGCCCAAGATCAGCTCCTGTACCAGCCGCATCTCGCGGCCTGAAACGTAGAGCTGGCCGGTAATGGGGCGGTCGGCCGGGTCGTTCTGCTGGATGTCCGTGTCCAGCAGCAGGAGCGGCACGCGTCCCACCTCGGCCACCCACACCCGCGCGTGCACGTCGCGGCCGGGCAAGGGCACCGAGACCACCACCGGCCGGCCCATGCGGTTGGCGGCCGGCCTGAGCGGCAGGCGGGTGAAGTCGTAGTCCGGATAGGTGTGCTGCTGGCGACCGTCCGAGTCCACCGTCTGGCGGAAGTAGCCGTGGCGGTAGAGCAGGCCCACGGCGACGAACGGCAGACCGAGGTCGGAAGCGCTCTTGGCGTGGTCCCCGGCCAGGACGCCGAGGCCTCCCGAGTACACCGCGAGCGACTGATGGAGCCCGAACTCCATCGAGAAATAGGCCACCGGGCCGGCGTTGAAGTCGGGGAAGCGCTGGCTGAACCAGGTGGCAGCGGCCGGGTCGACGTAGCTCTCGAACTCGCGGACCACCCCGGCGTAGGTGGCCATGAAGGTCTCGCTCTCGAGCAGGGCGTCCCAGTGGGTGGGCTCGATGTTGATCAGCAACTGAACCGGGTTCTTGTAGTACTCCCAGCGCCAGCGGTCGATCTCGCCGAAAAGAGCCCTCGCCTGCTGGTTCCAGGACCACCAGAAGTTGTAGGCGAGGTCGTACAGCTTCTCCACCGGTCGGGGCAGCTCGATGTCCGCCACCGGCAGGCAGTGAAGCTGGGGACAAGTTCGGGACACAGGCATGGAAACTCCTTCGAGGGGGAACTCCGCCGGGAGAACTCGGGGGCTCTGCTTTTTAGCACAACCCGTGAGCGAATCGACAGGCTGGTTGGGGCCCGCCCCTCGCGCCTAGCTGCCGGCCGCGAGCAGGGCGAGCAGGTCCACCACCCGATTCGAGTACCCCCACTCGTTGTCGTACCAGGCCAAGACCTTGGCGTAACCATCCCCCAGAGTGGCGGTCGAGAGAGAGTCGAAGATCGAGGAATGGGGATTGCCCACGATGTCGCTCGACACCAGGGCTTCCTCGCTGTACTCCACCACCCGCTCCATCGGCCCACGCGCCGCTGTGGCCACGGCGGCGTTGATCTCCTCTCGGCTGGGCCGGCTGCGCAGGCGGCAGGCGAGGTCGACGGTGGAGCCGTCCGGCACCGGAACCCGGATCGCCAGGCCGTCGAGCTTGCCCTTGAGGTTCGGCAGCACCTTGCCCACGGCCCGGGCTGCGCCGGTGGTGGTGGGGATGATGTTCTCGGCGGCGGCGCGGGAGCGACGGAAGTCCTTGTGGGGAGCGTCGGCCAGCCGCTGGTCGTTGGTGTAGGCGTGCACTGTGGTGACGAAGCCCTCTTCGATGCCGAAGGCCTCGTCGAGGATCCTGGCGATCGGTGCCAGGCAGTTGGTGGTGCAGGAGGCGTTGGAGACCAGCTGGTGCGCCGGGGAGAGCAGTTCCTCGTTGACGCCCATCACGATCATGGCATCGAGGTCGTCGTCCGGCGGCACCGTGAGCAGCACCTTCTGCGCTCCCCCCTGGAGATGCCCCGCCAGCTTCTCCCGCGAGCGGAACACACCGGTGGCCTCCACCACCAGCTCCACGCCGAGCTCGCCCCAGGGAATCTCGGCCGGGCTCCTGGCGTCGGTCATCGCGATCCGATGGCCGTTGACGGTCATCGTCTCCTCGTCGGCCTCGACCGTGCCTTCGAAGGGCCCCATCACGGTGTCGTGGCGGAGCAGGTAGGCGAGCTGGCGATTGTCGAAGAGGTCGTTGATCGCCACCACTTCGAGGTCGTCCCGCTGCACCAGGATGCGGAGCACGCTGCGGCCGATGCGGCCGAAACCGTTGATGCCGACACGGGTCTTCATCGAGGTGCCTCCTCGTCGAGCTGGCGCAGTCGCCGCGCGAGCTCCAGCACACGGTGTGCGTAGCCCCAGCCGTTGTCGAACCAGGCGAGAGTCTTGGCAACACGCCCGGCAAGCGTCATGGTGGCCAGAGAGTCGAAGTTGGAGGAGTAGGAGCTCCTCAGCACGTCGCTCGAGACGATCGGCTCGGACTCGTAGGCCAGCACGCCGTGGTAGCGCGGCTTCGCGGCGGCGTCCGCCAGGGCCTGGTTGATCGCCTCGCGGCTCACCTCCTTCGAATGCCAGGACACCAGATCCACCACCGAGCCGTTGGCGAGCGGCACGTTCAAGGACAGGGCGTGGAGCTTGCCCGCGAGCTCGGGCAGCAGCTCCACCAGCACTTCCGCGGCGTTGGTGGGCTGGGGAACGATGTTCTCGGCCGCGGCCCGGCCGCGCCGGTAGTCGTCGGCCGGCACATCGGCCAGGCGCTGCTGATCGCTGTAGGCGTGGACCGTGGTGAGGAAGGCCCGTTCGAGCCCGAAGGCGTCCGAGAGCACCTTGAGCACGGGGGCGGCGGCCTGGGCCGAGCTGGAGCCCGGCGAGACGATGCGATGCGCGGCCTGGAGCTGCTCGTCGTTGACGCCGCGCACCACCGTCAGGTCCACTCGACCGCTGGTGGGCACGCAGACGATCACCCGCCGGGCACCGGCCTCGAGGTGACCCGCGAACTCGGCCCGGGTGCGGCCGGCCTTGCCTTCCTCCACCACCACGTCCACCCCCAGCTCCCGCCAGGGAAGGCTCGCCGGCTCGCCGCCGGGGAGCACCCGCAGGCGGCGGCCGTCCACGTCGAGGAAGCCGTCTCCGGGATGGATCGGCCGGGGGAAGCGGCCGAGCAGGGTGTCGAAGCGCAGCAGGTAAGTGAGCGAGGCGAGGTCGATCTTGTCGCTGATGGCCACCAGCTCGAGGTCCGGCTGGTCGGCGAGGATCCGAAACAGGTTGCGGCCCAGCCGGCCGAAGCCGACCAGCCCGATGCGCAGGGGCTCCATCCAAACCTCCACGGCGCCAGCTCCGGCACCGTTACCTAGAAGGGTGATCCTACGGGATTTGGGCGGGACGACAGAAGCGAGGGTTCGGGAATGAGAAGGTCGCGAGGATCTACGAAGAAGACGGCAACGCTGCATGAACTCGGCTGGAGGCGGCTGGTATAGTGCTATGGAGCGCAACGGAGATGGCAACTCGAGTCGAAGCTCTAGTGAAGCCCGCACTCCTCGTTTGGGGGCGGGAGTCGACCGGCCTGGATCTGGAGGCAGCGGCAAAGAAGCTTCAGGTCAGCCCTGAGCGCCTTTCCGCCTGGGAAGGGGGAGCCCAGAGGCCAACAGTCAAGCAGCTCCGGAAGATCGCCCGAGTCTACCGCCGGCCAATTGCCGTCTTCTATCTCCCCCGGCCGCCCAAGGATTTTCAGGCGATGCACGATTTCCGGCGGTTGCCGGGAGAGGTCGCAGGTGGTTTGAGCCCAGAGCTAGCCTTCGAGATCAGATGGGCCCAGGACCGCCGTGAGATCGCACTTGAGCTTCATCAGAGGCTCTACGGCCGGGCTCCTCGCTTCGCTCTCCGAGCGGACCTTGCCAACGACCCTGAGAAACTCTCAGAGAGCATTCGAGCTGAGCTTGGGGTCACCCTCGGAGAGCAGTTTCGACTACGCCACCCCTATGGCCCCTTCAACTATTGGCGAACGGCGATCGAAAACTATCACTCTCTTGTCTTTCAGATGTCGGGTGTGGAGCCCTCCGAGGCGCGTGCGTTCTCGGTCAGTGAGTTGCCGTTGCCGGCTATCGTTGTCAATATTAAAGACAGCCCCCGTGCGCGCTGCTTCTCGCTACTCCACGAACTTACCCACATCCTGCTGCGGACTGGAGGTCTTTGCGACCTGAATGATCGCTCTGCGAGGGCTGGTGAGGATCTCAAAGTAGAGGCTTTCTGTAACGCCGTTGCTGGGGCTGCGCTCGTTCCAGCGGACGCTCTCTTGGCCGAGCCGCTGGTGAGAAGGCAGGCGAGTTTTGAGTGGCACGATAGCGAGATCGAGTCTCTCTCTGGTCGATTCGGAGTGAGTCAAGAGGTGATCCTTCGCCGGCTCTTGGCCCTCGGGCGCACGACTGAACATTTCTATGCTAGTAAGCGACTTCAGTACCTAGAGCGGTTCCGCAGCCAAGAGGGGCGCGAGGCCGGTGGGTTTGCTCCGCCGTTCCGGATGGCCTTGAGTCGAGCTGGGGACCGCTTCGCTCGCACGGTGCTGGCGAGCTACTACCAGGACGAGATAACTGCCAGCGACGTTGCGGAGTTCCTGGACGTTGGCTTGCAACATCTTGATAAGATCGAGATGGCTCTTCAGAGCAGGAGCGAGGCGGCGGCTTGAGGCTCAAGTATAGCCTTGATACAAGTGCCTTGCTCGAAGCTTGGCGAAGATCGTATCCGCTTGACGTTTTCCCTTCGCTTTGGCGTCAACTTGAGCAACTCATTCGCTCTGGGCATCTGCGGGCGACTGAAGAGGTGTATTACGAGCTCAAGCGGCAGGACGACGATGTGTTCCAGTGGGCCGGCGAGCAGAGTGAGCTTTTCGTTCAGCTCGACGAGGAGATCCAGCTAGTCGTCCAGTCAATACTCAGGCGGTTTCCGAAGTTGGTGGACACTCGAAAGAGCCGGTCTGGTGCAGATCCTTTCGTCATCGCTCTGGCCATCTCGAACGAGGCGACTGTGGTTTCCAACGAAAGGCGGAATAACAGCCCGGATCGCCCCCACATTCCCGATGTCTGTGAGGCGATGGGAATTCGTTGCATCACGATTCTCGAGCTGATCCGCGAGCAGGGCTGGGTCTTCCGCACTGGCTGACGCGAGAATACTCTCGACGGCCTGCCCTACATCGGACCCTCCCGAGCGAACCCTGATAGTGTTCTCAGCAGGTTTCGATGCCTGCCCACTCACCCTACCGCCTGCTTATTCGGCTAACGTCTCCGCCGGCCGGGACGCCCTGCCATCTGCTGCTGTCCCGGCGTGCCCGGGAGCGCTTCGGGGTGGAGAGCTCGCCCTTCGGCTATGGCTCCCAGGTGATCTTCGCCGATGTCGCGGAGGCTCGCCGGTTGGCCGAGCGGTTGGCCGAGCGGCTCTCGGGCCCGGATCCGGCCCTCGCTGCGAGCATCACCCCGGGGCGCCTGTTCGCCGTGGGGCTCCTTCACGAGCTGATCCACGCGGTGATCGACCGCTTCCGCCGCGAGGTGGATCCGGAAGTGCTCGCCGAGGCCTTCGAGTGGCTCGAGGCCCGGCTGGGGCCCGCTCGGCTCGAGACCACGCTGCGGCGCTTCGTCGAGGAGTTCCCGCCTCCGGAGGTGTACAGCGGGGAGCTTTCGGCGGCGGAGTTCCTCGAAGGCGAGCGGGACGGCCGGCCGAACCGGGAGCTGCTGCTCGAGGAGCTCCTGGTGCTCTGGCAGGCCAATGCCACCCCGGCCGCGGCGTCGCTTCGGGAGCTCTTCGACGATGGCTCTCTCCGCCGCGACACGGCCTATCCCGAGCTGGTGAACGAGCTCGAGCGCTATCTCGCCACCCGGCCGGCCTTTCCGGCCCTCGAGGACGAGCCGGCCGAACCGGCGGATCTCTACACCGTGCTCCAGGAGCCCGTCCGCGCCGAGCCGTTCTCGCTCTCGGCGCAGCTCGAGCAGCTGCGCAAGCGGCTGGAGCCGGAGCTCGAATCCCCGCCCGAGGTTCCCACCGAGCCCGGGGTGGAGCGCACCCTGCGGGCTCTCGACTTCCTGCGCGAGGAGGAGCGGCCGGTCTTTCCCCCGGGCCCGGCCCCGCTCGAGGTCCCCGAGGAGCTGCCGGCGATCGAAGGCGAGGCGAGCTTCACGCCGGATCGCAGCTGGATGCCCGAGCTGGTGCTGATCGCCAAGAACACGCTGGTCTGGCTCCACCAACTGACGGAGGAGTACGGCCGGCCGATCGAGCGGCTGGATCAGATACCAGACCGCGAACTCGACTTGCTCGCCTCCCGGGGCTTCACTGGCCTGTGGCTGATCGGCCTCTGGCAGCGCAGCCGGGCCTCGGCGCAGATCAAGCAGGCGACCGGCAACCCCGAGGCGGCGCCGTCGGCCTACGCCATCGATGCCTACCAGGTGGCCGAGGAGCTGGGCGGTGAGGAGGCTCTCGAGGGCTTGGCCCGTCGCGCCCGCCAGCGCGGCATCCGCCTGGCCTGCGACATGGTGCCCAACCACTTCGGGATCGACTCGGAGTGGGTGCTCGCCCACCCGGAGCGCTTCATCCAGCTGCCGGAGCCGCCCTTCCGGGTGTACCGCTTCACCGGTCCGGACCTCTCTCCAGAGCCCGAAAAGCTGGGGCTCTACCTCGAGGACCACTACTACGACCAGAGCGACGCCGCGGTGGTCTTCCTGCGCGTGGACCGGGAGAGCGGCGAGAAGGCCTACCTCTACCACGGCAACGACGGCACCGTGACGCCCTGGAACGACACCGCGCAGCTCGACTACCTGAAGGCCGAGGTACGAGAGGCCATGCTCGAGCTGATCCTGGGCGTGGCGAAGCGCTTTCCGGTGATCCGTTTCGATGCCGCCATGACCCTCGCCCGCCGCCACTTCCGGCGCCTGTGGTACCCACCTCCCGGCCACGGTGGGGACATCCCCTCGCGCTCGGAGCATGGCCTCGGGGAAGCCGAATTCGACGCCCTTTTCCCCGTCGAGTTCTGGCGCGAGCTGGTCGACCGAGCTGCCCTGGAGGCCCCGGACACGTTGCTGCTGGCCGAGGCCTTCTGGCTGATGGAGAACTACTTCGTCCGCACCCTCGGCATGCATCGGGTGTACAACAGCGCCTTCATGGTGATGATGCGCGACGAGCGCAACCGCGACTTCCGCCGGCTGGTGCGCAGCATCCTCACGGTGGATGCTGGCATCCTGCAGCGCTACGTCAACTTCATGTCCAACCCGGACGAGCGCACGGCGGTGGACCAGTTCGGCACCGGCGACAAGTACTTCGGGGTGGCGACCCTGATGGCCACCCTGCCCGGCCTACCGATGTTCGGCCATGGCCAGGTGGAGGGCTTCGCCGAGCGCTACGGCATGGAGTACCGGCGCTCCTACGTGGCGGAGAAGCCGAGCCCCTGGCTGGCGGCGCGGCACAGCCGGCATCTCGTCCCCCTGCTCGCTCGCCGGCGTCTCTTCGCCAGCGCCAGCCGGTTCCGGCTCTTCGACTTCGAGCGGGCCGACGGCACCGTGGACGAGGACGTGATCGCCTTCTCGAACCAGGTCGGCGAGGAGCGAGCGCTGGTGGTCTTCCACAACCGACCCGGGCAGACCCAGGGTCGCCTTCGCCGCACGGTACTGTTCCCGCGGCCGACCGAGAGTGGAGAGCGCCTGGAGCAACGCCAGACCCTCGCCGAAGCCCTGGGCTGGGCGGAGCCGGACGCGGCGGGCCGCTGGCCCCTCTACCTGCGCTGCCAGGACACGGGCACCGGCTTCGAGCACCTGTTCGAGGTCTCTCGGCTGCGCGAGGAGGGCCTGCCGCTCACCCTGGGCGGCTACCAATGCCACGTCTTCATGGACTTCCAGGCCCTGACCGAAGATGCCGATGGCAGCTGGGCCGAGCTCGCCCATCGCCTCGCCGGCCCGGGGGTAGGCGTGGCGAGCCTCGAGAAGGCCCAGCGGGAGCCGGGGCTCGCCAATCTGCTGGCAGCCTTCCACGACGTTCTCCATCTGGGCAGCGCTTTTGCCGAAGCGGCTTCACGGGGCGGGGAGCCCGAGCCGAGCTGGCTGCCGACCGTGGTCGAGCGCCAGGCGAGCTTCGAGGCGGAGCTCGCGAGGGCTCTCGAGGCCACCCCGCCGGCCGAGGGGGGAGCCCGGCAACCACGCTCGGCCGGCCTGGAGCTCGCGCTGGGCTGCCACTACCGGATCGCCGCACCCGGCTGCAACGTCGCGCTGCCGGAAGTGAAGCTGGGACTGATCCCCGGGGCCGGCGGCACGCAGCGGCTGCCTCGCGTGCTGGGCGTCGAGGTCGCGCTGAACATGATCGTCAGTGGCGAGCCGCAGAAGAGCGAGCTGCTGGCCAGCCTGCCGGGCCAGAAGCTGTTTGACCGGATGGCGGCCAGCGTGGAGTCGCTGGCCGAAGAGGCGCTGGCCTTCGCCCGGTCTGTCGCCGACACCCGTCCGCTGCCGCTGGTGCGCAACATGCCCTGCAAGCATCCGCAGGGCGACGCCTACTTCCAGTTCGCCCGCAACATGGTGGGCGGCATGTCGAAGAACTTCCCCGCGCCGCTGAAGTGCGTCGAGGCCGTGCAGGCCGCGCTGACGATGAAGTTCGACGCCGCCCCGTTCGCTTCGAAGTTATTCCCGCGAGCGGACAAGACTTCATAAGCGACGTCGCGCAGCGACTTGTCGTCCGACACCGCCTGGCGAATCCAACGGTAGAACGCGTTGCGCCCGTTGGCCTGGCGGTTAACGTTGGTCGAGGTCCAGGTGTTTTTCAACAGGTCGCCGAGCCACATCGTCCACTTGTCGGTGAACTCTTCGGAGTAGAGAAGCGTCTCGCGGAGATTGGCGCGCTTGTCGGGACTCGCGTCTTCCAGAAACGCACGCACTTCGGCGCTGGAAGGCAATCGCCCGGTGAGATCCAGATAGAGGCGGC
>CALMKX010000163.1 GCA_937867335.1 uncultured Acidobacteriota bacterium
GGGCCGTCCTACGTCTCGTACGCCGAGTTCGTCGCGCCATGGCCGGACGCGTGCGAGGCCGCCCCCACGCACCGGGACGACTTCTGCTGCCTGAACTACTCGAGCGGCACGACGGGCGAGGCCAAGGGGATCCTGCACGCCCACAAGGATCTGCCGCTCACGGCGCACAACTGGGGGCTCCTCACGCTCGGCCTGCGCGAGGATGACCGCACGTTCGCCGCGGCCAAGCTGTTCTTCACGTTCGGGACGGGCGGCAACCTCATCTTCCCGTGGTACGTCGGCGCGTCCGTCACGCTGTTCGCCGGGCCGCCGCGCGACGCGCGCCTCGTGCTGGACGTCATCGCCCGCCACCGCCCGACGATCCTGTACAACGCGCCGACGGGCTACGGCATGCTGCTCAGCCTGGACGATCTGACGACGGCGCACGACCTGTCGAGCCTGCGGCTGTGCGTCTCGGCCGGCGAGTCGCTGCCGGCGCCGATCTGGCATGCCTGGAAGGACCGAACCGGGCTCGACATCATCGACGGGATCGGCTCGACCGAGAACTACCACATCTTCCTGTCGAACCGGCCGGCGGACGGCGACCGGCCCGCCGACATCCGCCCGGGCTCGAGCGGCCGCGGTCTACGGTGCCGCTCTCCGGCCGGGGCGGGGAGCCGCGGCCGTTCCGCCTGCTGGGCCAGTACAAGGGCACGCTGATCCTGCTCGAGGGGGCGGACGGCCTCTACCTGCTGGACCAGCACGTGGCCCACGAGCGCATCCTCTACGAGCGGCTTCGGCGCTCCCTCTCGGCCGCCCGGCCGGCGAGCCAGGCGCTGCTGTCGCCGATCTTCCTCGACCTGGCGCCGGCCGAGCGGCTGCGCCTGGCCGGCCATGCCGCCGAGCTCGAGCCGCTGGGGTTCTCGCTCGCCGAGCTCTCCGGCGGCACCCTGGCACTGACGGCGATTCCGGCGGTGCTCTCGGCGGAGGAGGCGGAGAAGCTGGTGCTCTCGCTCGCGGCCTCCGGGCTCGCCGAGGCGGATTCGCCGGCAGCCTTACAGCGGGCCCTGCTCGAAGCCCTGGCGGCGAGCCTGGCCTGCCGAGGGGCGGTGAAGATGCACCACCCCCTGCGGCCCCAGGAGATGGAAGCCCTGGTGGCCGAGCTGTTCGCCGCCGAGCAGCCTTTCGCTTGCCCGCATGGGAGGCCGATCGTGTTGCTGATGAGCGATGCGGACCTCGAGCGCCGCTTCGGCCGGCGCTAGCGGCCGTCGCGACTTCCCGCAACCCGCTACCCGTTTGGCGCGCTCGGTTTCAGACGATGCTGTTACGATCTGGCGATGCTTTGGAGTCGTCGAGAGTCCACACCCATCGAAGAGAGACTGGGTTACCGCTTCAAGAAACCGGAGCTGCTGGAAACCGCCCTCACCCATCGCTCCCTGGCCAACGAGCGCAAGCTGGGCGCCCACTACGAGCGGCTGGAGTTCCTGGGCGACGCCGTGCTGGGCGCCCTGGCCGCCGAATGGCTGTTCGAGGAGCACCCGGAGCTGCCGGAAGGGGACCTGTCCAAGCTGAAAAGCGCGCTGGTCTCCGAGCGCTCGCTGGCCGAGCACGCCGAGAGCCTGGGCCTGGGCGAGGCGATCCGCCTGGGCATCGGTGAGGAGCGCTCCGGCGGCCGGCGCAAGCCGTCGCTGTTGGCCGACGTGCTGGAAGCCGTGTTCGGCGCCCTGTGGCTGGACGGCGGCCCCGAGGTGGCCCGCAAGGTGGTGCGCCGGTTCCTGGACCAGACCTACGGCGACTCCGAGTGGCTGCGCTGGGGCGACGCCAAGACGCGGCTCCAGGAGGTGGTGCAGGGCTGGGGCTGGGAGCGGCCGAGCTACCAGCTGGTGGCGGCCGAGGGGCCGGACCACCAGAAGCGCTTCCAGGTGGAGTGCGTGCTCAAGGGCGAAGTCTTCGGCACCGGCCAGGGTTCGAGCAAGAAGGAGGCGGAACAGCGGGCCGCAGCCGCCGCTCTGGCCCGGCTCAGCGCCACGCCGCCCGGCCCCTGAGCCTCAGTTGGGCAGGGAGGGTACTTCGGCCACCGGGCCCAGGAGCAGCATCGGGTCGATCCGCGCGCCATGCCAGCGCAGGCCGAAGTGCAGGTGCGGTCCGGTGACCCGGCCGGTCGCCCCCACCTCGCCGATCTTCTCGCCCCGCTTCACCTCGGCGCCTTCGGCCACGCTGATCTTCGAGAGATGAAAGGACATGCTGATCAGGCCGTCGCCGTGGTCGAGGAAGACGCTGTTGCCGGAGAAGAAATGCTCGCCCGCCAGAGCCACCCTGCCGTCGGCCGCGGCGAAGACCGGGGTGCCCACGGTGGCGCGGAAATCCGCCCCGGAATGGGGGCTGCGGGGCTGGCCGTTGAAGACGCGGCGAGAGCCGAAGCGGCCCGCCTGGGGCAGGGCCGAGAGCGGCGCGCCGAGCGGCAGCTCGAAGCGCAGCGGGGTGAGCAGGCGCAGCACCTTGGAGACCAGGGCTTGCTCGCGCTGGCTCCGGGCGAGGTCCGCCGGGGAGAGGTTGACGTGGCGGTCGTCCTTCAGGGTGAGCTTCTCGGTGGGATAGGGGTAGGCGGTGACCTCGAGGGTGGCGAGCTCGCGCCGGCCCTGGCGCTGGCGGAACACCTCGAGAGGCCCCGGGGCCCGCTCGAGGTCCACCGGGTACCAGCAGGCGCCGGCCACGGGCTCCCAGGAGCCGCCGCCCACCACCCCGCATAACACTATTCCGATGAAGAGGCTCAGGCCCGCCAGGACCGGAGCGCTGAGAAGGCGATTAGTCATGAGCAGCGATTAAGTATTAGCCGTTAGGTAGTAGCTTTTAGCTATCAAAGCGAATGGCTTGAATGCCTTTGATTTTAACGTGTATCGGCAAGATGGGCCAACGGGCTAGCCGCCAATAGCCAAGAGCTACCGGCTTACTTTCCAGATGCGCACGGGGCCGTCGAGGATTTTGACAGCTTTGAAGTCGGCCGA
>CALMKX010000164.1 GCA_937867335.1 uncultured Acidobacteriota bacterium
GCTCTCGCCTCGGCCTTGGCTAGCTTCTTCGCCACCTTGGCCGCTTCCTTCATCGCCCTGCGGGCTGCCTTCGCCTCGGCTTTCTCGGTCTTCTTGGCGGCCTTGGCGGCCTTCGCCTTGGCCTTCTCGGCGCGCTTGATCGCCTTGCGCTGCTCAGCCGACGCGTCGTCGCCGGGAAGCCCTGCCTCGCGCTCGTCCCAGCCCGTCATCGACCGCTCCTTGCCCATCGTCCGGTGCGGCAGCACCTGGCACATCCGTGCCCTGACAGTCTGCCGCACCTGCGCCCCGGATGGGCTGCCGGGGTGCAGGCGAGAACCGGCTGACCGTCCGGCGGACGCCCGTTGACATCGCGTTAACTCGTGCGGAATGTCCCGTTGACGGGTGCGTCCCAGCCTTAGTCCATGGCCATGCCCACCAGCGCCGCCGCCACCGGAGTGGCCACCAGGCCCGAGCTATCCCCTCGCGGCTCGGAAGCCAGCAGCTCCGAGGCCGCGGGCAGGGCATCCGCCGCCACCAGGTCCGGCACCCAGGCGGAGAACGGCCGGCCGTACCAGTCCCGGGAAAGCCACAAGGCCGCGCCATCCCGCAGCGGTGGCGGCAGCGAGAGGCCCGCCGGCAGGCGATCCACCAGCAGCCGGGCCAGCGCGAAACGGTAGCCAGGCAGGTCCTCGGGGTGAACCACCAGCACCAGATCCGCCCCACCCGCGGGACCCGCCACCGCCTCCCCCACCCGGCCGGTCAGCTCGGCCTGGGCCGTGTAGTCCGCTACCTCTTGGATCGTGATCGAAGTCGGAAGCGCAGCAGGAACCCGCCCCGCCATCTCCACCAGAGCCCGCTCGAGCTCCGCCCGTAGCGCCTCCCGGCTCGAAACGTCGCCTCCCGGCGCGGGGCGGAGGAGGACTGCCCGAGTGCCTGGTGCCGCCGCGGCGGGCTCAGCCGGTCGCCCCCTCGCGCCGGAAACCAGCAACCACGCTAGTGGCGCGGCCAGGCCGGCCAGGACCAAGAGCCGGCCCTTCGGGCCAGAACCTCCACCCGCAGCCACTTCTAACTCCCCCGGAGGAAGGCGAGGAGCGATCTCGCGCTGGGGCACCGAGCCTCGACCTCGGCAGGATTCAGGCGCTCGAGGAGCTCGAAGGAAGTTCTGCCTTTCCCATACTTTCGATCGCCGCAGGCGGCAGTAGCCCGGTCCAAGGCGTCCAGGACTTCGCTCTTAGCCACTGCTTCGAGGTCCGGCCAATCGGGAAGGTGGCGCTCTCGGAGGTCCGCCCCAAAATACGATCGTAGGCAGCCGCGGTCGGCCAGGAACCAGGTCTCCATCACCTGGACCATCAGGTGAAGCTGCTCTTCCTTGCAGCCGTGAGGTGGAGTCCAGCCATCGTGTTCCTTGAGATGGTGCCAGCGGCTTCGGCCCGGGCGCACCGCCTTCTCGCTGTCGACGAGGAGGGCCGGGGCTTGCTCCGGGTTGGCCTCCTGCACCGCTCGGGCGAAAAGATCGAAGGCTCGCTCTCGACTACCGCCTCGAACCACTCTCGGCATTCGACCGCCGAGGCCGGCAGCCTTGAAAAAATGGTTCCAACCGGCACGGAACTCGACGTCCGCGAGCTCTCCCTTGCCGCCGCCTTCGATGTAGAGCTTCACCCTCACCAGCGATTGCCTCCCACCTCGCCCATGCTCCAGAGCTCGCCTAGGCTGTACTTCTCGAGCCACGTCGTCAGGCGGGTGCTATCGAGCCGTTCAAAACGAGACTGCCCCTTCTCCTGGCTACAAACCACCACCGAGGAAGAGGACTCCGATAGGGCATCGATCAGCAGACGAGAGTGGGTGGTCACCACCAGCTGGGTCCGTGTGGAGGCGCCGACGAGAAGCTCAGCGATATAGGGGATTACATCCGGATGGAGGCCGAGCTCCGGCTCTTCGATCGCCACCAGGGGCGGAGGCTCGGGGTGCAGCAGGATCGCCAACAGGCAGAGGTAACGCAGGGTGCCGTCGGAGAGTCGAGTCGCCGGGATTTCCCGCCCGCTCGCCTCAGCCAGGAAGAGCAGAACGTTGCCGCCGTCGATAGTGAGATGAACGTCTTCGATCCCGTCGTAGAGCCGGGCCAGGGACTCCAGCAGCTCGCGCTTGACCCTGGGGCGGATCTTCGACAGCACCAGGGCCAGATTGTCACCACCGTCGTTCAGCTGGTCGCTCCGGCCATGGGTGCTTTGCTCGCGCCTCAAGGGCGCTCCCGGCCCGAACCACCAATTGCGATACAGCCGGATGGCCTCGTAGTGCTCTTGAAGAAAGGCGAGAACTGGATAGCGTTCCGGGTCTCTCACTTGCGAGAGGATGGACTGCTCCGGCTTGACGCTCTCGCGCTTCAGCCCCCGTTCCTTCTTCGAGAGGTCGTTGAGCACCGGGTGGCCCTGCTGGAACCTGTAGTAGAAGTACGGCTCCGAGTAGCCCGGCTGGGGATCGCGATTCTCGATGCGCTCGTCCAGCACTTCGAAGCGCTCGGCGTGCTCGGCTATTTCGAGGTAGTGACGAAGCGACGGCCCTTTGGCCTGCCGCACGGTGGCTTCCAGGGTCGCGAGGCGCGGCGAGCCCGGGCCTTTCCACAGCCATTCCCGCACGCCCCCCATCTCCTTGACGGGCTGGGGCAGGTGGGTGGGCGCCGCCTTGAGCAAGGCGAGCACTTCGAGCAGGTTCGACTTGCCCGAGCCGTTAGGGCCGATCAAGACGTTGAGAGGCTGGAGCTCGAGGTCGATGCCTTCTGGTCCGAACGAGAGCAGGCCACTTACCCTCAAGCGCTCGATCAGCATCGGATTACCCCTTCTGTAGGCGAGCCTCGAGCCGCGCAACGGCTCGACAATTCCCTAGAGTCGGCTCCCAGTGTAGCCCGGCCCCCGCCTACAGCACCACTCGCCGGCCGGCGAGGTAGGTGGCTACGGCGGCTCCGCGCAGCTTCCAGCCGGCGAAGGGGGTGTTGCGGGACTTGCTCTGGAACCGGCTGGGGTCCACCACCAGCTCGCGCTCGAGGTCGATCAGGGTGAGGTCCGCCATATTGCCGCGGCGCAGGCTGCCGGCCTCGAGGCCGAGCACGCGGGCCGGGGCCACGGTCAGGGCCTCGATCACCCGGCCGAGGGACACCAGGCCGGGGCGCACCAGGCGGTCCAGCACCAGCGGCAGCGTGGTCTCCAGGCCCACGATGCCGAACGGGGCCTGGGTGTAGTCGCGGTCCTTCTCGTCGGCGTGGTGCGGCGCATGGTCGCTCGCGATCACCTCGATCGAGCCGTCGGCGAGGCCGGCCACCAGGGCCTCGCGGTCTTGCTCGGAGCGCAGCGGCGGCTTCATCTTGGTGTTCGTGGAGATGCCGCTCTTGGCCACCTCTTCGTCGGTCAACAGCAGATGGTGGGCCGAGACTTCGCAACTCGCCGCCACGCCTCGAGCTCGCGCGGCGCGCACTAGCTCGAGCCCGCGGGCGGTCGAGGTGTGCTGCAGGTGGTAGCGGCCGCCGGTCTCCTCGGCGAGGATCAGGTCCCGGGCGATCAGCACGTCCTCGGCCACGCCGGGGATGCCGGGCAGGCCGAGGCGGGTGGACCACATTCCCTCGTGCATCACCCCGTTGCCGGTCAGGGCCAGGTCCTCGGCGTGCTGCATCAGCGGTCGGCCGAAGTGGCGGGCGTAGAGCAAGGCCCGGCGCATCAGATCCGAGTTCGCCACCGGCAGGCCGTCGTCCGAGAAAGCAGCGGCTCCCGCCTCCACGAGTTCGCCGAACTCGCAGAGCTCGGCGCCCTTCTGCCCTTTGGAGACCGCCGCCACCGGATGCACCCGCGCGTAGCCATGGCGCGCGGCCTGGGTAAGGATGTGCTGGGTCACCGCCCGGTTGTCGTTCACCGGCACGGTGTTGGGCATCGAAGCCACGGCGGTGAAGCCGCCGGCCGCCGCGGCGCGGGTGCCGGTCTCCACGGTCTCCTTGTACTCCTGGCCGGGCTCGCGCAGGTGGACGTGCAGGTCGATCAGCCCGGGAGCCACCACCAGGCCGGCGGCCTCCACCACTTCCACCTCCGCCCCCACCGGGATCGACTCCGCTACCTCGGCGACCCGGCCGTCCTCGATCAGAAGATCGCGCCGGCCGTCGATCCCGAGGCTGGGATCGAGCAGGCGGCCGCCACGGATCAAGAGCCTGCCTTTCGCGGGAGTCATGTCGCCTCCTCGTGGGCGCCGGCCAGCAGATAGAGCACCGCCATGCGCACCGCCACCCCGTGGCTCACCTGCTCGAGAATCACCGACCACGGCCCGTCCGCCACGTCGCTCGCGATCTCCACACCACGGTTGATCGGCCCAGGGTGGAGCACGATCACATCCTGCCGGGCCCGGGCCAAGCGCGCCCGGGTGAGGCCGAAGAGCCGGAAGTACTCGGCCACCGAGGGGAAGGAGACCCGGCTCTGGCGCTCGAGCTGGACGCGCAGCATCATCACCACGTCGGCCCCCTCCACTGCCTCGTCGAGCGAGTAGCTCACCGTGGCGCCCAGGCTCTCCATGGCCGGCGGCATCATGGTGCGCGGCCCGGCCACCACCACCTCGGCGCCCATGCGGGTGAGGAGATGGAGGTTCGAGCGCGCCACCCGGCTGTGCTCGATGTCGCCCACGATCGCCACCTTGAGGCCCGCCAGCCGGCCTTTGTGGCGCCGGATGGTCAAGGCATCGAGCAGGGCCTGGGTGGGGTGCTCGTGGGCGCCGTCGCCGGCGTTGATCACCGAGGCCTGGATGCGCCGCGCCAGAGTGTGCGGGATGCCCGGGCAGGAGTGGCGCACCACCACAAAGTCCGGCGCCATCGCCTGGAGGGTGAGGGCGGTGTCGATCAGGCTCTCGCCCTTGGACAAGGACGAACTCGAGGCCGAGAAATTCACCACATCGGCCGACAGGCGCTTGCCGGCGATCTCGAAGCTCGAGCTGGTGCGGGTGGAGGATTCGAAGAAGAGGTTGATCACCGTGCGGCCGCGCAGGGTGGGCACCTTCTTGATCGGCCTTGTGGCGACCTGGGTGAACGACTCGGCGGTGTCGAGAATCAGCTCGATTTCGTCAGAAGAAAGCTCGGCAATCGACAGGAGATCTTTGCGGCGCAGCGAAGCCGCCGTCATCCGTGGTTCTCCCGGTCGAGCAATTTCACCACTTCGGCCCCGTCGTCGGTGGCCGGGAAGCAGACCTTGATCACCTCGTTCGCGCTGGTGGGGATCTCGAGGCCCACCAGATCGGCCTGGATCGGCAGTTCGCGTCGCCCGCGATCCACCAGCACCGCCAGGCGCACCGCCCGCGGCCGGCCGTAGTCGGTCAGGGCGTCGAGGGCCGCGCGCACGGTGCGGCCGGTGAAGAGCACGTCGTCGCAGAGCACCAGGGTTCGATCGTCGATCGACACCGGGAAGCGGGTGTCCTTGACCACCGGCTGGGGCGCCACCAGGGAGAGGTCGTCGCGGTAGAGGGTGATGTCCAGGGTGCCGATCGGCACCTCGATGCCCTCCATCGCCCGGATCTCCCCGGCGAGCTTCTCGGCGAGCGGCACGCCGCGGGTGCGGATGCCCACCAGCACCAGGTCGGTAGTGCCTTGATGCCCCTCCACCAGCTCCCCGGCCATGCGGCGGATCACCCGTCGCATCTGGTCGGCATCGAGCAGGATTTTCTTGGTGTAGAGGTTGGAAGCCATGGGCGCCGAAAGATCCGCGGCATGCTATTCCCGGCCTCCGGTCTTGTCAAACGGCGGCCCTCCGTGGCCGCCGGGGCGCGCCGGCCGAGTGGCCGCTCTTGGCCGTGGCGCGGCCTGGGCTGTTAAGATCACCCCCCGGAGCCCCACCCTGACCGAGCGAGCGCGAGGATGACCGCGAAAGACCCGAAGACCGAAAGCCTCAAGGCGTCAGGCGCCGCGACCGGCTGGCGCCGCTACCGCCAGGAGCTGACCTTCTTGCTGCTGTTCCTCGGCCTCCTGGCGGCGAGCTTCACCCTCATCTCGCTCAATTGGGTCAACGACCATCTGATCGAGCCCTTCACCGCCGCCATCGCCCGGGTGAGCGGTGTCACGCTCAACCTGCTCGGCCAGAACATCCGGATGCAGGACACCTTGATCCTCGGCCAGCGCTTCTCGGTGAACATCAAGAACGGCTGCAACGGTGTGGAGGCGATGCTGATCTTCTTCTCGGCCATTCTCGCCTTCCCGGCCTCCTGGCGTTCCAAGCTCGCCGGCCTGGGCATCGGCCTGGTGATCATCCAGTTGGTGAACCTCGTCCGCGTCGTGGCGCTGTATTTGACCGGCGCCTACTTCCCGAAGCTCTTCGATGCCTCGCACACGGTGGTCTGGCAGAGCCTGGTGATCCTCGCCGGCGTGCTGCTGTGGATCTACTGGGCCAATCGCTTCGCCGAGCCGCGCCGCCCGGCCGCCGCCTGAGGCCGCCCCGAGGAAGGAGCCCGCCGTGGCCGCAACCTCCAGCTGGGCCTTCCGTTTCAGCCGCAACGTGCTGCTCTGGCTGGTGCCGTGTTTCCTCTTCTGGAGTGTCCTCACCGGCTTCTACAATCGCTTCCTGACGGTGAGCGCCCAGAACCTGCTGCATCTGGGCGAGAGCCCCAACGTCACCCAGCTGCTCAAAGAGGACCTGCACTACATCGGCGTCTCCCGCAGCGATTTCCCCCCCGGCAAGGGCGTGCTCTACCGGATCCGCGTCACCGACGTCCACTTCCACCTCTACCTGCTGTTCGCCCTCTTCCTGGCCGTGCCGGACGTGCCTCTGAAGGAACGCCTCTCGGCCCTCGGCTGGGCCTGGCTGGTGGCCGTGTTCTTCGAGATCACGGACCTCTTCCTGTGGGTGAAGTTCGTCTACGCCACCCAGCTCGGCAGCTGGAGCGCCGAGCACTACAGCTCCTTCGGCCAGAACTTCTGGGGCCTCGGCAAGCACGTCTTCGACCTGCCCTTGAAACTCGCCTTGCCCTTCGCTCTCTGGATGGCCTTCTTCTACCGCCGCCTGCCCTTCTTCGCCCAGCGCTCGGCGTCGAGCTGAGGGCCCACGGGCCGGGATGACCCCGATCCGCCCACGAAATATTGGGGCTCGCATCGCCCTAGGCCCTACAGGTTGTGGTTTCGCGGCGGGCTCTGCTATCGTCCCGGCGACATGTTGCATCTCGAGCAGATCGAAATTTCAGGCTTCAAATCGTTTGTGGATCCCGTCCGCCTGGGCTTCCGGCCCGGGGTGACCGGCATCGTGGGGCCCAACGGCTGCGGCAAGAGCAACCTCTCCGAAGCCATCACCTGGGCCATGGGCGAGCAGAGCGCCAAGACCCTCCGCGGCGACAGGATGGAGGACGTCATCTTCAACGGCTCCGAGCGCCGCAAGCCGCTCGGGATTGCCGAGGTGACGCTCGTCCTGCGTACCGACACCCCCCTGCCGGCCGCCGAAGAAGGGCGCATCAGCCTCAGTCGACGGGTGTTCCGGGACGGCGAGAGCCAGTACAAGATCAACGGCAGGAACGCCCGCCTGAAGGACGTCAAAGACTTGCTGATGGACACCGGCCTGGGCATCCGGGCCTATTCGGTGATCGAGCAGGGCCGGATCGGCATGATCCTCTCCGGCAAGCCCCAGGAGCGCCGGCGGCTGATCGAAGAGGCGGCCGGCATCACTCGCTACAAGGTGCGCAAGCGCCTGGCCGAAGTGAAGCTCGAGGAAGCCACCGCGAATCTGCTGCGCCTGGCGGACATCATCGCCGAGGTGGAGCGCAATCTGCGCAGCCTGAAGCGCCAGGCCTCCGCCGCTGCCCGCTACAAGGAAAAGGAGATCGAGCACCGGGCCCTGCTCGAGCAGGTGCTGACCGGCCGCTGGGGCCGCCTGCACAGCCAGCTGACCGCCCTCGCCCGCGAGATCGCCGAGGCTTCGGACGGCGAACCCGGCCTCGCCGCCGAGATCGCTCGCCGCGAGGCCGAGCTCGCCGCCGGCCGCGAGG
>CALMKX010000165.1 GCA_937867335.1 uncultured Acidobacteriota bacterium
GGGCAGGGCGAGCTCCGCCTGGTCCGGAATCGCCATCCCGGTGAGCTGCTCGAGGGCGTCGAGGCTCCCGCGCCGGGCCGCCGCCACCTCCACCGCCCGCTGCCGTTCCCCCGCGAGCTCGGCGGCGAGCACCGCGGCGTTGCCCGGCAGGGCCACGCCCCCCGCGACCTGCGCCTCCACCCGGTGCAGCTGCGTTTCGAGGTCGGTGGTGAGGGTGGCGATCAAGGCCAGCTCGGCGCTCGCTCCAAGCGCGTCGAAGTAGGCCGCTTCCACCCGCTGGCGCAGCGCGAACTCCCGGGTGGCCACCCGCCGCTTGGCGAGCTCGCGGCTGGCGGTTTCGATTCCGGCCTCGGCGTGGGTGCGCCCGCCGTCGAAAAGCAGCTGCTCGGTGCCCACGGTCAGGCTGTACTGGTCCTTGGCCGGGGAGAGGCCCCTCGCCTCCACCACGTCGGAGTGGTAAGTGGCATCCCCCAGCACCGTGAAGGCCGGCAGGAAGCGGGCCTCGAAGTTCGCCTGGCGCAGCGCCGAGGCGGCATCCTCGAGGGCGGGCTGGCCGTGGCGCGGGTCGTGCCCGGCGGCTTTCGCCACCAGCTCGGGGAGGGTGAGGGCGGGCGGGGCTGCGGCCGTGAGCACGGCCAAGGCGAAGCTGGCGATCATGCTGTCGGCTCCGAGCGCGGCATGAGGCCGCGGTAGATCTGCTGGAAGAGCTCCTCCTGCCGCTCGGCGAAGAAGCGCTCGGGGTTCTGTCCGGCCTGGCTCACCAGCGCCGACACCAGCGGCAGGGCGATCCACGGGAAGATGCAGCCGGAAATCACCGTCATGGTGAGCTGCAGGGGGTCCACCGGCACGATCTCCCCCCTTGCCACGGCCGCCGAAACCAGGGCGATGAAGCGCTGGGGCGGCGCCTGGCCGCTGGCGATCGCCGGCCCGAGCGCGGCCCGGGCGGTCTCGCCACCGGCCAGGAGCTCGTTGACGAACAGCCGCATCACGTCCCGGTTGGTGGCCACCAGCTGGCCGTAGCCGGAGATGAAGTCCCGCAGGGCCTCGGCGAAAGAGCGGGTGGAAGAGCGGTCGATCGCCTCGGAGAACACCTGGCCGAAGCGGCGGAAGACGTAGGCGAACACCTGGGCGTAGAGGCGGTCCTTGCTGCGGAAGTAGTAGTGCAGCATCGCCTTGTTGATGCCGGCGAGGTCCGCGATCTCCTGCATCCGCGCGCCGTCCTTGCCCTTCTTGGCGAAGACGGTCAAAGCGGCCTCGAAGATCCGCTCCTCGGTGGCAGCACCCGGCAGGCTGGGCAGGTCGGCGTTGTCGGTCTCGCTCACGTTGGGCGAGACAGTAGCGGGTTACTGGAAGGATGTCAACCGTTTGGTTGGCTCATTTGGTTGAACATTTCGGAGAGGGCAGGCACGGGGGCCGGGCCCTAGAACAGCAGGGCCAGCCCCCGTGGCCATCGCAAGGCCGAAAAAAACCGTAGGGGCGGCCCCCCGTGGCCGCCCGGGCGAGGGGAAGCCGGAAAAAACAGAACCCTCTGGGCCCCTCTCCCGGGTGACTGGAGTGGGAGGGCTGGGAGAGGGGTTGGGGTGAGGGCCTCCCCGGCGGCAGGCGCGGCGGCCTGCCCCTACTGGCCGTCGAGGGCCTGGGTGTCGGCCCCGCCGCAGATGTTGCCCGGGGCGTTGTGGTACGTCTTGGTGTGGTTGAGGAGGGTGTCGGTCACGGTCAGGTCGTACTCCACGTCCGACAACCCGCCGAAGAACACCCAGAACTTGCCGTTGATCGCTCGGCCGTCGAGCACCTTGGTCACCAGCTCGAGCGCCGAGGGGCTGAAGAACCAGAAGTAGCCGGTTTCGGTGCGCGCCGGGTCCGGCACTGCGCCGCCCACTCCGGTGGTGCCGCCGTCGTGCTGGTTGCGCCAGGTCACGGTCACCGCGAACCGCCCCTCGAGCAGGCAGAGCCGCGTGGGCCCGGGGGCGCAGGTGCCGCTCGCCTGCCGCGGCGTTGGCTCGTCCCACTCCCCCAGGAGCTCCAGCGCCTCGAGCCCTCTCTCCTGCCGCGGGAGCTCTGCCGTCGGTGCGTCGAGGGCCACGATGGCCTGGGCGCCATGGGTGAGGGTGAGCGCCGCGGAGGCCGGGAGAGCGGCGGTGTCCCCCACGCCGCAGATGTTGCCCTGGGCGTTGTAGTACACCCGCCGCAGCCGGGTGGTGACGTCGGTCACCACCAGCCAGTACTCCACATCCGAGAGCGCGCCGGAGAAAGCCCAGTAGGTGTTGGTCAGCGCCCGGCCGTCGAGCACCTTGGTCACCAGCTCGATATTCGACGGGCTGAAGAACCAGAAGAAGCCGGTCAGGTCCGACTGCGGCACCGCGTTGCCGCTGCCCATGGCCCCGGAAGTTCGCCAGGCGGACTGCACGCGGAACTGGTTGGCCAGGAGGCAAAGTGCGTTGGCGTTCGGCGAGCAGGCCCCGAGCACCGTGGTGGCGGCCCCTGCCGCGGCTGCCTGGTTCGAGAACGGCGACGGGCCCGCGGCGTTCTTGGCCCGCACCCGGAAGTTGTAGACGTGGTCTGGCAGCACGCCGGTCACCAGCGCCTGGGTGGCGTTCGCGCCGGCTTCACCGGTGGGCAGAAAGGCACCGTTCGCGAAGGTGAAGGTGGAGTTGGAAAGCGTGCCCACCTCGCGCGCCTGGATCTCGAAGCCGGTCTCGTTGTTCGAGCGATCCTGCCAGGTGAGCATCACGTTGCCGTCGGCGTTGAGCGTGGCCCGGAGGTCCGTGGGCGCCGCCGGCGGCGTCTGGTTCGCCGTGGTGGTGGCGGTCACGGTGTTCGAGTAGGCGGAGTTGAGCGAACCGTTGCGCGCCCGCACCCGGAAGCGGTAGGTGGTCTGCGGCTGGAGGCTCACGATGTCCACCGTGGTGGTGTTGGCGTTCACCCCGCCGCGGTCGGAAAACGCGCCGTTGCCGGTGGCCTGCTCGATGCGGAACTCGGTCTCGTCGCTCGAGTTGTCGTGCCAGGAGAGGCGGATCTGCGTGGGCCCCACCACCGCCGCCGCCAGATTGCTCGGGGCCGCCGGCGGCGTGCCGCCCGAGGACGGCTGCGAGCCGCCCACAGACTGCGCTCCGGAGCCGTTCGGGTCCAACCAGGGGCGCAGGCTGTTGCCGTTCGCGCCGCCGCCGGTGAAGGAGGCCGCCAGCCGGCCGAACCAATCCGAATCGTTGTTGCCGCAGGCCGCGAAGCCGCCGTGCAGCTGGCCCACGATGCGCTTGTTGCTGTTGAAAACGGGTGAGCCCGAGGAGCCCGGCTCGGTGGTGCCGAGGTCCCAATCCGCCACCCGCAGGTGGGTGCCGTCGCCGGGGCTGCCGTTCGAAAGGTAAGAAGCCACCGAGAGCGGGTTGTTCTCGAAGCTGATGCGCTTCTCGTCCCCCTGGGGGTGGTGGATGCAGATGCCCTTCGACGGTGCGGCCCCGGCGGCGTCCCAGCCGGCCCAGAACACTCGATACGAAGAAGGCGGCGCGCTCGAGAGCTCGAGCAGGGAGAAATCCGTGGGCCCGTAGTGCGCGAGCAGCGTGGAACCGGAGATCGACTTCGACAGGCTGCCGTCGCCGTCGAAGCCGGACTCGGAGCTACCCGGAGCCCGGCAGGTGGAGTTCTCGAACAGCCAGTAGGTCACCACCGTGGCGGCGTTCGACTCGGAGACCTCGCAGTGGTCGGCGGTCAAGAACAGGGGCCGGAAATCCCCTCGGGTGTTGTTGATCATGGCGCCCGAGCAGAGGAATCGGCCGCTTCGCGTGTAGCGGGCCACAGAGCGGATGATGTCCCGGTAGGCATCGCCCTCCGGGCAGGCCACGTCCACGTTGCAGGAGCCGCTCTTGTCTGGCCCGGCCGGGCTCGCAAAGCCGCGATAGCCCTGGTTGATCGAGCTCAGGGTGAGCTCCAGGGCGCCCTTCTCGGCCTCGAGCAGGGTGAGCTCTAGAACCACGTCCTCGGCCAGCAGAACCGGCGTCCAGAGCTGGCCGTGGGGGCGGTTGTCCGCCGCCGTGAACGGCCCGAGCACCGTTGCGCCGTCGGCGGCGTAGATCACCAGCTGAGCGCTCGGCGGCAGGCGGAAGCGGGAGAAGCCGAAGTTCAGGCTCTCCGCACTGGCGGCCGTCACCCGGAGGCGCCACCGCACCTTCCCCTCCGGCAGGTTCTCCCAACGGTTCTCGGCCGCCGGAGTGAGGAACACCGAGCGCTCCACGGCGAAACGGGGCGGCTGGCCCGCCGCCTCGAGGCTCAAGTCCTCGAGCGCCAGAGCGGCGCGGTCGAGCGCCGGGAAGCTCAGCGTGCGCAGCGACACGAAGGCCGGATCGTCCGCCAAGAGCACGGCTGGCCGCAGCTGCGGCTCCCCCAGGGCCGGCAGCGAGAACCCCAGCAAGCAACCCAGAACCGCCAGCCCAGCAACCGCGCGTCGCACCATGGCGCCACCTCCAAGCCCGGAAACCATGGGATTTTAGCATCCCACCTCCCCCACCCTGACCCGAGCGCGCCCCCCGGAAAAAAGTCCCAACCCGGCCGCGAACTTTCCGTTCGGGGTGGTGTCGGTAGTGGAGTGAGGGGAAGGCGCGTGCCGCGCCGAGAGACAGAAGGAGCTGCCGATGGGTGAAAGTCGCGCTCAAAGCCGAGAAAGAGTGGAACACGTGGCGAGGAGGGCCCTGGAGGGTGCCGGGCAGTGGCAGGGCACTCCTCTCGATCGACTGAAACTGGAGGCGATCGCTTGCGGCCGGGTGCCTGGAGAGCAGGATCGAGAGTTCGCCAGCGATGCGAGCAAGCCCCTCGCGCTGCTGCGCTTCGACAGCGACGCCATCGCTTCGTTCGTCTACGAATCGAGCCGACCGCCGGTGATCGCCGGCGCTTCCGCCTTGCTCCGCAAGCTGAACGAGGACTTGGCCGACCAATTCAGGGACCAGACTCTGTTCTCAGGGGGTGGCGAAGGGCTCCTGCTGCTACCGCTCGACGGTGCCGCCGCAGCCGGCCAGGAGATCGAGCGGCTCTTCCATGAGCGAACCTGCGGCGCTCTCAAGGTCACCGTGGCCTGGCTGCCGGTGGGCGCGCGGGACTTCCTAGCCCTCCACGCCGCCGAGTCGGCGCCCTCCCACGGCGTCCGCCTCGCCAGCGGCACTCCCGCGGTGCTCGCCCGCCTCCACGACCGCATTCGGCGTCTGAAGGACGAGCGTTACCCCGAAGCCGGCGAAGTTGCCGGCAACCAGCCCCGCTGTGCCTCGTGCCGGGATCGCTCGGGCGCGCTCCCGCTCGCGTATCGCCGGCCTGACGAAACAGGGCTGCTCTGCCGACCGTGCGACCACCGCTGGGAAGTAGGCCGCAGGGAGATCCAGGGAACCACCTTCGAAGAAGTCGTGGCGGAGTACGCCCAGGCTCGAGGTGAGGACGACGCAGAGCGCAGCCCCGCACACCAACTGGCGATGCTTTACGCCGACGGCAACGGCATGGGGACTCTGTTCGGGCGCATCGACTCGCTCAGCGACCTCCGGTTCCTGAGCGAGGCGGTCCGGGCGGTGTTCGCCGCGCTCGACTCCCGGGTCGAGCGCGAGCTGGCGAAGTGGCTGAAAAGGTCGGATAGCGAGAGTCTGCCGTGGATCAGCCTGCTCGCCGGAGGAGACGAAGGCATCTGGATCCTCCCCGCAGCGGTGGCCCTCGAGGCGGCCGAGAAGTTGCCCGGCTGGCTCGACAAGGAAGTTGCCGGTAGCGCCGAGCTCAGTGCCCTCCTTCTGAAACACAGACTGCCCGGCCTCTCGCTGGGCATGGGCCTGGTGATCTGCCAACCCAACTACCCGGTGCGCTATCAGTACGAGCTCGCCAAGGTGCTACAGAAGAACGCCAAGTCCCTCTACTACGGGCGCGGCGAACAACCGCCCAGCTCGAGCCTCGACTTCGAGGTTCTCACCGATGCCTCGCCGCTGAGCGAGGATCTCGAGGCGCTGCGGCGGCTGGTCTACAGCACCGACGAGCCCGGCTTCTCCACCAGCTGCCGCCCCTATTTCGCGCGCGGCTTCACCGAGCTCCGAGAGCTCCTCAAGCAGGCCGAGAGCCGCAAAGTGAGCGGCTCTCAAGTACGGGCCCTGGCCGAGGCGGCGCGCGAGGGGGAGGCGGTGTTCCTGAACTTCCTGCGCTATCAGCTGGGTCGAAAGGGCACCGGCGAACCCCTCCAGGACTGGCTGCGCCGCTCCGGGTTCGAACCTTCCGATCGCGTACAGGTGCAGGCCTTCGCGGTCCGGGAGGTCGCGCCCGGGGCCCGGGCCACCTGGCTCGCGGACGCTCTGGAGATCGCCCCCTACCTGATCGAGTCACCTACTGAGGAGGAGGAGGTGCCCGATGCCGCGGCTTGAGATCCTGCTTCACGGTCCATTGCTGGTGGGAGGCGGGCAGACTCCCGGCTGGGGAGCCCACCTCGCCACACTCCGCACGCTGAAGAACGGGGCCTGGCTGCCCTACATCCCGGCCACGGCCCTGCGCGGAGCGGTGCGCTTGCAGCTCGAGGCCCTGCTCGCTGGAGCCGGCAAGGCGCCAACCGGGCCCTACCCTCTTGATGGCGAGGGAGGCGCCCCTCCGCCCGATTCCGATCCCGTCGCCCGCCTGTTCGGCTACTCCGGTCGCCAGGGCGAGCGAACCGGCTCGAAGGAGGGCTTGGTGCGGTTCGGCGACGCCCTGCCCTCCGAGGAGCATCGCGCTCGCTTCGCTCGCTCTTTCGGCTTGCGACCTGGGGTGGAGATCGACGACCGCACGGGTGCCGCGGCTCGCCAGAAACTGTTCTTTCGCGAGCTGGCCGAGGCTTCGAGCAAGCCGGTGGCGCTCGAGGCGGATCTCGAGATCGACGACGCCGAGCCGGAGCTGGTGGAGCTCTTGAGGGCCGCCGCCGAGAGCACCACCGCAATCGGCGCCGGCAAGTCCACCGGCAGCGGTGCCGTGGAGATCCGCTGGCACGAAGACGAGGCGGCTGGAGCTGGCGAACGAAACGAAGAGCTTACCGATGCTGACTCCGCCACCCTCGTGCTCACCCTGCTCGAGCCTGCCCACTTTGGCGACGGCGGCCCCCGCCGCAACCACCACGGCACCCGCACCTACCTCCCCGGCGCCACGCTGCGGGGCGCGATCGCCTGGGCGCTGCTGCGCTCCGGCCGGGCTCGCCCCGAGGACCCAGCCTTCCAACAGCTCTTCCTGGGCGAGTCGGCCGTGAGCTTCGGCGATGGCCTGCTGCTCGCCCCGGGCAGCAGTCAGCCTGAGCTCCACTCTGTGGGCCGGCGGGCCGAGCTGCTGCCGGGCGGCAAGAGAATCTCCGACTGCCTGCCCCGCGAGCTCGCCCGGGAGAGCGTGAACCGACGGCTCGAAGACTCCGGGCGAACGCTCCGCGCCGACGACGGCCCGCACAAGCACGAGCCGCTGCCGCCCCGCCCGGGTGGACAGCTGCTGCGCCGCACCCGCACCCGCCTCTCCCTCGATCGCAGAACCGGCGCCGCCGCCTCCAGCCGGCTCTTCTCGATCGAGCAGCTCGAGAACTACCAGCCCGATCACCCCGACCAGCCGGTGCAGTTCCTGGCCCGCATCGAGGGTCTCGATCGTGCCGGTCGCGAAGCCCTCAAGCTGCTCGCCAAGCTCGAGGGTGTGAGCCTCTTCGTAGGCGCCGGTCGCCATCATGGCCTCGGCAAGGTGAGCTGCGAGCTCCGCTTCGAGCAGCGGCAGCCGTCGGCCCAGCTGGCTGAAGCCTGTCGGCAAGTGGCTGCGTTCACGGCGGCGGCGCAGGAGAGCAGCCGAGAGCTCGCGGCCCGAGCCGGTCTCGGCGACGTCCAAGAGCCCCCGGTGGGCCGGTGCCTGCTCGCCTTGGTGGCAACTTCCGATTACCTGCCCAACGCCCGGCGTTCCCATCCGCTCGCCGAAGTGCTCGGCGAGGCCCCCGAGCCCTGCCGGCGCTTTCTGCTGCCCTCCGCCCAGGGCGGCTACAACCAGCAGCCCGAAGCCGATGGCGGGGGGCGTGAACCTCCGCTCAAGACGCTCCGCTCGGCTCTAGGTGCCGGCAGCGTGTTCGTCTACGAGCTTCCCGAAAGCGAGCTCGAAGCCGTGCTTCGACAGGCCCTGCCAGAGCTCGCCCGTGGCGTGGGCCTCAACGTGGAAAGCGGCTGCGGCCGCTTCCAGCCGTGGCAACCCTGGGTGGAAGCACCCGAATCGAAGCCAAAGCCAAGGAGTCGAACCATGAGAACCGAGCTATCGGCCGAGCTGAAAGCCGAGCTGGTGCGCGATGCCGAGAACATCGCAAAGAAGATCCTGAAGAAGAAGAACGAGGCCACTTCCCAGCTGCGCAACCTGGTGCAGATTGCCCAAACCGAGAGCAGCGTTCCCGTGCTGAGGAACTTTCTGCGCTACCAGGCCGGACGAAAGGCCACTCGAGAATTCTGGCAGCAGATCTTGAGCCCCACCGTAGCGATCCTCGAGAAGCTCGAGAAGAGGCCGGACCTGCCCACCCAGGAGCTGCGCCGACGGGCTATCCAGAGCTTCTTCGGATACCTCGTGCGCGAGCACGTCTACTTGACTGCGCCGCGCACGGGCTCGCCTCCCCCCACGCACCCGGGTAACCACCCTGGAGGCACTGCCTCTGGATCTGCCACCGGCCGCCCGGCGGGAGGTCAGCGATGAGCCAGCCCGCGTTCGCTTTTCGCAGTCACCATGCGCTCGAGCGCCTGCTCACCTTCGAGCTGCGGCTCATTTGCCGGACCGGCCTCCACATCGGCGCGGGAAAGAGCAGTCTGCTGGTCGGCAGCGACCTGCCGGTGATGCGCGACGCCGCCGGCCGGCCGCTGGTACCCGGCTCGTCCCTGCGGGGCATCCTCCGGGCCGGTATCTCGGCCGTGGCGGAGACCCTGAACCTGGACGCGGCGCTCGGGGTCGATGCCGCTGCCGCCAAACCCACCGGCCCAGGAGTCGAAGCGGCCTGGGTGGGCTGGAGCCTGGCCGATCGCCTCTTCGGCCGCGTGGCCTTGGCCAAAGGCGAGCACTCCTACAGCTCCCGCCTTCAGCTCTCGGATCTCTTGCTCGAAGCCGGCGAGGAGGAAGCAGTGGTGGTGGAACTCCGCGACGGCGTGGGCATCGAGCGCGAGACCCGCACCGCCGGCAACTCCGTGAAGTACGACCTCGAGGTGGTGCCCGCCGGCACGCGCTTCCGCGGCCGGGTGCGGTTCAAGAACCCCTGGGACTACGAGATCGGCGCCCTGGCCCAGGCCCTGTGGATGCTGGACCAGGGCCTCCTGCTCCTGGGCGGCAAGAGCGCCCGCGGGCTCGGCTGGATGCAGGTGGAGGTCTCCCCGCCCCAGCTGCGCACGGCCGCCGAGATTCTGGCTCGAAGCGTCGCCTCGGCCGAGCCGACCCAGTTCGGGGAGGTCGAGCAGCACTTCGCCCCCTACCTCGAGAAACTCGAAACGCTCCGCGGCGCCGCCGCTGAAAACCGAATCGCCGAAGAGGAGGCCGTGTGATGTTCAACACCTGGCAGAACAGTGCCTTGCTATCGTTCCGGCTGGTCCCGGACGGCCCCATCCTGGTCCGTGCCCAGCAAGTGGGCGTCGATCCCGGTGCGGCGGATATCCTGTTCCATCGCACTCGCCACCAAGGACGCTCCACCGTCTTCCTGGCCGGCTCGGGGCTCAAGGGCGTGCTCCGGGCCCACTGCGAACAGCTCTTGCGCAGCGCCGATCACTTCTGCTGTGACCCCACGCGCCTCAAGGACGACGACGCTTGCAGCGCCACTTCGAAGCAGGCCAACGAGCACCGGGAGAAGGAGGAGGAGCGCGGAAATTACCCCCACGCGCGGCAATGCCCCGCTTGCTTCACGTTCGGCTCCACCCGGGTGGCCGGCCGCTTCCACTTCGACGATGCCTTTCCTGCCGAGAAGCTCTGGGAGGAAACCAACCGCACCGAGGTCCGCGCCGGCGTGGGCATCGACCGCAAGAGCCAGGGCCCGGCCGAAGGCGTGCTCTACGACACCGAAGTGGTGGTGGGCGGTGGCTTCGAGGTGAAGCTCCGCGGCGAGAACTTCTGCCTGTGGCAGCTCGGGCTGGTGCTCCAGGGTATCGCCGACCTGGGGCTCGGGCTGGTGCGGGTGGGGGGCTGCAAGTCCCGCGGTATGGGCGCCATGAAAGTGGAGAAACCCTCTCTCACCCTGCGCTTCCTGGACCGCGACAACGGCCAGCTCAACGGCATCCGCCGCCAGGGCAAGCTCCGGCTGAACTACGGCTTGCCGGGCACGGACCGGCTGGCGATCGGCCCCGGCCAAGAAGATTGCGAGGGCTTGTTCCGCAGGGTGGTCTACGACGGCGAAGCCTTCGAGGAGATCTCCCGCTCGCTCGCCACCGGGCCGCTCGACGGCTACCTCAAAGGAAAGGCCTGAGCCATGGCGTACCACGGCCTGTCGCCCGCCGCCGGAGCCCAAGGCACGCGAACCACGCCGGTCAGCCACGCCGAACTCCACAAGAACGCTCTCACGGGCTTCCTCGAGCTAGACCTCGAAACACCCGGGGGCCAGTTCGTCGCTCCTGGAACCGGGCGCCTGGTTCTTCGCGAGGAGCCAGGAGAAGCCGTGGTGGTGCAGGAAGCCGCCAGGCGCCAGGGGGCGCCGGTGCTTCCCGGCTCTGGCATCAAGGGCGCGGTTCGTACCGCCTACGAGCTGCTCACCGCCTCCTGCAGTCCGACGGGGTCAGGGCGCTGCCAGATGGATCGCCGCCGCAATAAACTGGACGCCTGCCCGGCCTGTTCCCTGTTCGGTTTTCTCGGCTGGCGCGGCCGCCTCGGATTTGACGACGGCATCCCCACCGAGCCTGGATCGGTGACTATCGCTTCTGAACGACTTCCTATCCCCTGGGAACCGAAAGGCTGGAGAACGCCAGGGGCTTTCCGCTGGTACGACCTCGCCCCCGCCCGCTTCAAGCCGAAAGGCTCACGGGTGTCTCAGCCGGCACCACGGGTGCTCTCTCGCGAGGTCTACCGGGGGCGCTTCCGCACTCGCCTCGCCTTCTGGAACGTGACATCGCTCGAACTCGGCCGGGTGCTGCTCGCCATGGGCTGCCAGACCGGGGGGCAAACCCGCTTCCATCTCCGCCTCGGTGGCATGAAATTCGATGGCAAGGGCGCGCTCAGGGTAACGCCAACTCGGCTCGTGCTGTCCTTCCCGGAGCGAACGAACTTGGAAGGCCCTGCCTGCCTCGAGCTCTGCGATTCCTGGCTCAAAGCCGTCGGCACCGCCGGTAGCGAACAGTCCTTCTGGCAAGGCCTGGAAGAGCTCGCCCGGGTCGAGCGCATCCCGGAGGTAGAGTCATGAGAGCCGACTGCTCCCACCTCCTTCCTCTCCTCCAGGAAGCGCAGCGGCTCGCCGCGCTCCTCACCGAGCACCGAGAAACCGCCGTGAAGCGTGGCCTGCTGCTTTCCGTGACGGCCGACTTTCTCGGCCGCGGTGGCCTTCCTCGCCTGCTCCGCACCCTCGAGGCCCTCGGCAGGGGAAGCGGCGGCCACCTGCGACGGGGCGGCGGCTACCGCGACCAGATGGAAGCGCTGCTACGAGTGCTGAGCGCGGAGCTACCCCGGTTCAGCGGCACCGAGGAAGAGCTCAAGACCGTGCTCGGCTGGACCGGCTGGCTCCTCGCCACCGCCCAGAACCCAGACCTTGCCACCTCCCCGGCTCCGCGAGAAAAGCCGGCGGAGAAGCCGACTCGCAACACGAAACCCGACCCGCCCGAACCCCTGCGAAGCGCAGGTTTCGGGCTTTCGAGCAAGAACCAAGCCGCGCTGGCCGGATTTCTCGACCGCTCGCCCGGGCACGAGAAGCACGGCAAGAAGAGCGACTGAGGCTACTGGAGCCCGTGCCATGGACCTGACTCAACTCCTCCCCACCCTCGCCGGCCTCGCGGGTGGCGCCATTGCCGGCTGGTTGGCGGCTCGGAAGTATGTTCTTGCGCTCCTCACCCGCACCCACGCCGGGCGGCTGGAGGGGCTTCTCGAGGAGGCTCGCAGCGAGGAGCGGCTGCGGGAGAAGTCCGAAGTGCGGGTGCTGGGGGAGGGGTTGTGGTCCCAGCTTCGCCGGCAGAGCTTTCGCGCTGCCCGTGAGGTGGCGGAGGCGGAGCTCTCCCGGCTGCCGGGTGATGGCGTGCTGGTGGTGGACGGCGTGGCCCATCCGGACCTTTCTCGCTGCACGGCCGGTTGGCTGCTGGTGTTCTGCCCCGGCCGCTTCGCGGGCGTGCTCCCTCCCGGCGCCGAGGTGACCTACGCCAACTCCCAGGGCATCACCCTGGACGCCCGGCTGATGGAGCTGCTGCGCGCCCGCGACGCCCGGGAGCGGAGGAGCTGAAACGCGGCCTCGGCCGCCGGAGAACAGCCCGGTCGTCGCCAGCAAGGGCTGTAGGGGCGCAGCATGCTGCGCCCGCCGCCGTGCCGGCCTCGGAGTTCCACGCCCGAGCGGGCCATGGGCGCAGCGTGCTGCGCCCCTACGACCGCGCTGGAGCATCCTGAAAAAGGTTTCTTGGAAGGAATTTTTCCGCGCCCGGCCTCAGCCGTCCATTTTTTTGATGACCTTGATCACCTTGCGCTGGATGGAGGCGCTCACCCGGCCTTCGTAGCCAAGCTCGAGGTCGAGGTCTTCCTGGTAACTGTTGCGCAGCTGTGCGCGCTGTTGCAGGCTGAGGCGACCCAGGATGACGGTGAGCTGTTCCTCGTTGCCGTTGGTGCTTTCGATCACCTGGTCGAGAGTGCGCTGCAGGCCGGTGGTGCCGAGCACCAGCTCGGACTCTTCCATTTCGTCCTCGGCCAGCAGGTTCGCCACCTTGCGCAGCAGAGCCAGCTCCTCCTGGATGTAGTTCGCGAGGGCTTCCGCCGTGATCTTGCGGCCGTTCACGGTGATGGTGAGAGCCGTCGGGTCCTTCACCTGGCGGTTCCAGATCGTGTCCCGGTTGAGGTACGAGGTGGTGCTGCTCATTTCGTTGTACAGGGTGCGGTAAGTTCGCCGGGACGGTGGCAGCAGCACCAGGACGTTCGGGTTCGAACTCAACTCTTTCGGTCGCTGGCCTTCCGTGGAAAAGCCCAGAGTGTAGCCGGCCTCGAGCAGCTGCATGATCTCGCGGGCGTAGATCGCGACCGTCTGCGACACGTTCCGGTTGCGGACGTCTCCCTCCTTGAAGTTCTCCGAGTCGGTGGGTTTCGTCACCAGCACGAAGGGCAGGCGAGCCACGATGCCGCCGAGGATCCACGCTCCTGTCTTCTCCACGCTCCAGAAGCTCTTGTCCCGGCCATGAACCTGGAAGTTGTAGAGCTCCTGCTTCTTCAGCTGCGGAATGTACTGCTTGGAATTGGACGGGTTTCCCGGTACGGTGAGGGCCATGGTTTCGGCCGAGTTGAGGTTGTGTTTGTCGGACACGCGATAGAGCAGGATGCGCGGCACTTTGCCTTTGCTGAACTTGCGGTTGCGGATGCTCAGGGCGAGGCGGAAGGCCGCGGCGGCGTGGGACCAATGCTCCTGCGCGGAAACCACGGTGCCTTGAGTCATGCCGCGACCCACGATGGGCTCGGTGTCCTGGGTGTAGAACGACGTCGGCAAGAAGAAGCGCAGCGCCAGCTCGTGGAACCGCTTGCTTACCCGGAAGAGCTGCAGAATGTCGAGGTTCGAGAGGAAGTTGAAGATGTAGAGCAGCAGGTAGTCGGGAAGGTTGTTGGCCGGGAAGGTCGTCAGCAACTTCTTCTTTTTCTGGGCGGTGGGGTTCTTGCGCTCGTATTTGTCGTCGTCTTTCTCGTTGCGCTTCATCCGTTGCACGGCGCCGGGGCGCCCCGGGTGGGGGCTCGCCGGCCGCGGGGCCGGTGCCCGAAGGCTCG
>CALMKX010000166.1 GCA_937867335.1 uncultured Acidobacteriota bacterium
CGGCCCGTCGACCCAGCGCGAGGCCAAGAGCGCGAGCCCAGCCGCCGCCACAGCCCGCGCCGGCTTCGCCGCGGTCGGCAGCAGAGGCACCAACGCCGGCAGCAGCAGCCAGCCTTCGAACGCCTGGTCCCAGGGTCGCGCCGGGGCGACAAGGCTCAACAGGGCTCCGGCCGCGGCGGCTGCCCCTCCCAACCAACCCGGGCCCAGGGCCAGGGCCGCGAGGAGGGCCACCAACCCTGCACGCGGCTCCCAGGCGAGGGAAGCCAGCAGGGCCGCGGCGGCGAGGGTGCGCAGAAACCGGGGCGAAGTGGCGTCGAAGACGACCGTGCCGGCGGCCAGGCCGAGCAGGGCCATGGCGGCCGCCACGTTCCAGCCCGGAGCCGGCAGCGCCGAGAGGAGTCCAGCCAAGGCCGCGAGGGCGAGCCCCTCTCGTCGTGCGAGGAGGGCGAGCGCCAAGGCCACCACCACCGGAAGCACGACCAGCGCACCCAGCGCCCGCAGAGGCTCCGCCAGGGCGAGCAGGCGATCGCCGCGAAGCAGAGCCTGGGTGGCCAGAGCCAGCGGCAGCAGCAGCCAGAAAACTCGGCTCAGCGGTTCTTGCGGCGCCCCCCGGCCGAGTCGCCGGCAGGCCGAGAGGGCCCAGGCGAGCACCAGAAGCCCCCCGACACATGCCGCCCGAAGCGGTCCTTCGAGGGGGACCACCCAGGCCACCAGGAGCACCAGGGGAGCGATGACGACGCTCGCCGCCAGCTCGCAGCCGAGCAGCACAAGAGCGGCCAGCCAGGCGAGGAATCGCGTTTCCGCGGCGCTCGCCGCCTCCAACTGATAGCTCGCCTGGATCAGCAGAGAGAAAGCCAGGCCGGCCACTACAGCGAGCCGCGCCGCGAGAGCCTTGGCGCACTCGGCGGGAGGGCCCGGCAAGGCCCTGAGCACCCCTTCACGCATCGACGGGCATGATACCCCGCCCTCCTCGCCTAGCCGCCGACGCCCGGGCGAAGCGGCTGGAGCCGCCGGGGAGCCTCGAGAGAGCGCACGAAGGGAAGCTCGGCCGCCTGCAGCAGGGCCCGAGCCGGCAGGCGGGCGAGGACCACGTCCGGCCCGGCGCTATCGATCTCTCCGCCGAGTTCCCTCAGGGCCCGCGCGGCCTCGTCCGGCTCCGTCGAGGAGCCGATGCGCACCACCACCGCCGCTGCTTGCTCGGCAGCCGCCGTCGCGAGCCAGCTGCGCAGCGCCGCCGAGATCTTGGCGTGGGCTTGTTGGGGGTCCAGGGCGACCTCCTTTCGCGGTGCCGCTTTCGATCGACGGCTCGACTCTACCCCTGATACGCCAGCAGCGCCGCCGCATCGAGCTTGCCGAAGCCCCAGCCGCGGTCCCAGACCCGGCCGGTCTGGGCGTCGCGCCGGGCGGTGATGCGCAGGCGCTGCTGAATCTCCTCCGGCGTCAGCCTCGGCTCGCGCTGGAGCAGAAGGGCGATCAGCCCGGCCACGAAGGGGGTCGCCATGCTGGTGCCCTGGATCGAGATGTACCTGCCCGAGGGATCGTGCCGCTGCAGAAAGCGAGGCTGGGTCGCCATCTCCGAGCCACCCGCGAGCGCCGCCGTGATGTACTGCCCCGGCGCCGCGATATCCGGCTTCAAGCCGCCGTAGCGGGTGGGGCCGCGGCTGGAGAACGGCGACAGCCCGCCCACCGCGAGGCCCGGCGTGCTGAGCACCCCCTGGGCGGTCTCGAACCGGTTCTTGCTCACTACCGACGCCACCGTGACGGCCCTCTCCTCGGTGCCCGGCATGCCCACGGTGAAGTCGCTGTCGGCGCCGTCGCCGAAGAGCTGGGAGGAGCCGTTGTTCGAGCCCGCCCAGGCGTGGACTTCGCCGTGCACCACGCGGGCGGCAGCGAGCCGGATCTTCCAGATGTGGTTACGTCGGCCACCGGCCACGAAAAGAGTGAGGTTCTGGTCGCGGTTGATCGGATCCTCCTGGAAGTGGGCCTCGAAGGTCCCGAAGACGGTGCGGACCTCCTGGCCATCGGCCGGGTGCTGGGCGCCGTCCGGGGTTTCGATCAGAACGGAGACCTCATCCCCCCGCACCACCCACACGTCGACGAACTGGAAGGACGGGTCATCGATCCGCACCGGGATCACCAGCTCCTGCCCTGCCGTCAGCTCGCCCCGGAAGTGGATGCGGTCCCCGCCCTCGTTGCCGGCCGCCACCACCACGATCCGCCCCGGGCCGCTCTCCCGGGCGATCACGTTCTCGATCGCCGTGGTGCCGTCGTGAGGACCCAGGTGCGAGCCGAGCGAGAGGCTCACCACCGCCGGGCGGGCGCCGGCGAGCTCGAAGATGCGGCGGATGCCCCAAATCGTGTGGGTGTCGAGCAAGGGCTCGCTGCGTACCGCCATGAGGGCGGCCCCGGGCGCCACGCCCCGGTAGCGGCCGTTCGACGCCAGGCCGTTGCCGGCGGCGATCGACGCGCAGTGGGTGCCATGGCC
Organism: uncultured Acidobacteriota bacterium; assembly: GCA_937867335.1. Lineage (GTDB taxonomy): Bacteria > Acidobacteriota > Thermoanaerobaculia > Multivoradales > SZUA-115 > JAXLQX01. The sequence continues at coordinate 2,486 of CALMKX010000166.1, forward strand.
CATGGGATCCCCCTGGGGCACCGCTCCCCCGCCGCCGAGTGCGGCATCGAGGGCCGCCGGGTCGAATTGGTCGAAAGTCGAGCGCTGGGTGGCTTGGTCGAAGTGCGCGTGGGCGAAGAGCTCGAGCCGGCTGCTGCCGTTGGGGTTCTGGAAGTCCGGGTGGCGCCAGTCGAGGCCGGTGTCCACCAGCCCGACCACCACACCCTGACCGTCGAGGGGGAAGCTCTGGAGGGCCGCCTGGAGCCCGGTGGCAGGGCCGCGGGCTTCGTCGAGGTTTGCCTGCAGCTGCCGAGGAGCTTCGGCCCGGCGGATCCCCGGGCAGCCTTCGAGGCCGCTCAGAGCTTCCGGCGGGAGCTCGGCCACCAGCACGTTGGCTCGAGAGGAGAGGACCTGCCCACCCTGCCCCTCCACCCAGGCCTGCGACGCCTCTGCTTCAGTCTCAGCCACCAGCAGCTTGAGGCTCACCCGCTCCGGGCTCGGCAGGGGCGGTTCGCCCAGAAGATCCCGAGTGGTGGCCACCTGCAAGGGCACGGCACCGCGCGCTCCCGGCGGTGCTCCAGCGCGGTCGGCGAGGGAGGAGAGACTGGCGTCCAGGACAGTTCGGCGGGGGATGTCGGCCATAGAGTTGCCTCCTGGTTGATTGAGACGGCCCCGGCTGCTGACTTTCCGGCCGCCCCCTCGCAGGAGTGGGCTCGGCTCGAGCCCCTCCCGTTACGTTCGCAGGAACCCCCCTCTGCTATCTTGGAGATCGCCTGCAGGGAGCCACCTCGACCATGGGCCTGAACCCGGCGCTGCCGCTGCTTGTTGCCCTCTCGCTTGCCGGCCTGCTCTTCCGGCGACGCGAGACGGCTCGGGCCTGGGTGGTGGTCGGCCTGGCCGGCGTTGCTCTGCTCTGGCCCGCCCTGGTGCTGCCGGACGGCCTGCCCAGCCCTTCGGGGACCCTCTCCGGTCTCGCGCCCTGGCAGGGGCAGCTGCCCGAAGCGCGGGGCAATCCGGACTTGCTGGATGTCACCTTCAAGGTGGAACCGTGGTTGATGCTCGCCCGCAGCGAGCTGCGCCACGGCCGGCTACCGTTCTGGAACCCCTACCAGTTCGCCGGCGCGCCGCTGTGGGCGAACGGCCAGGTGGGGGTGCTGCATCCGCTGCACTGGCTTTTCGATCTGCTGCCCCTGCCTCTTGCTTGGGTGGTGCTGCCCTGGGCCAGGGTGATGCTTGCCGGCCTGGGCGCTTTCCGCCTCGCCCGCGAGCTGCGGATCGGCCCGAACGGGGCCCTGGTTGCGGCCCTGAGCTTCGCCCTCTGCGGCCGCGTCGTCTCTTTCCTGCTCTTCCCCATGGCCAGCGCCCTCGCCATGGCCCCGTGGGTGATGCTCGGCGTCGAGCGCCTGGCCCTGGGGCAGAAGGGCGTGCGCTTCGTGGCCCTGGCCGGCGCCCTCCAGCTGCTGGGCGGTCACCCGGAAACCGGTGTCTACACCGCCCTGGGCTCGGCGCTCTACCTCGCGGCCCGGCGGCCTCGGCCCTGGCTGGGCAGCCTGGCCCGCCTGGTGGCTGGCTGGGCCCTGGCCGCTCTGCTCGCCGGCCTCGAGCTCGTCCCCGTGGCCGTTCACCTCGCCGCCGGTAGCCGCTGGCAGGCGGCCGGGGCGGCGGGCTCCCTCTCGCTCGGGGAGACCCTGCCCTTGCTCGCCCGCTTCGTTCTCCCGGAGGCCTATGGCAACCGCCTGGACGGCAGCTATTTCGGCACGCTTCCGTTCATTCCCTCCACGGTCTATGCCGGCCTCCTCGTGCTCTGCCTGAGCGCGGCCGGGCTCAGCCTCGCGCGGCGAGATCGCCGCGTGCAGGGCCTCGTGGCCGTGGTGGGGATCGGCCTTGCCGCCACCCTCGCCGTGCCCGGCTTCCCCCAGCTTTTCGCCCACCTTCCCGTGCTCGACAAGGGCTTGCCCCACTACCTGCTGGTGATGGTGGAGCTCGCCCTGGCCCTTGCCGATCGGCGCGATGATGTCGATCACGCGGCCGGTCAGGT
>CALMKX010000167.1 GCA_937867335.1 uncultured Acidobacteriota bacterium
CGCGCCCCCGGGCGCCGGGGCCTCGCCGCTCGAGGTGGTGCGTGCCCTGGTGGCGGCCCGCGCCGAGCTACCGCCCTCGGCAGTCGAGGAGTCGAGCAAGCTGCTCTCGGATCTCCACCTGAACTCGATCTCCGTGGGCCAGCTGGTGGCGGAAGCCTCCCGCCAGCTGGGGCTCGCCCCCCCGGCCTCCCCCACCGATTTCGCCAACGCCAGCGTGGGCGAGGTGGCGGCTTTCCTCACCGAGCAGCTGGCCCTGGGCCTGACCGCGCCCGCCGCCGAAGACCGCCTGCCCGCCGGCGTGGACGCCTGGGTGCGGCCGTTCCGGGTGGAGCTGGTGGCCAAGGCCCGCCGCGTCCCGAAAGCGGAAACCACCGCCCCGGTCGAAGGCACGCACGGCGAGTGGCGCATCTTCGCCGCGGACGATCATCCCCTGGCCGCGAGCCTCGGCCGTCTGCTGGCCGAGCTGCCGGGCGAGGGCGCCGTGCTCTGCCTGCCCGCCGAGCCCGGAGAAAACGAAGTGCCGCGGATGCTCGAGGCGGCGCGCACGGGCATCTCCCTCGGCCGCTTCGTGGTGGTGCAGCAGGGAGGGGGAGGCGGTGGCCTCGCCCGCACCCTCCACCGCGAGCACCCCGAGGTGACCACCCTGGTGGTGGACGCGCCCTTCGACGACGCCCGCACGGCCGGCTGGGTGAGCGAGGAGCTCGCCGCCGCCGAGGGCTACGTGGAAGCCCATTTCGACCGCGAGGGCGTGCGCCGGGAGCCGGAGATCCGCGTGGCCTCGGAGCTGGCCTGCTGCGCCGAGAGCGAGTCCCTGTGCACCGCCCAGGACGTGCTGGTGGTCACCGGTGGCGGCAAGGGGATCGGCTCGGAATGCGCCCTCACCCTGGCCCGCACCACCCAGGTGCGGCTGCTGCTCTTGGGGCGCTCGAAGCCCGAGGAGGACTCCGAGCTCGCCTCTAACCTCGAGCGCTTCCGGGCCCAGGGAGCGGTGTTCCGCTACCTGGTGGCGGACGTGGCCAACCGCGAGGAGGTGGCGGCGGCCCTGGAGCTCGGCCAGCGCGAGCTGGGGCCGGCCACCGGCGTGCTCCACAGCGCCGGCCGCAACGTGCCCAAGCTGATCGAATCGCTCACCGAGGAAGATTTCCGAGCCACCCTGGCGCCCAAGCTCCACGGCCTCGAAAACGTGCTCGCCGCTGTGGATCCCGGCAAGCTGCGCCGCCTGGTGGTGTTCGGCTCGATCATCGCCCGCATCGGCATGCAGGGCGAGGCGGACTACGCCACCGCCAACGAATGGCTGCGCATGGCCGCCGAGCGCTTCGGCGCCCGCTACCCGCAGGTGCAGACGCTGGTGCTCGAGTGGTCGGTGTGGGCGGGAGTGGGCATGGGCGAGCGGCTGGGCCGCATCGAGGCCCTGCTGCGCGAGGGCGTAACGCCCATTCCGCCGGACCTCGGCGTGGAGCTGCTCTCCCGCTACGTCTCGGCGCCGCTGCCGCGGGCCGCCCTGGTGGTCTCCGGGCGCTTCGGCGAGGTGCCCACGCTGCGGCTGTCGGCCGGCTCGCTGCCCTTCCTGCGCTTCCTGGACCGGCCGCGGGTGCACTATCCGGGCGTGGAGCTGGTGGTGGATGTGGAGGTTTCCGGCGAGAGCGACCCCTACCTCGCGGATCACGTGTTCCGCGGCGAGCGGCTGTTCCCGGCGGTGATGGGCCTCGAGGCCATGGGCCAGGTGGCGATGGCGCTCGCCGGCCGCCAGGAGCTGCCCACCTTCGAGCGGGTGGAGCTCGCCCGACCGGTGGTGGTGCCCGAAGGCACCACCACGGTGCTCCGCGTGGCCGCCCTGGCGCACTCTCCGGACACCGTGGAGGTGGTGCTGCGCACCGGCGCCAACGACTTCCAGTCCGACTGCTTCCGCTGCCTCTGCCGCTTCGGCCTCGAGCGCCCGGCGAGCGGGCTCGGCAGCCTGCCGGCCAGCGCCGAGCCCTTGCCGCTGTCGCCGCGGCAGGACCTCTACGGTGGCGTGCTCTTCCACCAGGGCCGCTTCCGCCGCCTGGGTGCCTACCGCCACCTGAACGCCACCGAATGCCGTGCCGAGATCCTGCCGGATGGCAGCACGGAGTGGTTCAACCGTTTCCTGCCCGCTGAGCTCGCCCTGGGCGATCCAGCGGCCCGCGACGCGGCGATCCACGGCATCCAGCCCTGCATCCCCCACGCGACCATCCTGCCCACCGGCGTCGAGCGCATCTGGGCCGGCCATCTGGACGCCGCCAAGCCCGCGACGCTCCTCGCCCGCGAGCGCTACCGGAACGGCAACGAGTTCGTCTACGACATGGAGATCCTCGCCGAGGACGGCAGCCTGATCGAGCGCTGGGAAGGCCTGGCTCTGCGCGCCGTGCAGCGCCTGCCCGAGCCCGAAGCGTGGCGGGCGCCACTCTTTGGCCCCTACCTCGAGCGGCGCCTGCAGGAGCTGGTTCCCGGCAGCCGCGCCCACGTGCTGGTGGAAGCCTCGCCGGCGAACGGCAACGGCCGCAGCCAGCGGGCGGTGGCCCATCTGCTGGCCGAGGACGTGCCCTTGAGCCGCCGGCCGGACGGCAAGCCGGAGATCCCCGGCGGGCCGCCGGTGTCCATCTCCCACGCCGGCGAGCTGGTGCTGGCGATCACCGGCCAGGGCTCCCTCGGCTGCGATGTGGAGCCGGTGGAGCCGCGCTCGCGCGAGCTCTGGAGTGATCTGCTGGGCGCCGAGCGGAGCCGCCTGGCGGCGGTGATGAAAGAGTACGCCGATTCCCGCGCGATCGCCGAACGCTATCGAGTCGACATGATCCCGCGCGCGACGCAAGCCTACCAGCTCTATCTGGCCAACTATCGCCAGATGTCGGCGCCGTATCCACGCGTGCTCGAGACGCAGCACCGGCTTATCCAGCTCCGTGAGGATTACCTGAATGCGCTGCTGATGGGCTGGCGCGCGGCAGTGGATATGGAGGGGCTGTTGCTCGAAGAAGCGTCGGCTAGCGGGGCTCCAGCGCTGTCTCTTCCGATGGCGAAGCGGGAGACGGAGGCGGGCCACTAGGCGAAGTTTCAGGCTTAGGATGCGCCGTGGCGCGGTCGTAGATCAAACCCGCCGCGGCGCCAGCGACCGCGCCGATGATCATTGCCTGACGGCCCTTACGAGTGGCCGCGCCGATCGACGCGCCCGCGGCCGCACCCGCGGCGATGATCGCCACGGATTGCTTCCACGGGCGGCCGGCTTTCACGGCGGAGCCAGGCGCTGCCGCGGATTCGAGCGCGCCACCAATCGAGCCGAGCGTGGCGACGATGTCCGCCACCTCGGAGGAAGGAGCCGGAGCAGGCTTCGGGTCAGCCGCCAGAAGCGGCAGGGTCAGCAGCAGGAAGAAAAGCGGACGCAGCGTAGGCATCGACAATGCATGACGCATACGCCGCAAGCCGGTTCCCACAAAATCATGAAGCCGTTTTCACACGTCGCAGATGTTCACGCCCTGGCGCAATGAGCCCAGCGCGTCGGTCCGCTTCGGAATGAACTCCTGCGCCACGAAGCCCTTGAAGCCCGTGGCGACAATGGCCTTCATGATGGCCGGGTAGTTCAGCTCCTGCGTCTCGTCGATCTCCGCGCGGCCGGGCACGCCGCCCGTGTGATAGTGCGCGAAGTAGGGGTGGAACTTCTGGATGGTGGCGATGACGTCGCCTTCCATGATCTGCATGTGGTAGATGTCGTACAGTAGCTTCATGCGCTCGCTGCCCACGCGCTTGCACAGCTCCACGCCCCAGGCCGTGCGGTCGCACATGTAGTCCTTGTGGTTCACCTTGGAGTTCAACAGCTCCATCACCACATTGATCTTGTGCTTCTCGGCGACGCTCATGATCCGCTTCAAGCCCTTGGCGCAGTTCTCGAGGCCAGTTTCATCGGGCATGCCGTCGCGATTGCCAGAGAAGCAGATGACGTTGGTGAGGCCCGCTTCGGCCGCCTTCGCGATCCACTCTTCATACGCCTGCACCAGCTTGTCGTGATGCTCCGGGCGATTCCACGCCTTCGCGATGCCGCCCAGCCCATCGATCGACGCGTTCGTCGTCATGGCGCACGTCATGCCGTGCTTCTTCAACACGGGCCAATCCGCGGGCCCCAACAGCTCGATCGACGTCAAGCCCATCTGCTTGCCGGCGGCGCACAACTCCTCCAACGGCACCTTGCCGTAGCACCACTTGCACACCGAGTGGTTCACGCGGCCCTTCATTCCCGTGGCCGTATCCGCGGCCGACAAACGAGCCGCCAGCGACAGGGCGACGGCTTCCCGACGAGTGATCATCGTCCGCGATTATGACACTTCGCGCTAGGCGATGGCCAGTTGCAAGTGCCCCACCGGCGCGAAGCGGCGTTCGATGGCCGCCTGAATCTCGGCGTAGACGGCCTCGGGCGGACGGTCGCCGTCGATGGCGAGGCGGTCGCCGTAGATGGCCAGCACCGGATCGGTGTTAGCGCGGAAGATCTCGAGCCGGCGGCGGACCACTTCCGGCCGGTCGTCGTCGCGGACATAGAGTGCCGCGCCGCAGGCGCAGCGGTCCGCCTCGGGCGGCGGCGCCGTGTGGATGTTGTAGGTCGCCTGGCAAAAGGGGCACTGGCGGCGGCCGGAGATGCGCTCCACCAGCACGGCATCGGGCACGCGCATCTGAATCACCAGCGGGGCGGGCAACC
>CALMKX010000168.1 GCA_937867335.1 uncultured Acidobacteriota bacterium
CCCGGCGACTGGCCGGCTCGCACGGCGGCCTGTGCCCGGGCGAGGTCCGCGAGATCGGCCCCCAGGCCGTCGAGGATGCGTTCCAGGCTCGGCAACGAGGGCTGGCGCTTGCCTTGCTCGTACGAGCAGAGCATCGCCTGGGTGATGCCGGCGGCTTCCGCCACCTCACGTTGCTTGCGTTTCTGGGAGATTCGAAGCCAGCGCAGTGCCTGGTCGATCGCTTGAAGTGAAGCCATTGGGGTGATCACTCACCCCCTGCCCGGACCAAAGCATAGAGGAAGGTCCTCGCTGGCGCAACCGCTAGGGCTGGGGCTTGGCGGCTTCCTCCTGGGCCACGGCAGTCACTGCCTGGATCAGCTTGGCGAGGCCGCGGAGCATCTCGTCGTAGCCCTCTTCTAGAGCGAGCGGAACTGGCTTGCGCTCCTCGGCGACGTAGCCGCGCAGGCGAGCCTCGAGCTCGCCCAAGGGAGTGGCGGGAGACAGGCCGGCGCCCGAGGTCGAGATCGGCAGATCGTCGGGCGGCACTCGGCCGTTGACCACGTCGAGCGCCCAGGCGAGTTCGCGCAGGGAGACTTCAAGGCCGCTGTGCAGGATCTTGTCGAGCGAGTCCATGTCCGGGAAGGAGCGCTCGTTCTCGTAGCCCGAGAGCATCGGCGCGGTGATCCCGGCGCGGGCCGCCACCAGCTTCTGGGTCTTCTTCTGGTTCACCCGCAGCAGCTTCAACGCACGGCCCAGTCTTGCGAACAGTTTCACGGCTGCGGAATCTACCGAGTCGCTCTCCTTCGAGCAATCTAAGTCGTTCTGAATCAATGCTTTGCCCTTTGCGGGAAGTGTTCTCCCGGAAGGCATTTCGGTTTCAGCTGAGGAAAGGGTTTTGCTCGGGCGACAACTCGGCGGCGAAAAGTCTTTCCCACACTGGAAAGCCGCGATGGAGCCGGCTTGGCCGGCGGGCTGGCGATGGAGGGTGCTGCCGCAGCCCGGTTTCGGGACCGGCGGGGTGGAAGGCTCGATGGGGAGGAGAGGGCGGGGGATTGGGCGTCCCCCGCCCGTTTCAGGGCAGGCTACTTCTTGTTCTCGGCGTCCCACTCGGCGCGAGTCTTGGCCGCGATGGGCTTGCCGCCTTGCTTGGTGAGAGCCTGGTTCAGGGCGGCGAGGTCCTTCGACACCAGGCCGTCGAAGCGCTGCCCTGCGGCGGTGAGCTCGCCGGCAAGGGCTTCGGTCCGGTCGATCTGGGTCTGAGTCGGCCGTCCTTCGTAGAAGGTCACTCCGGCGTAGACCGCAGCGAGGTGTTCCCGCAGCTTCTCGTCGCCGGAAAGCCAGCCGGCATCGCTGGTGGAGACCAGGCTGCCGCGGAAATCCTCGAAGCGCTTGGCGAGATCCTCGAGGCTCTTCACCGTCTTGTCGCCGGGGCGTGCTTCCTTGGCCCTGGCCCGGGCCTGGTCGCGCACTCCGGTGGCGGCTTCCACCATGTAGGTGAGGTCCTCGATCATGCCGTAGAGGCGCAGCGAGAGCTTCTGCTCGGCCTGGCGATCCTCGGCCGAGTGCGGCGAGCGGGGATCCGCCACCAGCTGCACTTGCTGAGTGTAGGTTTCCTTGCCGCGGATCAGCTTCACGGTGTAGGTGCCTTCGAGCACCCGTGGGCCGATCGCCGCCGGAGCCAGGTTGGTGGCAGCGGGCAGCTTGGGCGGTGGCAGGCGCATCGGCCAGTAGACCCGGTTCAGGCCCTTGCGCTTGCCGGCCTGGATGGTCGAAAGCAGCTTGCCAGCGCTGTCGTAGACCTCCACCTTGACCTCGCCGAAGATCTGGCGCTTCTTCAGGTAGTAGGTGATCGCCACCGCCTCCGGCGGGTTGGTGCCCACGAACTCGTCGTCGCCGCCGAACTCCTGGGCCTGCCCGAAGGTGGGCATCACCGTGGGCCGGGTGTCGAGCAGCTTGACATCCGAGTTCACCACCTCGCTCGAGAGCTGCCGGAACGTGCTGATGTCGTCGATGATGTACATGCCCCGGCCGTGAGTGGCAAGGATGAGATCGTGTTCACGCGGGTGGATGGCGAGGTCGTTGACTGCCACCTTGGGCAGGTTGCCGGTGAAGCGCGCCCACTCGTGGCCGCTGTCGATCGAAATATAAAGCCCCATCTCGGTGCCCAGGAACAACAGCTGGGGATCCTGGAGATCTTGCCGCAGCACGTGGGCGTAGCCCTCGACGCCGGTCGCCGCCAAGGCCTGCCAGGTGGCGCCAAAGTCTCGGCTCACATAGGCGTAGGTCTTCATGTCGCCGGTCCGGTGGCCGTCGAAGGTCACGAACACGGTGGCCGCGTCGAACGGGCTCGCCGAGACGCAAGAAACCCAAGTGCCCTTGGGCAGCTCCGGCACATTGGCGACCACGTTGGCCCAGGTCTTGCCGCTGTCGCGAGTGAGCTGGAGGTTGCCGTCGTCGGTTCCCACCCAGATCACCTTGCCATCCTTGGGCGACTCGCTGATCGAGAAGATGGTGGTGTAGTTCTCGGCCGTGGAGTTGTCGATCGTCAGGCCGCCGGACTGCTTCTGCCGCTGCTTCTTCGGATCGTTGGTGGTGAGGTCGGGTGAGATGCGCTCCCAGGACTCGCCGTGGTTGCGCGAGCGGTAGAGATACTGGGCGCCGATGTAGATGGTGCCCTTTTCGTTGGGCGAAGGCACCAGCGGCGTGTTCCAGTTGAAGCGCAGCTCCGGCTCGCCGGCACCCGGCAACGGCTGGATGTCCCGGCCTTCCTGGGTCTCCAGGCGGATGCGTGAGACCTTGCCCCCCTGGTATTCCGAATAGACGTAGTCAGCATCCGCCGGATCGCGGAACGCGTGGAAGCCGTCGCCGAAGCCGATGTTGCGCCAGTCCTTGTTCTCCACGCCGCCGAGCGAGCGCGACGGGCCCATCCACGAGCCGTTGTCCTGCAGGCCGCCGTAGACGTTGTAGGGATAATCCATGTCGTAGCTGACGTGGTAGAACTGCGAAACCGGCAAGGATCTCACCGGCCGCCAGTGGCCGCCGCGATCGTAGGAGTGATACACACCGCCATCGGTGCCGAGCAGCATCTCCTGCGAATTGGTGGGGTTGATCCACAGCGCATGGAGGTCCGGATGCACGCCGCCACCACCGAAACCACCGCTGCTGAACGGAGAGCTGAAGGCCTGGCCACCGTCCTCGCTGACCGTCAGGATGAAGCCTGGCTTGTAGACACGATTGAAGTCCTGTGGGTCCACCGCCAGGCGCGAGAAGTAGAAGGGTCGAACCTGCACGTTGAAGGAGGAGTTCACCTCCCGCCAGGTGGTGCCGAGGTCGTCCGAACGGAATAGAGCGGTTTTTTTCGACTCGATGTTGGCGTAGACCACGCTCGGTCGCGAGGGCGCCACGGCCACGGCGACACGGCCCTTCTCCCCGGAGGGCAGGCCGTTGGTCAGCTGGGTCCAGGTCTCGCCGCCGTCGAGCGAACGGTAGAGGCCGCTGCCCGGCCCGCCGGAATTGAAGAAGTCCGGAGAGCGCCGGAACTGCCACATGCCGGCGTAGAGCACTTTCGGGTCCTGCGGGTCGCCGTCGATGTCGGAGCAGCCGGTATCGGCGTTGACGTAGAGCACGCGCTTCCAGGTCTTGCCGCCGTCGGTGGTCTTGTAGACGCCCCGCTCTTCGTTGGCGTTCCACAGGTGACCGGTGGCGCAAACCAAAACCGTATCCGGCTTCTTGGCGTCGATGCGGATGCGGGCGATGCGCTCGGAGTCGCCTAAGCCCACCAGCTGCCAGCTGTCGCCGCCGTCGGTGGTCTTGTAGAGGCCGGTGCCGACCGACGTGGAGTTGCGGGTCCAGGACTCGCCGGTTCCCACCCAGACCACCTTCGGGTTGGTGGGGTCGATCGCGATGGCGCCGATCGACTGGCTGTAGTCGTCGAAGATCGGCTTGAAGGTCAGGCCGCCGTCGGTGGACTTCCACACGCCGCCGCTCGCCGCCCCGACGAAGAGGGTGAGGGGGTCCTTGGCCACGGCATCGATGGCCGAGATTCGGCCGCTGGTGGTTGCCGGGCCGATCGGCCGGGCTTGAATGCCGCCGAAGGTGTTGGAGTCGATCACCGACTCGGCCTTGGCGCCGCCGGCCGCCATGAGCAGGCCTGCGGCCAAGAGGGCACAGCTACGCTTCAGGGACTGCATGTCATCCTCCCTTGCTTCTGAGTCGGCCTCGCGAGCGGGGCTCGGCGACGCCGGCGAACGGAAGGAGCCAGCCGCTCGGCTTCGCGGCTGGCTCTACGGCGGTCAAGGAGCTTGGGGCGGGGCCGGCGCTGGGGCCGGAGGAGCCGCCGGCATGGCGAAGTGGTCGTCCTGGAGGTCGCCGTCGAACTCCACCTTCTCGATGGTGATGGTCTGACCCTGGGGAGCTCCGAGGGGCTTCATCTCCATGGAGAACGGCAGGGTGATGCCGCCCACTTCCTTGTAGTCGCCCAGGTCGGTTTCGAACTCGGCCTCCTGGCCGTTGCGTTCGCGCTTGGAGACCATCTTGAAGGTGAGGTTGGACTCGGTGTCGATGTAGATCGTGTCCACGCCGCCGCTCGCCCGGGTGACCTTCAGCTTGTAAGCCTTGGTGCCGTCGGCGTCCTCGATGCCCAGGTACTCCACCGTGTGGCCCTTCTGCTTGTAGTCCACCAGCGGGCCTTCGAAGTCGGCCATTTCGCGGGCTTCCTTGGCGTCCTGGTCGGCCATCTTCTCGGGGGTGGTCTTGCCCATGAAGGGCATCACGCTCCAGGCGGTGGAGCCGTCGAAGGCCTGGATGCCGGTCATGCCCTGGAAGGTGAACTCCAGGCGCACCTTGTCCGGGCGCTTCCACTCCCAGGTGAAGGGGGCCTCCACGCCGGGGCCCATGGCCATCTTGCCGGTCTGGCGGGCGGATTTGAGGGCGGCCAGCTTTTCGCGGCCGCCGCGGGCGGTGAGGTACTTCGCGATCACGTCGTCGACGCTGAGGGTCTTGGTGGCTTCCTCTGCACGCAAGGCAGCCCCGCCCGCGAGGGCCAAGAGGGCCAAGGGCAGGACGAAACGGAGCCTGGGGGTCATCTTCATCTCCTGTCGAGGTTCAGAACGTCCGAGGGTTTGAGCCGGCCGGGCGGGCCACGCCCGGGTGTCGCCGGTAGGTCGGCGGTGCCGTGCATCCTACGCCACCGAGACCCGACAGGCTGCGGCTACTCCCCTTCAATACGCTCGGGGCGGCCGATGGTTGCCGAAGGTTAGGGAAGGCTGAGAGAGGGAGTGGGGGAGGAGCGCGCCAGGCCAGGGTCAGCCGTACCCTGGCCCCGGCGTGTCTTCTTCCCAGGATGAGGCGGCTTCGGGGCTCTCCGGTCGTCAGTTCGAGCGCGGCTCCCGGTACGCGAGCGCGATCAAAGGCGAGACCACCGCGAACTGGAGGGCGGTGAAGGCGGTCTCGAGCAGCAGGAAGTCCGGCACCGAGGTCATCCGGTACTTCGCCGCCACCGGCAGGGTGGTGAAGGACCACGCGAGCAGCCCGAACACGACCCCGAATTGCAGCGCGCTCTTCAGCCAGGCAGCCCGACCGGTGTCGAAGAGCCGCGGATAGAGCCAGGCGAAGAGCAGGGCCTGGACCACCATGGAAGCGAGGCCGAGCGGAATCAGGACTTCCGCACGGTAGAGGTCGAGCCGCTGGTAGGCCTCCCGGAACGTGGTCAAATGCCAGGAGTAGCCCAGCGGGAAGGTCGGCAGGACGTAGGCCGCCACGGCCCACCAGGAGAAGCGCTTCTGCACCATGGGAAACCCTCCGATTTGACTTGCTGTCTGCAAGTAGACTAGTCGCATCGACTTGCAAAGTGCAAGTGGTAGCATCGTCCCTGCGATGCCCAGGCGCGCGCCGCGGTCCCGCCGCTCCGATTGCCCGATCAGCATCACCCTCGAGCTCTTGGGTGATGAGTGGTCGCTGCTGGTGGTGCGCGACCTGATGTTCAAGGGGCTGCGCACCTTCCAGGAGTTCGCCAACTCCGGCGAGGGGATCGCCAGCAACGTTCTCGCCGAGCGTCTGGCGAGGCTGGAGGCCGGCGGCATCGTGAGCCGCGAGCGTGATGCCGAGGATCGCCGGCGGGTTCTCTACCGGCTCACCGAGAAGGGTATCGACCTGGCGCCGGTGATGGTCGAGATCGTCCTCTGGGCCGCCCGCCACGAGCGGACCGGAGCGCCGGAGGCGACGGTGGCCGCCATGCGGCACCACCGAGAGGGCTTCCTCGCCGAAATCCGGCAACGCTGGGAAGCCACGGCTGGCGCCCAGAGCCCGGACTCTCCGCTTCGCCCTTCTCCGGAGTCGAGCTAGCTGTGTCGACTCCCCGGTCTTGCCCGCCCCGGCGCTGGAATCCTCCGTGGGAAAGCTGCGCCTACCGTGCCCTTCAGGCCGTCAACAGTTCGGCTTCCGGGCGTACCGGCCCGGAGTGACGCCGAGAGTCTTCTTGAAGCAGCGGTTCAGGTGACTCTGGTCGCAAAAGCCGGTTCGATAGGCGACCTCGGCGATCGCCTCTCCGGCGGCCAGGAGTTTGCGCGCGCGGTGGACGCGCACGACGGTCTGGTATCGATGGGGTGGGATTCCCACCTCGCGGTGGAAGGCTCGCACCAGATGATAGGGACTCAGGCCGGCGACCTGCGCGAGGAAGGGAAGGGAGACGTTCTCCTCGCAACAGGCCTCGAGGCAGTCTCTCGCGCGGCGCACGGCAGGGCTCTCTCTTCGGGCCTCTCCCGGCGCCTTGGCTGCGGTGACGTGTTCGGCCGTCAGTCGAGCCAGCACCGTGAGCAGCAAGGACTCGCTCTCGAGCAGAGAGGCTGATTGGGTAAGGCACTCGAAGACCCGCGCGAGGCGGGCGGAGAGCACTGGGTCCTCCACCAGCGGGCTCTTGAAACGCAGTTCGGGAGAGCGCTGCCAATCGAGGCCCTCGAGCAGGGAGGCCATCTGCGGGACTTCGATGTACAGGTTCTGGTAGCGCCAACCCTCGGCGGAGGTGGCTCGCCCGGTGTGCAGCTCTCCGGGAGCGATGAGGTTGCAGCTTCCCGGGGCCGCCTCGTGGAGGTCGCCGCGGCAGTGGAAAGCGCCGCGGCCACCACAGTTGAGGCTGAGGGCGTAGAAGTCGTGCATGTGCGGCGCGAAGGAGTGCTCGACCCAGCAGGCGCGCATCACCTCCAGCCCGTCGAGCCCTGGGCAGCGGGAGTACTGAGCGGAGTCCAGCGGCCGCGGGTTCGACTCATGTCGCGCAGGTGGGGGCATCGCGCCTAGTCTCGGCACCCTCTCCGGAGCCTGTCAAGCGCGGGCGAGGAGAGCAATTCGGTCCAAGACGGGCCCCAGGGGGCCTTGCTAGCTTCCCTGGGCCATGACGACAACCCCGCACGACACCAACCTGGACTGGGACCCGGAGGCCTTCGAGCGTCATCTGCACCAGGCCTGCGAACTGGTCCTCCGGCTCTACCAGGGCCTCGACGAGGTCCGGATCACACCGGCAGCGGCTCGGCGCGAGATCGCTTCTCTCTTCGACCAGCCCCTCCCCGAGCAGGGCCAGAACATGGAGGAGGTCCTCCGCGAGGTAGAACGAAACGTTCTCCCGAGTTCGACGCTCGGCCTTTCGCCCCGTTTCTTCGGCTACATCAACGGCGGCGGCAACCAGGCGGCGATCGTCGCCGAGCTCTTGGCCACGGCGCTCAATCAGATCTGCGCCAAGTGGCAATTCGGTCCCTGCGCGACGGAGATCGAGCGGCGCGTGATCCGCTGGATCGCGGAGTTCCTGGACTTTCCTGCCGCGGCCGGGGGCTGCCTGTTGAGCGGCGGCTCCACCGGCAACCTGGTGGGCCTGGCGCTCGCCCGCACGCGCAGGGCGCCGTTCGACGCCGCCACTCTCGGTCAGCGCGGGGGCCCGCCGCTCACCGTCTATGTCTCGCAGGAGGGCCACGCCTCGATCGAGAAGAGCCTGGTGTTGCTCGGCATGGGCCGGGAGTCGCTGCGCAAGATCCCCGTTCGCGAGGACTTCACCGTCGACCTCGATCTGCTGGCAGCGGCGATCGAAGCGGACCGCCGGGCCGGGTGCCATCCGCTCTGCGTGGTCGGCAACGCCGGTACCACCAACACCGGGGCCGTCGACCCTCTCGACGCCTTGGCGGAGCTTTGCGAGCGGCATGGGCTGTGGTTCCACGTGGATGCAGCGTACGGCGGACCTGCGGCCGGCACCGCCCAGGCTGGAGCCCTCTTCCGGGGCCTCTCTCGAGCCGATTCGCTGGTGGTCAACCCTCACAAATGGCTGTTCCAGCCGGTCGAGGTGGCCTGCATCCTGGTTCGCGAGCCCGCCGCCTTGCGCGACACCTTCCGGATCGCGGCGGACTACCTGCGGGAGGAAGGCGACCTGGAAAGCGAAGGGAGCCTCGACTTCAAAGACTACGGCCCCCAGCTCTCGAGGAGCTTCCGAGCCCTCAAGGTGTGGATGACCCTCAAGGCCTACGGCGCCCGCAGGCTGCGCGAGGCGATCGGCAGCGACATCGAGATCATGCAGCATCTGGCACGTCGAATCGACGAGTCGCAGGACTTCGTCCGCCTCGCCCCGGTGCCGCTCTCGGCGGTCTGCTTCCAATACCGCACACCGGACGCCTCCTTGCACGAGAACCTGGAGCTTCTGAACACCCTCAACGATCGCCTCGAGGAGGCCGTGGCGAGGGATGGCCGCGTGTTCGTCTCTGGAACCTGGCTCCACGGCCGGCGAGTGCTCCGGGCCTGCAGCGTCAACCACCGCCTGCGCCGGGAGGACGTCGAGCTGCTCCTCGCCGTGGTCCGCGAGATCGGCCTCCGGCTGAGCTCCGGGTTGCCTGGGGGGCCAAGCTAGACCAGCTCGTCGCCACCCCTGAAATATGCTGCCAGCGCGAGCGTAGGGCTCTACGAAGCATCCACGGTTCACCAGCCGATTGCCGATTCCAGGCGAGAGGGAGCGACGGTATGAGCGCCGCCACAATCGACGCCTCGCAGCGCAGAGCAGCGAAGATCATCGGGCTCGCCTATCTGCTGGGGATGGCGACGGCAGTCTTTGCCGATGTGTACGTCCGGGGCAGGCTGATCGTGCCGGACAGTGCCATCGAAACCGCACGCAACCTCTTGGCGAACGAGACGATGTGGCGCCTCGGCATCGCCGGCTACCTGGCCTGCATGGTGAGCGTGGCAGTGCTGACAGCGGCCCTCTACGTGGTGCTCGAACGGGTCGATCGCAGCCTGGCGATTTTGGCCACCCTTCTGCGAGTGATCGAGATAGCCGTAGGCGTCGTGGCGACGTTGAGCAGTCTCGAAGCGCTCCGGCTCTTGAGCGGCGCCAGCTACTTGCAGGCGTTCAGCACCGAGCAGCTGCAGGGCTTGGCGAGGCTGCCGATCAGCGCCTACGGCACGGCGATCAACGTCAGCTTCGTGTTCCTGGGCTGCGGCTCGACGGCCTTCAGCTACTTGTGGTTACGCTCGGGCTACATCCCCAAGCCGCTAGCGGCGCTCGGCGTGATCGGATCGGCCCTGCTGGCGATCGGTGCCTTCGCGATCGTCGTCCTGCCGCAGCTGGCCAAGACTCTCTCCATGCTGCACATGCTGCCCCTCGGAGTCTTCGAGGTCACCCTGGGCTTCTGGCTCTTGATCAAGGGGCTACGCGAAGGAATCTCCGATGGATCCTGACCGAGGCCCTGTCCCCCGGGAGGCAGCCCCAACCGTGAGGCTTGCTGAGGACTTGCCCTCCTGACCGACCTCGATCAGGGTCGGGCCTGAGCGCTGTGATCTCCACGGCGCCCGGCTGGAGGGGCCTCCGCGCGGGCGCTCGTGGCCCAGAGGACGTTGGCCGACAACCGCGAACTTGCTGTGGGCTAAGGGGTTTTGCGAGTCGTGGTAGCGCATACGGGATTCGAACCCGTGTTACCGCCGTGAGAGGGCGGCGTCCTGGACCCCTAGACGAATGCGCCGGAAAAGAGCTGCAGTGCCGGGAGGCGACTGCGTTTCGCCGCGAGGCCGCTTGGCCGTCAACAGCGGGGGAGGAAGATAGCAGATTCCACCCCCGCTCATCAAGGCTCGGGGCCTGGCGGGGGGTCACTTCCCGTCGCGGGCGAGCACCTCGTAGCGGGCGTTGGCGAGGATCTGCTTGGGCTTTTCCGGCAGCTTCACCGTGACGTCCACCTGGCGGGTGCCAGGACCGGCGAAGGGCAGGCGGCCGAAGCTGGCCATGCGGCCCTTGCCGAAGTCCGCCCAGAGGGGAACCAGGGCCCGAAACTCGGGCGAGACCTCCTCGAGGGCCACCGTACCGGTGATGTGGTAGGCGCCATCGCCGGTCTTCTCGGCCTTGAGGCTGGACTTGAGCAGCGGGATTTCGGTGCCGTAGACCCACTGCTTGAAGAACCAGTCCATCTTGCCGTCGCCGGTGGCGTTCATGGCCGGCACCATGTGGCGCTCCACCACCTTCTTGAAGTCCTCCGTCGAGGCCGCCTTGCCGGCGAAGCTCCGGGTGAAGTCGGTCATCGTTTCGATGAAGCGAGAGTCCGGCTGAGCCGACGACGGGTCCCACATCAGCATGCGCAGCATATGCAGCACGAAGGCGCCCTTTTCGTAGGCGATCACCTGATAGGCCGCGCCGCTCCTCGCAGTGGATAGGCGGAAGCCGCGGGTGATTGGCCCCGTCTGGTAGATGGGCACACTGCTGCGGATCTTCTGGGCCAGGTGATCCCGGTTCTGCTTCCACACCTTGCCGTAGGCCTCCCAGCCCTGGGTGTGCTGGACGGCGAGCGCCGCCGAGAACTCCGCGAAGCCCTCGGAGAGCCATTGATCACGGTAGCTGTCCCAGCCCACCAGGTGGCCCCACCACTGGTGCGCCATCTCGTGGAAGCCCACCTGCTCGACGAAGTCGTCGATCCCGGTGCCGGTGGCGCCCACCACATTGCGGGTGGCGCTGCTCAGGAAGGCGAGGTAGGGCATGTAGATCAAGGTCGGCCAGGACTGGCCGAAGCCGAAGAAGCTCTGCTGGGTGACCGCCACTTCGGTGTAGGGCAAGGGCCCGAAGTAGGTGTGGTAGAGGCGCAGGGCGTTGACGCCGTCGATCGCCACCGAATCGACCACGCTCTTCGAGGCCGAGCGGCCCACCACCGGCTGCTGGTTGGCGTCCACGACTCCCAGGCTGTCGGGGGAGAAGTCCACATCGACGGTCTCGGCGCGGCTGCCGCCGCCGACCAGCTGGAAACCCTTCTCGGTGGCGAGCACCTTGACGGTGACACCGGAGACTTCGTCCCGCCGTTCGCGGGTCTTGAACTTGCCGTAGTTGAAGCCGGCCACGCGGACGGGCCCTTCGGTTCTCCAACGGCTGGTGAGCACTCCCCCCTCGGTTTTCGTCTCGAGCGGCCGGCCCACCGAGCGCACCTCGTTGCCGGCCGGGACATGGAAGGTGAGGTCGTAGTCCGCGAGATCGCGGAAAGTGCCCACATTGGGGTACCAGCTGGTGCGGGCGAGCACCGCGAAGACGCCGTCGCCGAGGTCGAAGACCACCTCCTTGCCGCTGTAGCCCAGGCGCAGTTCGAAGACGGCGCCCTTGGCCAAGGTCTCGGGCAGAACCACGGCCGGGTTGGCGTCCTCCTTTTCCTTCTCCTGGACGAAGGCGACGGGCACCCATTCGCTCTCGCCCTCCTTGCGATAGAGCGCCTGCTTGAGCCTCAGGGTCGAGGCGAGTTCGAGAGGCACCACCCGCAGCGCCGATTGCGCCTTGAGCTGAAGCTCGGTGGTGCCCACCAGCTCCTCGTTTCTCCGGACCTCGGTGTCGATCGCGTAGTGCAAGGCCTCCACGGTGGGCCGGTAGGGGCTGCGGCGGCCGGTGCGGATCTCCCCTGCACGGTCGCAGAGGTACCAGAACCCGCCCTTGACTTCATCGCCGACGAAGAGCAGGGAGTCCTCGCCACCGAGCAGCAGGCCCACGCCGAGGGCTTCGGCGCCCCGGGGGTCGACGGCGGCCACCGCCGGCGGCAACGCCTCGCCGTCGAGGTAGGCCAGGAACACGCCGCTCTTGAGCTCCGGGGTGTTGAGCAGGTCTTGCAGCAGGCGGGCGTGGAAATTGACCTCGAAGTCCCGTCTCTGGTGGGCGAGGAAGCTCTCGTAGGCCTCGACGGCCTTGGGCTCGGGGGCCCGATGCTCCAGGGCTCCCAGCTGCCCGAGTTCCTCGGCGGTGTCGTCGGCGAAGAGCAGCACCAGGGAACGGAAGCTGTCCTTGAGCACCTCGAGGTGATCGTCGCCGGTGACCAACGCCAGGTGCCGCCGCTCGTCTTCGGTGGAGGGGATCAGCCGGAAGGTGCCTTCGCCGAGGAACACCACACCCACCCGCCGGCCGTCGACCGGGGCGAGGAAGTGCAGGCTGCCGCTGGCCAGATCGAAGCGGAAGGCATCCCGTTCGAGGGTGAAGGGCTGAGAGAGAACGAGCGTTTCGCCGTCCGGTCGAGCGCTGCGCAGGGCGGCGTAAGTGGGGTCTTCGAGGGGAGCTGCCCCGGCCGGTTGCGAGCCGGCAGGAGAGCTCAGGAGGAGGAGGGACAGGGCCAGGTAGGCAACATGGCGCATGATTAGAACCTCCTGCTATTTCGCATTCGATGCCAGTCTTGCATGGAACTCGAACCTCGACAAGCCAGGGGCCGTCGGGGGAGGATGGGCCTTCCTGGGAGGTCCAGCTCGGTGTCGACGTCCAGCCTTTATGAATCCGTGCTCGCCGTGGTCGGAGCCAACCCCGCTCTGGCCGCCACTCGTCCGCCCCGCGCCTCGGCGTCGGTGGTGCTGTGGCGGCGCCGAGAGGGCGCGGGGCTCGAGGTGTACTGGGTGCGCCGCTCGGAGGCGCTCGCCTTCATGGGCGGCTGGCACGCCTTTCCGGGCGGCGCCCTGGCCAAGAGCGATGCGGCGGCACGGCTCCTGGGCGAGCCGCGGGCGCAGGAGCCCGGGCCGGCCGCCATGCCGGAGAGCCTGAGCGAGGGCTACCAGCCGCCCGAGAGCCTGCTGCCTGGCCTGGCCGCCTGTGCCCTGCGCGAGCTCTTGGAGGAAACCGGCGTGCTGCCCGTGGCCGGTTCCGTGGCCGGGCTTGCCGGCCGCCTGGCCGCGGCGCGCGAAGCCTTGCTCGAGGGGGACGCGAGCCTCGGCGAGGCGCTCTCCGCGCAGGGCCTCGAGGCGGACGCCTCCCGGCTGGTTCTGGCCGGCCGCTGGCTCACGCCCCCGCTCGGGCCCGTGCGCTTCGACAACCGCTTCTTCCTGCTCGAGTGGCCGGCCGAAGCGCCCATCCAGCCGCAGGTGATCCCCGGCGAGCTCGCGAGCGGCGAGTGGGTGGAGCCTGGGGCGGCCTACCGGCGCTGGCAGCGGGGCGAGGTGATCACCGCGCCACCGATTCTCCATCTGCTCAAAGTGCTGGCGCAGGACGGGCCAGAAGCCGGCTTGCCCCGCCTGCTCGACCCGGCCGAGGCGAACCTCGGGCCCTACCGGCGCATCGAGTTCCGCCCGCACGTCGTGCAGCTGCCGCTCAAGACGTTCACACTCCCCCCGGCCACCCACACCAACGCCTACTTCGTGGGGCGAGACGAGCTGGTGCTGGTCGATCCGGGCTCGGCGGACCCGGCCGAGGTGGCTCGCCTGGAACAGGCCGTGGCGGCCCTCGCCCGGGAAGGGAGGAGGGTCTCGGCCATCTGGCTCACCCACCACCATCCAGACCACATCGGCGGTGTACCGCTGCTGGTCGAGCGGCTGGGCCTGCCGGTGGCCGCCCACGCCGAGACGGCCGCGCGGCTCGGCCGCCAGGGCATCGCGGTGACGCGCTTGCTCGAGGATGGCCAGGTGGTGGAGCTCGCCGGGGATCCGCCCTACCGCCTGCGCGTGCTGCACACGCCGGGGCATGCCCGGGGCCACCTCTGCTTTCTGGCCGAGGAGACCGGCAGCCTCCTCACGGGCGACATGATCTCCACCGTCTCGACCATCGTGGTGGACCCGCCCGAAGGCGACATGGACGACTACCTGGCCTCCCTCTCGAAGCTGCTCGAAGTGGGAGCGCAAACCGCCTTCCCGTCTCACGGCCCGCCGGCGGCCCGGGCACGGCAGAAGCTCCAGGAGTTCATCGACCACCGGCTGTGGCGGGAGGAGAAGCTGCTCGAAGCCTGGGCGACGGGGGCGAGATCCCATGCCGAGCTGCGCGCCGCCGCCTACGAGGACACGCCGCCGATCGCCTACCCCCTGGCCGAGCGCCAGATCGAAGCCCATCTGCAGCGCCTGCGCAGGGCCGGGCGGATTTCTTGAGGCACGCCGAGAAGCGCCCAGAGCCTGTGCTAACGTGCTCTTCAGAGCCATGGCAGCCGCCTCGCACATCTACCGGGTAACGTTTCTGAACCAGGGCAATGTCTACGAGGTCTATGCTCGGCACGTGGGGCAGGGAGGCCTTTTCGGCTTCGTCGAGATCGAGGAGCTGCTCTGGAGCGAGCGCTCGAAGCTCGTGATCGACCCTTCCGAGGATCGCCTGCGCACCGAATTCGAGGGCGTCAAGCGCTTCCACGTGCCGATGCACGCCGTACTTCGCATCGACGAAGTGGAGCGCGAAGGCGTGGCTCGCATCAGCCCGGCGCCGAGCGAGACCGGCAAGGTGGCCAATTTCCCCGTCCCCCTCTACACGCCCCGGGGTGATGGCGGCGGCAAGGGCTGAGCCCGCCGCGACTCCGACCTTAGCGATAGACTCCGCCCGCTGTGCGGGAGCTGGTGTGGGAGGAAGCCTCTCGGAGGCTTCGCCAGAGTGAGACCTACCGCGCGCTCGTCGAGCGTGCCGGGAGAGCTCTGGCCGAGCGGGCGGGTGGCGTGGACGCCGTGCGCCTGCCGCTCGGGGCGGCCGCCTGGGTGG
>CALMKX010000169.1 GCA_937867335.1 uncultured Acidobacteriota bacterium
ACGGCGGCAGCGCTGGTGTTCACCATCCCGAAGCCCGATGCCGTGCGCGGCGCCAAGCGCTGCGTCAGCCGCACCAACCTCATCCGCGGCTACAACATCGATTCACGCTACCGCAAGCTCGACGTCCACTGCACCGTCGCCAAGACCGGCGTGCGCATCACGATGTCGCGCGAGAAGGGTGTGTGAGGTGGATCTGCCAACCAAGGTCTGGCTTGCCAATGAAATCCGAATTTGGGGCTTATTGGCTACCGCTTTTGTCGGGGTTATTAGCTTTGCAGCAAATTGGACGCACAGCCGCTGGCAAGCGGAACTTGCCGCACAAAAAGAGCAAGTAGCCAAAGATTTACAACGCCAGTCAAACGAGCGAATTGCCGAGGCCCAAGCCCGAGCCGCTGAAGCCAATGCTCGCGCTCTTGAGGCAACGGTCGAACTCGAAAAGTTTAAAGCTCCAAGGCATATTGACGGTGACGCTTTCGTCAAAGCACTTGAAGGCAAACCAAAGGCTCCCGTCGAAATCGTTTTTGTTCGAGACGATCCGGAATGTTATCAACTTGCTATGCAAATTCGCGATTGGTTGAAGGTTGCAAAGTGGGAGTATTCCGAACCCGCAGCCATTACAGGACCAGATGAAACACGCTTTACTCAGTATCCATCTTCAATGCAGGCCGGAGGGCAGCCAAGAGGCGTGACGATTGTTCTTCGGGCAACCAGCCAAGCCGATTTTGAGCGCGAGCGTGACGACCACGGTGAGCAGCACGATGATGAGCAGCGCGACCGCGGCGGTGTAACTGGTCTCGAATTGCTGGAAGCCCTTCACATAGGTGAAGATCGAGATCGTCTCGGTCATCGTCCCCGGGCCGCCTTTGGTGAGCGCCCACACGATGTCGAACAGGCGGAACAGGTCGAGGCCGCGGATCAGAATGGCGATCGCCATCACCGGCCAGATCGCCGGCAGCACGATCTTGAAGAAGCTGCGCCAATAGCCGGCGCCGTCGATCGAGGCGGCCTCCAGTTGCGACTTGTCGACCGCGGACAGCGCGGCGAGCAGCAGCAGGAACATGAACGGCGTCCACTGCCAGATCTCGGCGACGAGGATCGCCGGATACACCAGCAGAGGATTCACCGTCCACAGGATGTTGACCTCTTCACCGGCGAACCAGCTGATGATCTGGTTGATCGGCCCGAAGCGCGTGCTGAACATCAGCGACCAGGTGGCGCCGGCGACGATGGGCGAGACCATCACCGGCAACACCAGCAGCGCGATGAATACCTGCCGACCCGGCAGCTTGTCGATGAACAGTTGCGCCATCGCCAAGCCCAGGATCAATTCGAGCGGCAACGCGACGGCGGTGAAGACCACGGTGTGCAGCAGCGCTTCCCACATGCGCGTGTCGTGCGCCAGCTGCTGGTAGTTGAGCAACCCCTGGAAGCTCTTGTCCATGTCCGTCATGGTGATGTTCTGGAAGCTCACCATGAGCAGGTAGATCAGCGGGAAGATGCCGATCAGCAGCAGCACGAAGATCGATGGCGCCACCAGCGCGATCTTGAAGCCGCGGTCGCGGCGCTCGCCGCGCGCATGGGCCGGCAGGGTGGTGGCGTGGGATGCGCTCATCGGAAAAAAATCGGCGGGCTGTCGCGCCCGCCGTGCCATTCATCGTTCGCGGCCCGTGTCGTGCCGGGCCTTCGCGGAAGCGGGATCAGGCCGTCACGTTACCACAGCCCGATCCCCCTTCGACGCCGCTTACTTGGGATAAGCCCCGGACTTGGCGGCCCAGGCGTTGTAGACGGCCTTCTGCTTGTCGACCCCGATCTTGTCGGTGATCGCGTCCCATTCGGCCGCGGCGGCGTCAGCAATCGCCTTCGGGTCCTCGGTCGTATTGATCTGCTGCATCAACTGCTCGATCTGATCGACCCGCCCGGACACCACTTCGAGCGCCTGGCGTGCATAGGCCTGCGTCTGAGCGTTCATCGACAGCCTGGCCCGGCAGCGTCGCTCGTCCTCGCCGAAGACGTTCTCGCAGTCGTAGATGAGTGCTGCATTGCGAATCGCCCGAGCGGCGACGGTCAGGCCGTTGATCCCACCGATGTGCACCGCGGTGTAGATCTGCGCCGCCTCGGGTGGCAGGACGTCCTTGAGGAGCGGGTTGTAGAAGATCTCGCCCAGGTTGCGCCTGCCTGTCAGCGACCCGTAGGTCTGCACCAGTTGCTGGTATTGCTGGATCATCTGCTGGTACTGCCGGGCCCATGAGGCGACCTGCTGGATCGCCTGCGCGAGGTTGGCGACATCGATCACCGGAATGCCCTGCGCATGAGCTGGCGACATGCTGGCCAGGGCGCCCGCAATTGCCATCGCGGACACCGCATGCCGCATTCCCTTGGGGCGATGTCTGAATAGCGGTTTGGCGGTGGCTTTCATTGCTGTTTCGCGCTCTGACCTATTGGGAGTCCGGCCCGCGTCCTCGCCGCGCAGCCTGCTGATACAGCGGAAGGCGAGCGGGCTCGGCTGCCGGATCGGCGCCACGATTTGCCGTTCCTCCGGGTCCGAGGCCGAGCCGGCATCGACCGCCCAGCCCGCCACCACCGAGGAAAGCTCCGGCCGGCTCACCAGCCAGAAGCGCATGCCGTTGTCGAGCTCGAAGCTCTCCATGGCGATCGTGGCCGGAACGGAGGCGGGCTGGGCCGCCGGCGCCGGGCTCGGCCAGGCGAGAGAGGCGCAGACCAGGAAGGCGGCTAGGGCTGCGGCCGGCCTCCGCGGTTGAGAAAGAACGCGAGCAGGAAGAGGATCTCCACGGTGCTCATCACCACCGGCGCCAGCTTGAAGTAGAACATCACGCCGATGATCGAACCCAGGAAGAGCGCGTTGGCGAGGGCCAGGCGCGGAATCAGCCCGGGAACGTCGCCCGCCACGGCCAGGACGATCAGGTTGCCACAGCCGACGTAGGCGAAGAACAGGCCCATCGACAGGCTCATGCCCTGGAAGAAGTCCAGCACGCTCGGCTTGGGCCCCGGCCCCAGTTCGAAGAGATAGTCCCTCATCGCCTGGAACACCGCCCCCAGGCGGGAATCCGCTTTGTTCGGCGAGAGCGGATTGAAATGGGCCCAGGTGTGAAGGAAGAAGATCAGGATCATGCCGATCGAAGCCGACGCGAAGAGCTTCGTACCGGAACGAAAGATCATCGAGCCCATGGTGGCCGACCTCCCTACCGCACGCGATGGGCGCTCCGCCGCGCCCCTCTTCCGATTTCTGGCCTGGCAGTATACTGCACACTCGGAGCTCTCCCTTAAGGCTTGGTTGCCGGCGTTTTCTCGAGCAGATCCCGTCGCTTCAGCACCGCCACCACATAGCCCTGCGCACGCAGCTCGGGGGTCGCCTCGCTGGTTTCGACGATCCACGGCAAACCCTTTCGATTCGGTATCGAAAGGGCGAGCGCCACCACCTGGTAGGCGGCGAGAACGCGTTCTTTGTATTCTTTCCAATCACCGATCAAGATCGGCTCGCCTTGCTTGTCCAGGCGGAGAAACACCAGGAAATCCGGCTTTCGCTCCAGGATGTAGCCGGTATCGAACTTCTCGTGACCCGGATAGCCCCAACCCACCGGCATCGAGCGGTGGGCGATGTGCAGATCGTTCAAGCCCAGCATGTCGATGGTGGTGCGATCGGAAAAGAAAGGCATCGCGCCGGCCGCGCCCACTGCGAAAGTGGCGTCCGGCGGGCTGTTCGCGGCGAGCCACCGCCCAACCTCGATCCAGCCGTGCTCCACCGCAGCCAGGAGCTCGAGGCGATCCGAGCCCCGGGGCCAGGAGAGCCAGGCGGCGTTCACCGCCAGCGCGAGGGCCAAGGTCGCGGCGAGCGCCGGCCCGAGCCTCCTGGGTCTCGGGAGCTCGGCCAGCCGCGCCAGGGCCAGGGCCGCCAGCACCAGCAGCGCGGGGTAGGCTGGCAGCAGGAAGCGGGGGCCGAAGAGGAGGAGGAAATCCCCGCCCACGCTCAAGAAGTAGGCGACGGTCACCACCACCATGGCGCCGGCCAGGAAACGCGCGCGGCCGCGGCCGAAGAGCACTCCGAGCAGAGCCAGGGCGGCCGGCAGCTCGAGGCTGGTTTCCCGGGTGGTCTGGGCCAGCAGCTTCAGTCCGCGGGCGAGCAGCGTGGAGCCGGCGCTGCCCACCTTGGCGTAGAAGGTGTTGGGCAAGAAGTAGCCGTAATAGGCCCAGCGCAGGCCGAAGTACGGCAGGTAGACCGCCGCCCACCAGAGCCCGATCGAGAAGGCCCGCCGGAACCTCTGGCCGAAGCTCTCGCCCTCCCCCGCCACCAGCTCGTAGAGCAGCACCACAGTGAGGTAGAGCACTGCCTCCGGCCGCATCAGGGTGGTGAGAGAGAACGCCAGGCCCACCCAGCGCGGAGCCTTGCCCGCCAGGTAGAGGTACACGCTCCACGCGACCAGCAGCACGTAGATCGGCGTCTCCATGCCGGCGCCCACGTAGCGCGCCTGGGTGGCCCCCACGCTGAAGATGAGGCTGGGCAAGAGCCACACCCAGCGGGAGGCAGCCGGGGCGAGCAGGCGGGTGAAGCGGTAGAGCAGCCAGATCGTGCCGAGGGTGGCCGCCAGGTTGAGCAGGCCGGCGAAAAGCGAGAGATCGATGCCGAAGAAGTCTCCCACGGCCAGGAGAGCGATCCACAGGAACGAGGTGTAGCCCTCCACCCGCTCCCCCGGGTTGAACACCGGCCCGAAGCCCCGGGCCAGGTTGCGGGCGTAGCGGAAGTAGATGAACGAGTCGTCCATCACCAGGTCGAGCCGCGCCCACTGCAGCAGGCGCAGGCTGACGGCGAGGGAGGCGAGCGAGAGCCACAGGGCCGGTGCCCGCAGCAGCTCGCGGATGCTTCTGGCGCGGGGGCGCTCGGCGTCGACGGGTACGGCCACCGTTTCCATGCTTGCCTCCTCAGGTGGTTCCCGCCAGCGGCAGGGCGTTTGCCGGCAGTGCCGCCGGCGGTCGCGAGCGCCCGGCGAGCCAGGGGGCCTTCTGGGCGATCCAATCCGCCAGCGGCACGGCGATGGCGAGGCAGATCAGCGTTCCCAGGAGCGCCTGCAGGGCCACCGCCCAGGGCGAGATCCAGCCCAGCGTCTTGCCGAAATAGCTCACCACGGCCGGGTTCACCAGCAGCACGCAGAAGCTGTTGAGGCACAGCAGCGTGGTGGTGTTGCGGCCGATCGCTTCGAGGAGCTTCGAATGCGGCAGCAGCTGGCAGAGGCCGAACACGGCGAGGCCCCCAACCAGGCCCGTGGTGAAGAACCAGGGCAGGTTGCCGAATGCACTCATGCCGGGCAGTGGCATGAAGTGGGCGTGGAGCTGCGGGAAGGGCCCCTGGTTGAGGTCGAAGGTGAGGAACACCGCCAGGGTGCAGGCCAGCGTGAGGCCCAGCTTCGGCAGCCGGCCCAGCCGCTCCGGAACGCGCCAGCGGCGAAGCAGCACTCCGGCCTGGTAGAACACCATGCCCGCCATCGCCGGGGTGGTGAACCACCAGCCCCGGGGGTGGTAGGGCTGCTGGGCGATGTAGACGTCGAAGGGAAACGCCCAGGTGGCGAGGCCGAAGAGCACGGCGGCCACGGCCACGGCCCAGGTGGGGCGAGTGAGTCGGGCCACGAAGTACTGGGCCACCTCGAGGGTGAAGAGGGTGACCAGAAACCAGGAGACCGGGTTGAGCAAGGGCCAGCCGGCGGCCAGCAGCAGCACCTGCCGGCTCACCTTGAGGGCGGTCTCCGCGCTGAGCCTGCCCGAGACGGCGAGCATGCCGAGCACCAGCACCAGGCCCACGAGCTCGAAGCCCACCACCGGCAGCAGCCGGGCGCGAGCGATCCGCGCCAGGTAGGGGCCGAAGCGCAGGCCGCGATCCTTGAAGAAGTAGCCCGAGATCATCAAGAAGGCCGCCACCATGAAGGTGGCCCAGAACTTCATGGTGAGCTCGCCGAAGGCGCTGCCCACCAGGCCGAAGGCGCCACTCAGGTGGCCATGGAAGACGGTGAACATTCCGATGCCCTTGACCCTGTCCGGCCAGTCGCTGCGCTCTTGCATCCCGCGGCCTTCCCCCACGCCGCCGCCGGGAGGAGAGCTCCGGCCGGCGACTCGGTCTCGTTTCCACCGCTGCCTGCGGGGGGCGAAAAAGCAAGCAGGGTGCCATGAGCCGCGAGCCCTGAATAAAGCCGCGCGGGCCGTGGTCCGGCGGTGGGCGATCCCTGCCAGATCTCCTCTCGGTGTAGGGGCGCAGCATGCTGCACCCTCAGGCGTTCCCCTCTCGCACCGGCGCGCCCCGCCGGGCCACGGGCGCAGCATGCTGCGCCCCTATGCCGAGAGGTCGGCAGCGCAGTGCTGCCGAGAGTACGGCCCTACTCGCCTCTGGGTAGGCGCTTACTCAAGCGCCGAAGCGCGCGAGCACTCTACCGGGATCGCGAGGAGGAGGGCTCGGCCAGCGCTTCCCCGGCGCGCCACCGCCGGCCGTTTTCCACCGGAGCGCCCCGGAGCCGTAGCCGGAAGATGGTGCGGAGCATCTTCAAGGCCGTTCGGGCCAGCGCCCGGAAGCTCGCGGAATGCTTGGACTCGCCGCCCAGACGCCGGTGGTAGGAGACCGGAATCTCGATCACCCGCCGCCCGGCCAGCAGGCCGCAGATCATCATCTCCGGCGAGAGCTCCGGCCCCTTGCCGGCCAAGAGCGGCGCGATCTCGTTGTAGGTGCTGCGCCAGAGGGCCCGGTAAGTGCAGCCCACATCGGTGAAGCGCGGCTCCCGGGACCACCACAGCACCTCGATCAACTTGGCCACCAGCACATTGGCCCAGCGCACCACGCCGTGCATGTTGGTGCCGTGCTCGTTGAGCTCGCGGGTGGTGCGACTGCCCACCACCAGGTCGGCGTCCTTCAGGTATTCGAGCAGCTTGCCGAGATCCTTGGCGCGGAAGGAATGATCCGCCTCGGTCATCACCAGGATGTCCCCGGAGGCCCGGGCGAGGCCGTGGCGCAGCGTGTCGCCATAGCCTTCGAGGGCCACCGTTTCCACCCGCGCCCCCGCCCGCCGCGCCACCTCGGCGGTGGCGTCGCTCGAGTGGTTGTCCACCACCAGCACTTCGTCCACGTGGGGCAGGAACTCCCGCACCACCGAGCCGATCGACAGCGCCTCGTTGTAGGCCGGGATCACCACGCTCACCCGGGCATCGCGGAAGCGTTCCGAGCGCGCGAGGTACTGGGCGTAGTCGTGGTCGTCCGCCGAGTTGACGTTCCAATAGGTGCCCTCGAGCGGAAACGCGTAAACCCGCCCGCTCTCGGCAGCGAGCCGGCCGAGGGCGTCCGTCAGCTCCACCCGGCCCGAACGCGCTGAGCGAGGCGTCTGCTCGATCGCTTCGAAGATCCGCGGCGAGAAGAGGTAGGTGCCGGTGCCCAGCAGATGGCCGAGGTTGCGCTCGGGCTTCTCCTCGAGGCCGACGATCCGCTCGCCGTCGAGCCTGACGCTGTAATTGGCCCGGATGCGGTTCTCGTCGTCGGTGGCGAGCACGGCGCAGACGGCGTCGAAGTCCTGCCCGCGGTAGTCCGCGAGATCACTGTGGTTGGAGCGCAGGTAGAGCTCGTCGCCCAGGAGGGTGATGAAGGGCTCGGAGAAGAGATTTCGCGCTTCGAGGATGCCCCGGGCGAGCCCCGCCTCGACGTCGCTCACCTCGAGATAGTCCAGGGCCACGCCCAGCCGGCTGCCGTTGCCCAGGGCGCTGCGCACCAGGTCCGCGCGATAGCCCACCAGCACGGTGATCTCGTAGACCCCGAGAGAATCCCGCAGCAGCTCGACGTTGGCTTGCAGCAGCGACCTGCCGCCGATGTCGAGCAGCACCTTGGGGGTGGCGACCGTCTTGGGGTAGGCCCTCAAGCCGCGCCCGGCCGCCGGGATCAAGCCACGCATCGTTCGCTCTCCGGGGTCTCGCGGAGGCAAGGCAGCAGCCGGGCAGGCCCCTCGGCGGGCTCCCTGCCCCGTGGCGTCGCCGCGCGGCGCTCCTACGAACCTTGGGGTGCCTCAGAGCAAGCCTCATGCCGCGAGCCGGAGCGCCCCTGGAAGGGCTTTTGCGGCGATTTTCTTGCGGTTCTGGGTACTCCCTTACTCGGCCGGCGTTTCCGTCGCGAAACACTTCCTCTCTTGCACATAGATTCTGGGGGGGCTCCCCCTGGAACCAGGGGTCTGGCCGGCACCATCCTTGCTGAAAAGGCGTTCCCATGACTGCTCTCGCAACCTCCCGAGCCTCGTTGCTGAACGCTCCATTCCGACTCGGGCTCCTGGCCTGTGCCTGGGCGCTGCTCGCCGCCGGGCCCGGCCTGGGCCAGAACTGGCCCTCGTTTCGGGGCCCGGGGGCCTCCGGAGTCACCGAAGGCCCCGAGCTGCCCCGAGACTGGGATCTCGCCACCGGGCGCAACCTGCGCTGGAAGCTGCCGATTCCCGGGCTCGGGCACTCGAGTCCGGTGGTTTGGCAAGACAAGGTTTTTCTCACCACGGCGGTCTCCTCGGCGACCGAGCTCGAATTCCTCCACGGCCTCTCCGGGGACATGCGGCCCGCCAAAGACCTGAGCTCCCAGAGCTGGCACCTGCTCTGTATCGACAAGAAGTCCGGCCAGCTGCTGTGGGACCGCACCCTGCGCGAGGGCGTGCCGCACGAGCCGCGCCACCCGAAGAACAGCTTCGCTACCCCCACGGTGGCGACCGACGGCAAGGTGGTGATCGCCTATCTGGGCTCCGAGGGCCTCTACGCCTTCGACCTCGAGGGCAAGCCGCTCTGGCAGAAGGACCTCGGGGTGCAGCGGGCGGGCTTCGCCAAGAACCCCGAATTCCAGTGGGGGGTGGGCTCCTCGCCCATCCTCTATCGCGACCGCGTGGTGCTGCAATGCGACGGCAACGACCAGAGCTACCTCGCGGCCTTCGACGCCCAGGACGGGCATCCTGTGTGGCGCACCGAGCGGGGCGAGCAGCCCTCCTGGAGCACGCCCACGGTGGTAGCCGGCCCGGACTTCGACCAGCTGGTGACCGTGGCACCGGGCAGCGTGCGCGGCTATCGGGCAGCGACCGGCGAGGAGCTCTGGCGGCTGCGCTGGGACATGTTGATCGTGGAATCCACGCCGGTCACGGCGAGCGGGCTGGTTTACGTCTCGAGCGGCAAGGGCAGCCGCCACCCCATCCTGGCCGTTAAGCCCACCGCCCGCGGCGACATCACCCTTCCCGAGGGCCAGACCCAGAGCGACGCCGTGGCCTGGAGCACCCAGAAGGGCGGGCCGATCACTACCTCCGTGCTGGTCTATGGAGAGTATCTTTACGCCATGGAGGATCAGGGCTTCCTGCGCTGCTTCCGCGCGAAGACCGGCGAGCTCCTCTACGAGCAGCGCATTCCCAAGGACTTCCTCAGCTCCCCCGTGGCCTCGGGTGGCAAGGTGTACCTGGCAGCCGACGACGGCGAGGTGCTGGTGATCCAGGCCGGCCCCAGCTACGAGCTCCTGGCCACCAACCAGCTCCCCGAGGCGATCGTGGCCACCCCGGCGATCTCCGACGGCCTGCTCCTGGTGCGCACCGTGGCTGGCCTCTACGCTTTCGGCAACACTCCTCCACCTCCGGCGCCGGCCACGGCGGCCAAGTAGGGAGGGATCGGTCATCGCGCCGAAGACCGCCCTCGTCACCGGTGCCGGCTCCGGCATCGGCCGCGCCGTGGCCCGGGAGCTCGGCCGCCAGGGCCACCGGCTGCTGCTCCTGGGGAGGAACGCCGAGCGGCTCGCTGCGCTCACCGGCGAGCTCGAAGCCGAAGGTCTCGGGAATCGCAGCCTGGCCCTCGACCTCGCCGAGTCCGCCAGCTTCGAGGAGCTGGCCCAGCTCGCCTCCGAGGTGGACGTGCTGGTGCACAACGCCTCCTACTTTCCGCCCTACCAGCGCGTGGAGAAGCTCGACCCGGCCGAACTCGCGAGGATGTCCGCCGTGGGGCTTGAAGCCGCCCTCGCCTTGAGCCGGCTGGTGCTCCCCGGCATGAAGCGGCGTGGCTTCGGGCGCATCGTGCTCGTCGGCTCGGTGGCCGCCACCCTCGGCGGCCAGGGCCAGGCGGCCTACGCCACCATCAAAGCCTCGCTCGGGGCGCTCGCCCGGGTGCTCGCCACCGAGGCCTCGGGGCACGGCGTCACCGCCAACCTCGTCGAGCTGGGGCTCATCGAAACCGAACGCATGGAAGCCGTGGTGAAGCCGGAGCTGCGCGCCGCCCTGCTAGCCCGCATCCCCGCCGGCCGCTTCGGCCAAGTCGAAGAAGTCGCCGCCCTGGTGGCCTTCCTCGCCTCCGAAAAAGCCGCCTACCTAACCGGCGCCACCCTCCCCCTGACCGGAGGCCTCGGCCTCGGCTTCGGCGGAGCGTAGGGGAGCGGCGGGGGCGGGGCAGGCGCTCGAAGCCGAGCGGGATTTGACCTTGAAGCCTTCGAACACAGTGGCGCAGGCCGCGGCCCTGAGCCGAGCCAGCTCAGGCGGGGTGGCCACGGACTTGAGTTCGCTCTTCTCGTAGGCGGAGAGGATCTCCAGCTCGTCCTGGTCCAAGTCAGGCATCCGCGTGGTTTCGCTTGAGGTCGTCCTGGGTAGCGTTCCTGCCCGCGCGAGTGCTAGCCAGGAGGCCGCGAGCCCTGCGGCTGCACCTTCGACTCCTGCCCCGAGCCGCCTGGCCGAGCGCCTCGGAGCCGGATCAGCAGGTGCGTGTTACCGTGCTGCTGCTCCTCCTCCACCATCCCCCAGCCGGGGCAGTAGACCTCGTGGCCGTGCATGGGACGATTGGAGCGGATACCATCGAACGAGATCAGAACGCAGCTGAGGGGTTTCCCTTCGATGGTCCAAGTGAGTGATGTGTTGTCCACGCGATGCGTCTCATCGCCGTCGAAGTAGTGGAGGGTCCAGGTGAAGCCTGGGCTGAGCCGACGAGGCAGCACCAAGATCTCTCGCCCTTCTGGCCTGTCACGCGAGCTATCGAGCTTGACGACGCCAGCCTTTGCAGCGTAACGGTAGGATTCCGTGAAAGTCGCATTGCCCAGCACCTTCTGAAACCTCTGATCGAAAGCCTCGTATTGCTGAACTCCAACTTTGCGTGGTCCGGAACGGACAATCTCGAGCTGCCCGTTCTCTTGGGTCGCTGAGTCCGTGAACTCAACGTCGAACGAGAGCGACGAGTGAATCGGAGGCCAGAACTCCTTGGCCATCCGAACAGGCTGAGGGCTCTGCTCTACGGCCACCACCACTTCGTACGAAGCCACAGCAAGAACAAGAAGGGCGAGATTCCTCGCGATCAGTCTCATCCCGGACACTCCCAATCGAAGCACGGTTCATGAGAATTTGTTTCAAGCTGCCAAGTCGGAGACTCTACACGTCTCCTCCGACTACTGTGACCAAATTGCTCGAAGGAGCAAGGCAGCCCAGACCAATGGGTGTCACTCACCGACCCAGCCGTGTCGAACGTTTACTTGGAAGGCGTCACGGTTTGTGAGCCGCCGGCGTCGATGGTGCGGCAGCCGTGTGCAGACTCTTGACATTTCGAGCCGCAAACTCTAGCTCGGTTCCTTCTAGGCTTATGGTGCAAGTCCGTCTTACCTCGTCGTAGCTGCCGCCAAATCTGGAGCAGATCTGAGTGAGCGGCTTGCTGGCCAGAGGGTCGGAGGCGTCAGCGCCCACCACGCCCAGGGGAAATGGCTTGGCATAGGGTACTTCCCCTCGCCCCGGAAAGACGCACGTCTGCTGCGAAAAATTCAACTTGCCTCCAGCTGCTGCGCAGAGCGTCTCGAAATTTTGCCTGCTCCACTCAGCCAGGGTATCTCGGTAGAACTGCATGCTATCCCGTTCCATCTCCTCGAGGTGTGTTGCCCTTTCGTCGAGGGAGCGCTGAGCGTCGAACCGACTCTGCTGATACCACTGAAACACAAACGCTCCAGCACCTCCGAGCGCGATCACGACCGTAATGCAGAGCCCGAGAAACGAGATCGACACTTCAGCAAGGCTCGCATCCTTCGCTTTGGCGAGCAGCTCCTTCCTGAGGAAGGCTGTCCAAGTGTCCTCGAAATGTGCGGGGTCGGACTCGGAGCCATTCATTGCTGGGGTTCCGAAGTCGAGCTTTCTTTACGCGGTCTAACGGACGGCCTCGCAAGCCGGCAGATTTTCACTCGTCACTCCCAAGTCCCTCGCGCCGAGCAGGGCCGACTTCTCGATTCGAATCACACTCAGTACTGTCATCTTGCCCATGTCGTTGGCAGGCCCCTTTTCGAATACGAGGAGTGTGTCTGGCGTCGCCACCAAGCTAAGGAAATCCGCTCCAGTCGGAAGCTTCCAGGGCTTGCCGATCGGAGCTAGAGCGCCACCTGCTCCAACTCCATATTGAGTCAAGTACCAGCGCACTTGACCAGAAGGGACCTTCCCCTTGCGATCGAGAACCAGCAGGCGATCCCCGAATCCCACCAGTGCCGCAGGCATCTCCAGTCCGGACACTTCCTGGAAGAGAGCCTTGGCGTCATCCGGTCCCCAGTTCTTTCGCTGGAGCTCCGGCAGCGGCTTGCCGTCGTTGAGGACTCCAACTTCCTTGAAATTCGTTGTCCCCCCTTTCACCGGCAGCCGATAGAGCGGCGCCTTCGCTCCAGGCATCGGAGCTGCGAAGTAGAAGTAGCCGCTTGCGACCGTGACGTAGGGCTGGCCCAGCACCATGTAGTCCGAGTCTCGGGCCTCGAGGACCATTGTCGGCTTGCCGAAACGCAAGTCCGCGGGATCGCCGGCACTCGAGGCAGTCACTCGGGCAAAGCCGAACTCGGCTTTCGCGGACTGGTTCAGGCCCAGGGCCACTGAGCTGGCGGGTGGGCGGACCGTACCCAAGAACAGCACCTCTCGGCCCGAACTCGCCCACTGATAGATCGAGCCGATGCCGTTGTAGCTGCCAGTTCTCCCCTCGTAGATGTCGAGATCAACTTGGGTTGTGAAGTTCTCGTCGAGCCGGACTGCGCCTGGTCCAATCAGTTTGATGAGGAGCTGGCTGCCCAGGCTGATAGCACGCGTCGGTAGAAAATCTCCCACCGGGTTGCTGCGCACGTCTCCCAGCTCCCGGTCGAAGGTGCCGTCTGAGTTGAAGAGGTAGACCCCCGCTTGACGGGAGCCGCCGCCCACGCCGGTCCAACCTCGGCCAAGGGCGTCAACGACAACCACTTTGTTGTTGGCGTACGTGGCCGAACTGATGGAGGCGAGCGGCACGTTGACGGCGCGACGGCAGATGGGTGGTCCAGCAGCCGCACTGCCGGCGGTGTAGAAAGAAGTAGCCAGCAGGGAAGCCGCCACAAGATGGAGGCGGCGGCCGGGCTGGTTCCGGCCCAAGAACGGACGAACGTCGTTCACGTCAGGCTCCCGTGGTGCCCTGGGAGTCCGCACCGTGGCTAAGCAGCCAGGCGGCAGACACCAGAACCTTCGAGGCACTCGCCGGCGCTCGCGTCGTAGCGGCCGATGGAGTAGCTCTTGTTATGGCTGCGGCAGCCGCAGCCGGTTGTTGGTGGAGGTGCGAGAACCCACGAAGCCGGGCGCGCCGGAGGTGGCGCGGGCGGTCCAAGGGCACCAAGCGCGCCACTACTGAAAAAGGCGATCAGGGCGACTGCAGCGCCCCAAGGCCACAGGGTTCTCCTCCAGAGATAACTCATTCCTCTCCTCCAGCAACTAGGCTTCTTGGACGTGGAGAGCTCCAGCCCCGCGCCGGGGGCTTGAGCCTATTACGGGTAGCGTGTTCCGGTTAGTCCTGGGATTGCCAACCATCCCCCATGAAGCGAGGCCTGTGTCAACTTGCACAGATTCCAGGCCCGACCGGCAAGGTAGGGTCGACTCCTCGGGACGAAACTCGCACGACATCTCTTTGGGAGACAAATTTCGCAAGAGAGTATCACGAACCACGCCTCTGACACCCCGCACCTCGGCCAGCGTTCGCGCGACTCGGTGGGGGGCTTCAAGGGCCGGGGCTGGCGCTGGTGGTCTGGCCTTCTGGTCTTGCCGCCCCTGGCTTCTCGTGTTCTCGATCCCTGGGCGGCGGACCATGGCGCTACCTCGGGACCGGGATGGGGGTGAGGTTGGGGATGGCGGCGGCGGTGGTGGTGCGCGGGGTGGCCGACGGGCTGGCCGCGGAACCGAGCAGGTCCAGCCGGCTAGCGAGGGGGGCTGGCACCCCTGCAGGAGAAAGAGGACTGAGGAGGCCAAGCCTCCAAGTGCTTCTGGACCCCATGACCACCCGCCTCCACTCTCGAGAAAGGGAACGCTGCGACCGCGCGTCTCGCTTCGGAGGAGCCAACCAACCCCACGGCGACTCCTTGAACGACCAGAAGCGAAAAGGAACTTATCCCGCGGTAGTCAAATCCAAATACGGCTATTCAAATTCTATTTGGCGATGATATACGAGAGCGCACGAGGTCGCAAGCCCCTCTTCAGTCTACGAGTGCAGCGAGAACGGCGCCCAGAGACGGCTGTCTGGCCAATCCCCGGAGAACCGGGTTCCGCTCGTTTCGGGCTCGCGCTCATGGTCTCTCCAACTCTTTGACCGCTAAACGCGAGAAAAGGTTTGGCTGGGAGGTCATTTCTCTTCTCACCCCCCAAACAACCCCCGCTGCGGGAACATCCCTTCGAGCTCCTCGAGCAGCGCTTGGCCGAGGGCTTTTCTTCTCCAGCCGGTGAGGAGGGCGAGGGGGGGTTCGGGGGTGGTTTCGGCGGCTTTGGCTTTCCAGGTGAGGAGGGTTTCGAGCTCGCCTTTGGGGGCGAGGAGGCTCGCGGGGAGGGCGAGGGTTTTGGCTTCTTGGGCCACTCGCTCCTGGAGCTGCTTTTTGAGCTCCGCCAGGGAGGCGGGGAGG
>CALMKX010000170.1 GCA_937867335.1 uncultured Acidobacteriota bacterium
TGCCGACCGTAGTCTGGGCCTATCCCTTAGACTATGCCGACGCCAAGATGGCTGGGCAGGTGGTGGGGTCGACCCAGCGCTTCACGATCCTGGGCTGGCCGCTCCATCTCTTCTTCCTGCTGGACGGCTATGCGGTGATCGACAACCCCTCGCTGCCGGTGGTGGGCGACACCAACAAGATCTACGACACGTATATGGAGCAACTCATCGCGGGCGCCGAGGCCGCGGTGAAGAAGGCGGTCAGCGAGGCGGGCCTTTCGCAATACCTCGACGCCGATACCTGCACCGTCACCTCATCCGGAGGCATCGGCGGTTTGAGGACGGTGTCTTGCACGTACACGAGGGATTACTCGCTTTTCGGGTCGAAGAAGAGCGTCACCTTCGAGGTCACTGCCTCCCGCCCCATGTTCTAGGCCGCGGCTCAAGGCTCGCTCATCGGCCGCTCCGTCCCCTTGCGGAGGATCACATATTCCTCGGCGGCCGACAGCGGGTTGTAGGACGCGTCCTGCAACCGCGCGGTCACGGTGACCTTCCTGATCCCGGCCTTCGCGGTGCTGTGGGGCTGGCTGTTCCTGGCCGGCGCCGCCTCGGCCGCCACCTTCGTGCTGCTCAACCCCTATCTCTTCGTGGTGGTGCGCTACATCCCACGCCTGTTGAAGATCGCCGATAGCCGCGCCGCCGAGGCCCGCGCCACGCCCTGGACGGTGGCCTGGAGGGAGCTCCTCTTCCTCTGGTACCAGCACCGGCCGCTGGTGTTCGCCTTCGCCGTGGCGGGGCTGATCGGCCTCGGCCTGGTGGCCTTCGGCGCCCGCGAGCGCCTGCCCGCCTGGCTGCGCTTCGGCGAGGACGGCGGCGAAGCGGGGCCGAGCGAGGTGCCCAGCCGGCTCGCGGCGATCTTGACCCTCGCTTACGTCGTCGGCTACTCGGCGCTCTACGCCTGGAAGGGCGGCCTCTTCCGCGGCCAGAACTACCTGCCGGTGGCGGCCTTCACCTCCCTCGCCGCGGCCTGGGCGGGGCTCGGTGTGTGGGACCGCCTGGCCGCCCGCCTTCCCGCGCTCGGCCGGGGGCCCTGGCCCCAGCTCGGCTACGCCCTGGTGCTCGGCGCGCTGCTTTACCTGCCCGCCTCGGCGAGCTACGTGGAGGTGGTGCCCACCACCACCCGGCTGGCCGAGCGCCGGCTCGCTGGTGGCCTCTCGCAGCTGGAGCTCCGGCAGGTGTTCTACGAGCGGGGCGAGCACCCCATGTGGGCGCTGGCCCGCGGCAACCCGATGGCCGTCTCGCCGGTGCCGGCCCTCTCCAGCGTGGCCCCCCAGGATCTCGACCGTGCCGATGCCGAGATCTTCTTCGCCAGCCGCCTCTTCGGGCCGGACGCCGCCTTCTACCAGGCCCGGCGGGCCACGGAACGGATCTCCGTGGCCCCTCGCTTCCTGCGCGCCCGCGGCCCCGCGCTCGAGCTCTGGCTCCACCCCTGGCAGCCCGTGGGGGAGCCGGAGGCGCTCACGCCCGAGCCCCTGCCGCGCAAGAACCGCTTCAAGGTGACCCTCGCCAGGCCCCTCGAGCCGGACGAGAGGGTCTCTCTCCTGCTCTGGTTGCGCATCGAGCGCGGCCGCCCCCGCCCTGGCTGGATGTGGCTGGGAGGCGCGCGGGTCTCGCTGTTCGAGAACCAGAACCAGGGCCGCCGCTCCCGCTTCCTCACCCAGCGAGTGGAGCTCCAAACCGACTCCCCGGAGCTCGAAATCGGCTTCGAGCGCAGCCTGGAAGTAGCCGCCCCGTTCGAAATCCAGCTCCAACGCTGGCGCCCACCGGCTGATTAGAGCCGGGGCCGGCCTTGGGCCGGGGCGGCCTGAGCCCGGCGGGCTCTTTGCGAAAGGCATAGAACAGGATTGAGCCCCCAGGGGCTCCTTGCCGTTACTGAATGATATTCTTGAGATTGCGAAGTAATCTGGAGCGGATTGTCGTGTATACTGAGTGTGGAACTCGGTGATTTAGTAGTTGTCCAGGTCGTGGCTCTCTCTCAGCTCTGGGGGCGCAGGCGAGCAACGCTAGGTCGGCTGGCTGCGCTCCTCGTGCTCATAGAGCTAGTCCGCGAGACCCGGGTCGCTTAAGGCTCAAGGACTACTTGGCTTCGCTGATCGCTGCCGCGAGAAAGGGGAAGGGATGACCGCGAGGACGAAGAACGCCGGATGGGTTTGCGGCCTAGTGGCTCTTGGGCTTCTCGTATCCCTGGGCCGTGCTCTTGCCCAAGACGAAGAGGGGAGCGCGAGGGCAGGCGATGCTGAGAAGGCCGGCAGCGAGGTGCGGGCCTCTCCGGCCCCCAACCCAGGGCCGCCGGTTCCCCACGTGCCCCTCGAGCCGTCCGTTTGCGAGGGGAAGGATCAGGCTCCACCGAGGCCCTTCTGGATGGACCAGCCCGATCGGGGCCCTGATACATCGTCCGGGCAGTGCAAGATCCTGGGGGCGTCCTTGCCGCCCCCAGAAGGAGGCAATCCCCACCCTAAGGGGGCTGATCTCCAGAATATCGCCCGGAATTTCCACCTGAATGAGGATCTTGAGCTCTTGGCATCAATTCTCAGCAAGGCAAGTTCGAAGCTCGCTCAGTTCGAGACGGGCGCTGACAATCCCAATCAGAAAGGCCGTTGTTTCTGCATCAAGGGTACGAGTTCAAACCAATTGTCGCCCAGCGCAACCCGTGCTGAATGCCAAGCGCAGAAGTGTGCCGGCACGCGCCTCTGGTTGCCCACAGACATCTTCAAGGACTCCAAGGCCAGGAACCGCTTCGCACTTCGACTGGTCGAGAAGCTCCTCAAGCTCAAGAGTCCGATTCCAGGGCCTGGCCTGGTCGAGAAGATCAGGGCCGCATTGGAGGCTTTGGGCAGCGACCTCGAGGACTCCCAGCGGTACGAGGCCGAGATCGAGTGCGCCGTCAACTCGCAAACGGAGGGCTATCACCTCGGAGCCTATTCCACTCAGCGCCCGGATCTACACTGGTGCGTGGGCTACGAGGGACATGGTGCCTACGCTCAGCTTGCCGAAAGCTCCAAGTTCAACCTCGGCGCACGCTACACCTCTCACAACCTCTCCGCCACGCACCGTGCGCAGTTGCGTACCGGAGGCTTCGCACTGACCGCCTTTGGGCGGAATCTCAGCCTTGCTCCGGGGCTAGAAGTAAATCTCCAGGTTGACGGCTTCAAGCTCTTCGACGCCTGCCGGCCGTTGGGAATCACGGCGCTGGCCAGCGGCGGCCCGCTCTGTCCGCAGGGACCCCAGCCACGCCTCTGCTACGGAGGTTGTCCGAACATATCGGGTGGCCTCGATATCAACAAGGTGGACGTCTTCCACCTGGTGGACGACTCGAAGCTCCAGCCTCTCGATCAGAACGCGAACTATGTTCTCGAGCCCGCCGAGTTCGTCGTGGCAACCTATCGGCCGTTCTCCTACGGGCAAGGCGCGGTTTGGCCACGCAAGGTGTACCCGTATTCGTGGGAGGGTGCATCCGCAGCCGTATTCGGTCTCGGTCTCAACTTCCATCCGGGCTTTGAGCCCATCGAGCAACGGATCAATCCCCCGATTCAGTTGGGGCCGGTGCAAGTGCAACCGGTGTTGCGCCTCTCCTGGGGTCTCGGCTGGCTGCACGAGGCTTACAAGTTGCGAAGCCGGCTCACACGAGCCATCAATCAGAACCTGCCAGTCGCCGAGCAGCTCAAATTCGCGGACTTCGACCGTCCTCAGCACGCTTTCCAGGCTCCAGACCTGACGGCGGACGATGGTCTCGAGACGTTCGTCAAGCCGGAGGTCGAGCTCCAAGCCACCCTGGGTGTACGACTCTCCCGCCGCCTATTTCTGGGAATCGGCGCAGACCTAGGAACCGGCATCAGCCTCAAACCCTCTGGCTATGGTGGTCTTTTCGACCTCAGTCGGCCGCTCGCGGCTGCTCTGGAAAATAGCAATCCGCCAAAGGATGCGCCGTGCAGCGCCAAGCTGGTCAAGAAGGTCACTCGGGTGTGCTCGGACACTCTGGTGGACCGCCGACCCGTGGGCCGAGGGGTGGCCGTGGCCGCCTGGACCGACGACTCTCCAGGCTCGGATCCAGCCTCGACTTACTCTTGCGACGTCGGTGATGAGAGAGGGTCTTGTTACATTACCTTGCAGACGAAGAGCCGAGGTGCCGTGCCAGTGTGCATCGGAGGAGGAACCGGCATCGATGAGCGGACTTGCCGTTGTAGCGGAGACACCGCGGCCTGCGTGGAGCAGATCAAGGGCTATCTCCCTTCGTGGCTGGCGGTGCAGCTGGAACAGACGGGCCAAGTGCTGGGAATTGCGAGCTCGAGTTGGAGCGCGACAAAGAGCTGTCGTGATTGTCAACAGGACGGCACCTGTCCCACTGGCCTTCCACCGATCGACTTCACCACTCTCTCGGAGTGCGAGCAGCACGGTGTTTGTGAAGTGCAAGGGCGTGCCAGCTTCTATGATGTTGATCGCAAGAGCTGCCGAGACTCGCCTTTCGGCGGCGTCTTCAAGCCCTATCAGTGCATACCGAAGACCGATGTGAAAATTGCCGACTGGGAAGGGCCCGGCTGCCATCCGCTCAACGGCGGCTATGCTTCCGCAGTGGGATGCCGTCAGGACTCGGAGTGTGCGGAAGGCGAGTTCTGCAATCTCGAGGTGGGTCGTTGCTCAACCCGCAATCGCTTGGTCCCAGGCTCCTGCTCTCAAGCAGCTCCTCAGGCCTGCGGACCTGCAAGGAACTGCGTGCTTGGAGCCTGCGTCAAGAGGTGCGTAGCTTCCGACTCCTGTGGTAGAGGGCAATCGTGCGTCTCCGGCGTTTGTTTGCCCGCGAACAACATCCCCTACGCCGAACAAGTCGAGGCTGCAGTTCGAGACCCCACCAAGCCGCTCCACGAAATCGGTACTTACGCGCTGACCGACATCGAACTGGCGCTGTATCTCAAGGCGGCGCTGAGGATAGGGCTCACATTGGAGCTCTTCGGGAAGAGCTGGGAATTCCTGCTGCTCGACTGGAACGACGCCTGGAACTTGCTTTCGGCGCAAAAGACGCGAGTGCAGCTGGGCTTGTCGGCAACGTATCAAGACGGTTGTGAGCCTACGGTGGGCCAGGTTGTGAATCACCAACCCGGGGCCGCTCCGGGGCTCACTTGCTCGGGAGAGAACAACTTCGTCTGCCGGTACCCAGCGACCGGAGGGGCTTATCCCAATGGCCCGTTCGACCAGCCGCATGAGCTGCTCGACTGGTGCCGGCAGAAGTTGGGAGCCGATATCGAGGACCCGGTGGGTCCCGATGTGGACAGCTACGGAGACGGCGTCACCCAGCTCGCTCACTTCGGCATCGAAATCGGCAAGGAAGCGTGGAGCAACCATCCCCTTTGCGTCGACGGCGTTCCGTTCACCGAGTGGCTGAACCAGGCAGACCTGCGGCTCACCTCCTGCCGGAGCCTGAAGCCAGCCGGTGGCGCCCCAGAGCACTTCCCTTGCAGCGAACTTGAGCGCTATCTGCTCGAGAGCTGGGGATGCCTCAATCTCGGCAGTCACCAGGCGCAGTCCTTGGCGACTGCGCTCAAGAGCCAAGCCGGGCTCGATACCGTAGCCCCGAAGTTCGCCAGTTCGGCGACTACTGCCCAGGTGCTGCCGTGGGATGCCCTGGTGGAGGGGGATGAGGTACCGGTGGCACCTGGCGGGATCAAGCCGGCAGTCTGGGCTGCTCTGAATCCGCCGACCCGCAGCCAGCTGCTCAGCTGGCTCAACCAGGTTCAGGTGTGCTTCTCCGCTCGCCACCACACGGACTCGCTCTGCCCCTGTTCTTCCTCTTCCGCCTGCCAGGTGGACCAGGGGCGGACTTGCCTCGGGGGCACTTGTCGCACTCCCGCCCTTTCGGAAGCGGTGTGTCCCTTCATCACAGTGGAGGCGCCGCGCCCAACGCCGTGCTGCGGCGATGGACGGATCAGCTGCGGCGAGAAGTGTGACGACGGCAACACCAACTCGGGAGAC
This sequence comes from uncultured Acidobacteriota bacterium, assembly GCA_937867335.1. GTDB lineage: Bacteria > Acidobacteriota > Thermoanaerobaculia > Multivoradales > SZUA-115 > JAXLQX01. The sequence continues at coordinate 6,004 of CALMKX010000170.1, forward strand.
GGCTGTAGCTGGGACTGCCAAGAGGAAGCGACAGGTGCTTGCTGCCGCCCGAACGGCTGCCTTTCCATCCCTGATGAGCTCAGCGCAACAGAGTGTGCCCGCAGTGGCGGCACACCCTTCTTCGGCTCGAGCTGTACCGAGCTCAACGGCTGCGGAGTGGTGGCGACCGGTTCATGTGCTTTGAGCGACGGGCTCTGCACCTCACCATCTACAGTAGCCGAATGCAAGGCCGCGAAGGGGAGGTTCTACCCAGGGCTTAGCACCTGTGGCCAAGGGGTGTCTCTCTCAGAGGCCCAGGCAGGCGGAGGCTCGCCCTAGGCTGCCTACAAAGCGAGGGCCAGGTCGAGCGAGGGGCGGCTCGGCTTGGCCAGAGCCGGGGCCCAAGCGCTAAGCAGCCCGCCGCATCCCCTTCTTCTCCTTCCTCGGGGATGCGGCCCGGTCTCTCCTCCTTCGCAGGGAGGGCTCTTCCTCTCGAGAGGCGTGTTTCTCTCCATTGACCCTTGCTTGAATTCTTGGCTTTCGGGCCCCGGGCCGAGCCTGGCCTGGCTTCCTGCTGGAAAGGGCTTCGCGTTTGGTCGCTCTCCGATCAGGCCCCTGGTGGAGATTTACGGCTCAACGGTCGCCGCGCCCGCCCAGGGCCCCGGCCGAGCCGGGTTCAGGGCGGCGCGGCTGGGCGGGTGGCGGCCTGGGCCTGCTTCGCTTTCTGGAGCTCTTGCCATTGCGCGAGGACGTCGTCCCAGTTCGAGTAGCTGGCCCCTTGCTGGTGCAGGGCGAGCAGTTCGCGGTAGAGGGGCTCGGCCTCGGCGAGGCGGCCGGCTTCCTGCTTCAGGCCGGCCAGGAAGGCGAGGGCGCGCACCCGTTGGGGATGGTCCTGGGTCAGGCTCCGGTTGCAGATCCCCAGGGCCCGGCTGAAGTCCGCGAGGGCTGCTTCTTTCGCGCCCAGGGCGGCGCGGGCCTTGCCCAGGTTGAGCAGGGTGCGGGCCAGCTCGGGATGGTCCGGGCCCCACACCCGCTCGGCGGTGGCCGCCAGGCGCTCG
>CALMKX010000171.1 GCA_937867335.1 uncultured Acidobacteriota bacterium
GCTGGCCTGGCAGCGGGCGAGCTCCCCCTCGGCGCGTTCGAGGTCCCCTTCGATGCGCTCCCATTCGCGCTGCTCGGCCCAGCTGAGCTTCTTCGCGGGCGAGCCGGGGGCGGCCGCCGGGGCGGCCGGGCGGGCGGGCTTGGGGCGGGCGGTGGCTTCCGCCTCGCGATGGTGCTCCTCCCATTGGGCGGTGTCGGCGAAGAGCTGGCAGCCGCCCTGGCCGTCGAGGGCGAGGATGGCGGTGGAGACGCGGTCCAGCAGGTAGCGGTCGTGGGTCACCAGCACCAGGGCGCCGGGGAACTCGAGCAGGCTTTCTTCGAGCACCTCGAGGGTGGGGATGTCGAGGTCGTTGGTGGGTTCGTCGAGAATCAGCAGATCGGCCGGCTCGAGCATCAGCTTCGCCAGCAGGATGCGCGCCTGCTCGCCGCCGGAGAGGCGGGAGACCGGGGTGTCCAGCTGCTCGGAGCGGAACAGGAAGCGCCGGGCCCAGCCGGCCACGTGCACGGGCCGGCCCTGGTAGAGCACGGAATCGCTTTCCGGGGCGAGGGCGCGGCGCAGGGTGACACTGCGGTCGAGGCTGGCGCGGTCCTGCTCGAAGCGCACGGTGCGCAGAAACGGCGCGCGCTCGATCTCCCCGGCATCGGGCTCGAGGCTGCCGGCGAGAAGCGAGAGCAGGGTGGTCTTGCCGCTACCGTTCGGCCCCAGCACACCCAGGCGGGTGCCCGGGCGCAGCAGCAGATCCACGCCGGAGAGCACCGTGCGGCCGTCGAAGGATTTGGCGAGGCCGCGGGCCGAGAGCAGCTTCTTGGTCTTGCGGCCGGAGGCCTGGAAGTCGATGCCGGCGGCGGCCTCCTGGGCGCGACCTTCGAGGTCGGAGAGCTCGGCCATCAGACGATGGGCCTCTTCCACGCGGGCCTTGGCCTTGGTGCGGCGGGCCTTGGCGCCGCGACGCAGCCACTCGAGCTCGCGGCGGGCGCGATTGGCGAGGGATTCCTGGTACTCGGCCTGGTTCTGGCGCACCACGTCTCGCTGTTCGAGAAAGTCGCTGTAGCTGCCCTCTACCTGGAGCAGGCCGCCGGCGTAGGCGGAGTCGAGTTCGAGCATGCGGCGAGCGACGTTCTCGAGGAAGTAGCGGTCGTGGCTCACCGCCACGAAGGCCGAGGGCTCGCTCTTGAGCAGCTCTTCGAGCTCGAGGATGCCCGCCAGGTCGAGGTGGTTGGTGGGCTCGTCGAGCAGCAGCAGCTCGGGCTCGGCGGCGAGCTCGCGGGCGATCGCCAGGCGCTTCTTCCAGCCGCCGGAGAGGCTGCCGGTCTTCTGGTGGAAGTCGCGGAAGCGCAGCTTGCCGAGGGCCTGGGCGGCGCGGCCGGCTTTCTCGAATTCCTCGAGGGGCAGGCCTTCGAGGCCGGCGATCACCACCTCTTCGCAGCTCGCGTCGGCGGGAAAGACGGGGTCCTGCGGCACGTAGCCCACGCGCAGGCCCTTGCGCACGGCGCGGGTGCCGGAATCCGGTTCTTCGCGGCCGGCGAGCACGGCGAGGAGGGTGGATTTGCCGCTGCCGTTCGGGCCCACCAGGCCGAGGTGGTCGCCCTCGGCGATCGCGAAGCTCAAGCCGGCGAAGAGCGGCCGGGAGCCGAACTGTTTGGCGATCGACTCGCAGGAGAGGAGCGGGGAGCGGGCAGCCATCGGCAGGGCGGCATCCTAGCGCGAGGCGGGCCCGCGCCCACCTCAGGGCCCCGTGTAGAGGGCGATCACCTCTTCGATCGCCCGCCGGCAGACGGCGCAGAATCCCACTTCGTCGCGGGTGAACATGATGCAGTCGGCCTGGGGGCGGTAAAGGCCGCGGGCCTGGTAGTCGGCGCCTTCGAAGGCCCCGACCTGCCCCGCCCGGGGGCGGAGGAGCTCGGTGGCCTTGGCCTGCTCCTCGCGGAAGAGGGCGTCCATCTCGGCTTCGGGGCGACGCTCGGCGCGGATGGCGCGGCGTCGGGCTTGGACGTCGCGCTCGTAGGTTTCGAAGCTCTCCTTGGCCCAGGGGGTGGGCAGGGCGACGCCCGGGGAGAGCAGGGCCTGCCATTTACGGCCGGTGGGGTCGGCGGTGACGTTCTTCTCCCAGGGCTCGGGCTGGCTGGCGGCGTCGCCGGCCTGGTAGGCGACGGGGGAGGTGTAGTACTCGTCCGCCAGGGCGGCGAAGTGGTGGCCGAACTCGTGGACGAAGATGTAGGGCGCCCAGGCGCTGCCGGCGGCGACGGTGGCGTAGAGCTGGTAGATGCCGCCGCCGCCGTAGGTGGCGCTGTGGGTGACGATCTCGACGAAGTCGTAGGGGGCGTAGGCGGCGGCGTCGCGGAAGGCGTGGTTGTCGAAGCTCAGGACGTAGCGCTCGGAGCCGAAGGCGTCGTAGCTCGCGCCCACGGGGGAGCGGCGGTAGAGGCCGGTGGAGGGCCGGGAGATGCCGCTTTCAGCCGCGGGCGGGGCGTAGGCCCAGAGGTTGAAGTCGCCGCGGTGCTCGCGGAAGGGGGAGACGGCGAAGAGGAGCTCGGCGAGGCGGCGGGCGTCGGCTTCGAACTGGGCCTCTTCGCCGGCGGTGTAGCCGTCGCCGAGGAGCAGAATGTCTACTTTCTGGGCCGGGTCGCCGTGCTGCTCGAGGGCGAGGACGCGGCCGGGGGCGGGTGGGGTGGAGCGGTCGATCTGAGGGTCGGCGGGGTCGACCCGGAAGCTCGCGATCTCGGTGAAGTCGTTGTGGGAGTCGCGCTTCTCAATCACCACGCGCACGGGGCCGGCGGGAAGGGGGAAGCGCAGGGACTCGGAGAAGGCGCGGCGGACTTCGCCGGCTTCGGGAGTGGTCTGCCATTCGCCGAAGACAGAGGCGTAGCCGCGGGAGTAGACGGGGCGCTGGGTGGAGCGGTCGATAACCTCGAAGAAGTAGGGGCCGAGGTTGGTGTCGTCCAGGGGCCGAGCGGGGTTGCCGGGCCAGGGCAAGGGCTCGAGAACGAGGCGCTCGAGGGCGAATTGCTCGTCGCTGGCGGTGCCGCTGTGGATGAGGTCGAGGCGCAGGGTACGAGGCGGCTCGGCACCCCGGCCGGCGGTCGCCGAGAGCAGGAGGCTGAGGAGAAGAGCAGCAGAACGTTTCATGGCAATCTCCTTCGAACGCAGGCGATCGAGATCTTGCCACGAGAGAGGGGTCGCCGTGGGATGGGCGGAGCGGGCATCTGCGGCGCTCGCCCTCGACCCCTTCGGGGTGGCTCCGCTCCTCGTGGCCCGCTCCGCTGATCCTGGGGGCCGGGTTCGGCTGGCGGGCCTGGGCTGCGCTAGGCTGTTCGGGGGAAGGGAGGCTCTTGGCCAAGCAGCGCTCGATTCGGTTGGTGGTCACCTACGTGCTCTCGCTGGCGGCGACGATCACGTTGCTGGTGGTGTGGGTGGTGTACGTGGTGCAGGCGCGGTCGGAGGTCTCGTTCCTGGGCAACCGGCTGGTGGACTGGCCGGTGCTGACGCTCGGCTGTGTGCTGCTGGCGCTTCTGATCGGCGGCTTGACCTACCAGCTGGCCGGGGCCCTGGCGGCGCGGCGGTATTCGCAGAAGCAAGAGGAGTTCGTTTCGCACGTCACCCACGAGCTCAAGTCGCCCCTCGCGGCCATCAAGCTGCACGCCCAGACGCTCGAGAACCCCGGGCTCTCTCCAGCCCAGCGGGGCCGCTCGGTGGGCTACATCCTCACCGAGGCGGAGCGCATGAGCCGGCTGGTGGACAACGTGCTCGAGAGCAGCCGGCTGCTCGCCCGGCGGCGAGCGCTGCCGCTCGAGCCGGTGGATCTGGCGGCCTTCTTCCGCCACTACCTGCCGCTCGCCCGCAGCCGGGTGGAGAGCCACGGCCTCAAGCTGCGCTGGCTGGGGGAGACCCGGGCGAGGGTGCGGGCCACGGAGGATGCCCTGGAGCGAGTGCTCACCAACCTGCTGGACAACGCCGTGCGCTTCTCGGACAAGGGAGGAGAAGTGCGCTGCAGCCTGGCGGACGTCGAGCAGCGGGTGGTGATCACCGTGGAGGACGACGGCATCGGCATCCCCAAGGCGGAGCTGGGCAAGATCTTCGACCGCTTCTACCAGATCGGCCGGGAGATCAAGGGCCGGCGCCGGGGCAGCGGCCTCGGGCTGTCGATCGTCTCCGGGCTGGTGCGGGAGATGAAGGGCACGGTGCGGGCCTTCTCCCACGAGGGCCGGCCGGGCACGCGGCTGGTGGTGGAGCTGCCGCGGGTGGAGGTGTCGCGATGAGCGAGGCCAAGACCATTCTGGTGGTGGAGGACGAGGAAGCCCTGGCCCAGGGCCTGGCCGTGAACCTCGAGCTCAAGGGCTATCAGGTGGAAGTGGCGCGCGACGGCCGGGAGGCCCTGGAGCTCGCTCACTCGCGTCGTTTCGACCTGATTCTGCTCGACTTGCGGCTGCCCGAGGTGGACGGCTTCGAGGTCTGCCAGCGGCTGCGCCAGGAGCGGGATTTCACCCCCATCCTGATGCTCACCGCCCGCAGCCAGCCGGACGACGTGGTCTACGGCCTCAAGCTCGGCGCGGACGACTACGTGGTGAAGCCCTACGACTTGGGTGAGCTACTCGCACGCATCGAGGGCCTGCTGCGCCGCCAGCACTGGCTACGCGAGGGCCCGGCCGACGTCGAGAGCGAGCCCGCGGCGGAGCCGGCCCCGGGCGGCAGCCGCTTCCAATTCGGCGAGTTCTGGGTGGATTTCGAGAGCTGGCTCGCCCGCACGCTCGCGGGCGAGGTGGAGCTCTCGCACAAAGAGATCTCGGTGATGAAGGTGTTCGCGGCGCGGCCGAACCAGGTGGTGTCGCGCCGCGAGCTCCTGGCCGAGGTGTGGGAGCTGCCCAACCACCCGAACAGCCGGGTGGTGGACAACGTCATCGTGGCCCTGCGCCGCGCCTTCGAGGCCAACGCCTGGAGGCCCCGGCACATCCACAGCGTGCGCGGCGTGGGCTACCGCTTCGTGCCCTAGCGCGGGCCCTACTTCGGGGCGATCGGCGGCGCCGCGGCCAGGCGGTCGAAGAAGGCCTGGGTGCGGGCCCGGCCCTCTTCCGGGTTCAGGTCGAAGTACCAGTAGTCCTCGTGGGTCTGCTTGCCCACCAAGAGCTGCATGGTGCCCTGGGATTTGTGCTCGGCGATCACCCAGTTGGCGATGATGGTGTAGTCCAGCCGGTTGTCGTAGCCGAACTTCTGGGTGCGGTCGAACACGAAGCTCGGCGCCCCCTTGGCCACCTTAGTCACCGGATAGGCCTCGAGGCCGGTGAAGGGGGGCGGCGGGGTGGGCAGGGGCGGCAGCGGCCGGGGCGAGGCGGCGAGCACGATCGGACGTTCGGCGGCGGGCAGTGCCGCCACCGCCTCGAGGCCGAGGATCGCCGCGCTCGCGTGGTGGGCATGGGTCTCCGGCGTGGGCAGCATCACGAACACGAAGTCGTAGTGGCCGGCGTTCAGGATGTCCGCCAAGTGCTTGCGGATGTAGGGGAAGTCCCATTCCTTGCCGCCCAGGATCGATGCCACGTCGCGGGTGTAGCCGCCGTCCACCTGGTCGAAGAAGAAGTAGTTGCGGAAGCCCACGATGGCGCCGCCGGCCATCAGCTCCTTCTTGCGGATGGCCGGCAGGTAGGCGCGGCCCACGGCTTCGTCCGTGAGCTTCAGGCCGTAGATCGGCTCGGCCAGGATGGAGTACTTGAAGCCGCCCTCGCCGTTGGTCATCAAGGCGAGGTCCACCACGCCGCCGAGCGAGTGGGTGACTTTGTAGATCGTGCCCGAGAAGAGAGCGTCGTCGTCCGGATGGGCGGTGACCACCAGGATCTTGGGACCGGCCTCGGCGGCGAAGGCCGAGGGGGAAAAGGCGAGCAAGCAGCCCAGAACCAGGCCGGCCGCCAGGGTGCGTCGCGGGACAAAAGAGGTGAGCAAGTGGGTTCTCCTCGCAGTTGGGGCCAAACGCCTCCAAGTCTGCCCCAGGACGAGGCCCGGTGCCAATCGGCGAAGCGAGGTGCTTGACGCCTCCACACAGTGCATGCATAGTGCATGGATGTCCACAAAGACCATCTCGCTCAGCCTGCCTGCCTACGAGCGTTTGCGCTCGGCCCGCCAGAGGCCCGAGGAGTCGTTCAGCCAGGTGATCCTGCGAGCTCGTTGGCCCGAGCAGCCGATCACCGCCGGGGAGTTCCTCAAGCTGGTTCGCCAGCGCGGCCCGCTGCTCTCCGAAGAAGGGATTCGAGAGATCGAAGAGCTCAAGCGCAGGGATGCGCCCCCGGAGGACAAGTGGCGCCAGCCCTGATCCTCGAGACTAGCTTCCTGATCGCGCTCACGCGTGAGAGGGACCGTAGAACCGAGGCGGGACCAGCTCAGACTTTTTTGGAGAGGAACCAGCACAGCGGCCTGTTCACGACGGCCACCGTGGTGGGCGAGCTTGCAGCTGGCTACAGCGTTGGGCAAAGGGTGCGGTGGGAAGCCCTCTTGGCTCCTCTTCAGGTTCTCCCCCTTACCCTGGAGGTCTGCTGGGAGTACGGCAAGGCTGACCGCTATCTGCGCGCCAACGGCCTCCAGATCGGCGCCAACGACCTCTGGATCGCCGCCACGGCGCTCGCCAACTCGATGCCTGTAGTAACCGGCAACGAGCGTCACTTCCGCCGTGTTCCAGGGCTCGAAGTGATCTCGCTTCTTGGCTGAGCCCTCTCCTCAGGCCGTGGCGGCGAGGGCTCCTTCGGGTTGCACGTTGTCCATCGCCACGCCTACCACCTTCGAAACGCCGCGCTCTTCCATGGTCACGCCGTAGAGCTGGTTGGCGATGCGCATCGAGATCTTGTTGTGGGTGATGACGATGAACTGCGTCTCGCCGGCCATCTCCTTGAGCAGCTCCACGAAGCGCACGGCGTTGGCGTCGTCGAGTGGCGCGTCCACTTCGTCGAGGATGCAGAAGGGCGAGGGCTTGGTGCGGAACAGGGCGAAGAGCAGGGCGATGGCGGTGAGCGCCTTCTCGCCGCCGGACATCAGCATGATGTTCTGCAGCCGCTTGCCCGGGGGGCGGGCGAGGATCTCGATGCCGCTCTCGAGCATGTCCTCTTCGTCGAGCAGCCGCATCTCGGCCTCGCCGCCGCGGAACAGGCGCTCGAAGATCTCGCCGAAGTTGCGGTTCACCTCCGCGAAGACTTCCTGGAAGCGCTCGCTCGAGGCCTGGTTGATGTCGCGGATGGTGCTCTTCAGGCTGGCGATCGAGTTCTCGACGTCGGCACGCTGGGTGGTCAGGAAGCCGTAGCGCTCCTCGTTCTCGGCGTATTCCTCGGCGGCCAGGGCATTGACCGGCCCGAGCCTCTCGAGCGCCTCGCGGGTGCGCATCAGGGCGGCCTCGAGCTCGGCGAGGTCGGTGGGCGGGTGGAGCAGGGCGGAGGGCTCGGGCGGTTCGGCGCCCAGCTTCTCGCGGAACTGAGAGGCGAGATTGTCGGCTTCCCGCTCCTGACCGGCCTCGCGGATGCGCAGCTCCTCGAGCGCGCGGCGGGCGGCGTCGTGGCGCTCGCGCAGCCCGGCGACGGCCTCCTCGAGGCTCTTCACCGCCTGGCGAGCCTCGTCCACCTTGTCCTGGCCGGCCAGCACGGCGTCTTCGGCGGTCACGCGCTCGGCGAGGAAGCTCGCGAGCTCGCTTTCGGCGCGGGCGATCTCGTTCTCGAGCTCGCCGCTCCTGCCCTCGAGGCGCTCCGCTTCCTCGCCCCAGAGGCGGATCTGCCGCTCGCCCTCTTCGCGGTCCCTCTCGAGGCGGGCGATCTCGCGCTCCTGAGAGGCCAGGCGCTCGCGGGCGAGGTTCAGCCGGCCTTCCACCCCGGCGTTCTCCGTGCGCACGTGCTCGCGCTCGCCCTTGGCGGCGTCGAGGGCACGCTGGGCGAGGTCCAGCGCTTCGGCGAGCTCGGCTCGGCGCTCCTCGCCCCGCGCGAGTTCCTGGCGGGTGAGCTCGTGGCGTTCGTCGAGGGCCCCGAGGCGGCCGGCGAGCTCGCCCTTTTCGGTGGCGATCTGGCCGCGCAGCAGGGCCAGCTTGTCGCGCCGTACCTCGGCGTCCGAGAGCCGGGCGGCGGCCACCGCAGCCTGCTGCTTGAGCTCGGCGAGCTCGGCATCCAGGCGGTGGGCGTCGCGGGCGAGGGTGGCGCGCTCGTCGATCCGCGCCTCGAGGGCCTCGATCGCCTCGGCGAGGGCGAGCTCGAGGTCCGGCAGGGCGCTCGCCAGCTCGGCCTCCTCGCGCTCGCGCTCGAGCACGCCGGGCACCAGCCGGGAACCTTCGAGATGGACGAGGCCGCCCTGGGCCCACACTCCCTCGGGAGAGAGGAAGGCCGGGCCGGGGTGCCTGCGGGCCAGGCGCTCGGCGTCGGCCGCCGTCTTCACCAGATAGGCCGGAGGCAGGGTGCCCCCGAGCTCGGGGCCCAGCCCCAGGGCCTGGGCGAGGCTCAGCACGATGGCTCCATCCTCGACCTCCAGCCCGCCCTCGGCCGGGGCGGCGAGCGGGCTTGCGAGCACGGCCTG
>CALMKX010000172.1 GCA_937867335.1 uncultured Acidobacteriota bacterium
CCAGGTGGTCGTCGGCAACCACACGTTCTCGCACGGCAACGCCGCGGCCGAGGGAGTCACCATGGGGCCGCTCGCCACCGCGGCACAGCTCGCCGACAGCCTGGCCGGCGTGGCCGAGCTCCGGCGCGAGGCGGAGATCCTCTTCGGCACAGGCCTGCGCTCGGACGGCGTGGGCAGCCCGGCCGGCAAGGGCTACTTCCTCGCCCCCACTCTGCTCGAAGCCGCCGACGCCCGGGCCGCGCAGGCCATCCACCGCCGCGAAGTCTTCGCACCGGTGGCCACGGTTCTGCCCTACGACGGCGGCGCCGGCACGGCCGCCGAGCTGGTGGCTCTGGGCGAGGGCACGCTGGTGACCTCCGCCTACACCGACGATCCGGCCTGGCTCGGCGAGCTGGTGGCGAGCGGCGGCTCGGCCACCGGCCGCCTCTATGTGGGCTCCGAAGCGGCCGCCCCCGAGGCTCCCGGCTCGGGCGCCGCCCTGCCGCAGAACCTCCACGGTGGACCGGGCCGCGCGGGAGGTGGCGAAGAGCTGGGCGGAGTGCGCGGGCTCGGCTTGTACTTGCAGCGGGTGGCCCTCCAGGGCTCCCGTAGTCTGTTCGAGCGGATCTGACCCCGCCGCTCGCGGCTGCTTCCGCGATCCCGGACGCCGGGTTGGCTCAAACGCCCGGCGCGGGCCCTCCGTATGCTTTTCTGACATACCACGAACCAGGCCGGTGCTCGAGCCGGCCCTTCTGTCGCGAAACAACCAGGGTCCCAGGCCCCGAGGAGATGGAAGATGCGAACTCGTTCTGGCCTAAAGCTCGCCTGCTTGACTCTCTCCCTTCTTGCCGCACGGCCGCTCGTGGCCGCTGAAATGGTGCCGATCGGCCTCAATCGACCTCTCGGCCCGGCCGGGCTGATCGCTGAAAGCGCCGTCGCCGCCGAGGACGATGGCAGCACCCACCAGCTCTACCTCCCCCTGCGCAACGACTTCAGCCACGCCGGAGTGTGGACACGCACCTTCGCCCGCAACGGCCGGGTGCTCTCCGGCGCCGCACAGATCAGCAGCAGCGCCACGGCGCATGACCTGAGCCTGGCGCTCGACCCCACCGAGGGGACCTTCGGCGTCTGGGCCGAGCCCGCGAGCGGCAGCACTCGCAGCCGGATCCTCGGCTATCGCTCTTCGACCGGCGAGACCTCGGTGCTCGCCACCGCCGCGCGGCAGGCGGAGGTCACCAGCTCCGTGTTGTCCTGCCAGCCGGCCGTGGGCTGCGTCCTCACCTGGTACGAGTACACCACGAGCTCCCCCTCGCCCACCGGCCCGAGCGAGGTCGGCGACGTCAAGGCCCGGCGCCTCGATGCCGGCGGCAATCCGGTGGGCGGGGTGATCAACGTCACCCCCGCCACCCTGCATGGTGTGCCGCGGGTTCGAGTCGCCCTCGCCGACGATGGCCGCTTCGCGATCAGCTGGCAGGCCTTGCGCACGCAGCCTCTGCCGGGCGGCTATGCGCTGCTCTCGGCGCCCGCCGGGCGGCTGTTCGACGATCAAGGCCACGCCCTCGCCTCGCTGGCCTTCGCCGGCTACGACCTCAGCAGCGACACGGCGGCCAGCGCGCCCGCCCTCGCCTGGAACGGCGACGGTATCTTGCAGGCGGTGTGGGGTGTCTCCGGGCCGAGTGGATCGAGCAACCGGCGCCTCTATACCAGCCGCTTCAATGAGCAGGGGCAGTCCGCCTCCCAGACTTTCAAGATCGACTCCACCTTCCCCGAGTCCGCCGACGTCGCCTGGCAGAAGCGAGTGGACCGCTTCGTGCTCGTGTGGTCCCGCACCTCCGGCCCGGCCACGCCGGAGAGTCAGACTCAGCAGATCCAGAGCCTGCGGCTCGGAGCGGACGGCCGGCCAGGCCAGCCGCCGGTGCTGGTGACCGAAGGCAGCTTCCCCCCGGCCACCGAGGATGGCAGCGCCGGCATCCACGCCCTGCGCATCGCCGCCGTCGGCCAAGACACGGTGAAGACCTACTGGCTGCGGCAGCCGCGGCTCGCCTCCGCCTCCCAGCTGCTCAGCCAGGAGCTCTTCCTGGGCGGCTCGCCGTGCATCGGCTTCCCGCCGGTGCCCTGCGCCCCGCTCCAGACCAACCAGCGCTTCATCGCCTGGATCAACTACCGCGACGGCTCCGGAGTGCAGTACCTGGCGCCGCCGGTGGGCCTCACCCCGGACACCTCCGGCTTCACCTTCACCTCGGCCGATGTCCCCGAAGTGGTGGTGAAGGTGCTCGATGGCTCCGGCCTGAACGGCAAGTTCTGGGTGTTCTTCGCTTCGCTCACCGACCAGGAGTTCTCCCTGGTGGTGGAGGACCGCGTGACCGGAGCCGCCCGCGCCTACTACAACCCGGCGGGCCGGCTGGCGAGCGCAGCCGATACCTCGGCCTTCAACGCCGGCTCCCAGGCCGCCGCCGACCGCCTCGAGGAACAGTCCCTCGAGCTGCCCGCCGGGCCGGTCGAGCCGCGCCAGACCAGCGCCTGCACGCCCTCGCAGACACGGCTCTGCCTGGCCGACGGCATGTTCTTCGTCGAAGTCGATTGGCAGGACTTCAACGGCGGCTCCGGCACCGGTCGACCGGTGCCGGCAACCGCCTCGGGCGGCTATTTCACCTTCTTCGACCCCAACAACATCGAGCTGGCCGTGAAGCTCCTGGACGGCACCTCCCTCAACGGTCATTACTGGGTGTTCTACGCCTCGCTGACCAGCGTGGAGTTCACGCTGCGGGTGCGCGATGCCGCCGGCAACGTGGTCGCCACGTACCACAACCCCAGCGGCAACATGGCGAGCGTGGCCGACGTCCAGGCGTTCTGAAGCCGCGATGACTTCGACCGAGCCCCTGCCGGCGGAGACTTGCCGGCGGGGGCTCGATGCCGCCCCAGCCCAGCTACCCTCCCGACAGAAGTGTGACGGTTCCGTGACCTTGCAAAAAAACTTCGGAATCCGGAGCATGTTCTGCTATGCTGCGCTCAGCAATCGGCAAGCCTTTCTAAGCTACGATGAGAACCAACGGCGCCTCCGCTAAGCGAGGACCCCGAACGAGTCCTCCCTACCCGCCGGGGACCGAGGAAGCCCGAGCCTTGCCCGCAGCCAAGACTCTCCGACTGCTCAACCGGATCGCCCGCATCGCCAGCGAAGACCTGGAGCTCCAGCCGATGCTCCAACGCGTCACCGACGTCCTGACGGCCGGCTTCGGCTGGCAGCTGGCGGCTCTCGTGCGCGTGGACCGCGAGCACGGCCGGCTGGTCTGCGCCGCGCTTTCCTCCTGCAGCAGCCCGCAGATCTTCGTCGGCTTCAGCTGCGCTCTCGGCACCGGAGTGATCGGCGAAGTGGCTCGTTCCGGCAAGGCCCTGGTCTTCGACGACGTGCAGCGGTCCGCCCACTACCGGGAGGTCCTGCCCGGGGTGCGGTCCCAGGCCGCTGTGCCGGTGCGCCATCGTGGCAAGGTGGTGGCCGTGCTCTCGGTCGAGAGCCATGAGGCGGCCGCTTTCCGCGGCCAGCTCGCTCTGCTCGAAACCGTGGCCGAGCAGATCGCCGGGGCGATCGCCTCGAGCGAGCTTTTCGGCGAGCTCCACCGACGAGCCCGGGATCTCGAGCTGCTCTCCGAGGTCTCTCGGCTGGCCGCCGAGGCCGGCCAGCTGGACGACCAGCTCGAGCAGATCAGCCACTACGCACGCAACCGTCTCGGGTTCGCCTTCGTCTCGATCAGCTTGCTCGACGAGGAAGGCCGCTCGGCCGTGGTGAAGACCTTCGCCTGCGATGGCGAGCCGCCGCTCGCTCCGGACACCCTCTGGCCCCTCGACCGCGGGCTGGTGGGCAAGGCTCTGCGCACCGGCGAGAGGCAGGTAGTGCTCGACGTCCATCGCGATCCGGACTTCGTGCGGCTCCATCCCCTGGTGACCTCCGAAGCGGTGTTCCCGATCCGCTGCAAAGGCGAGCTCCTGGGCATCTTCAACGTCGAGGCCACTTCGCCGGAGGACTTCCCGCCGGAGAGTCTCGAGCTCCTGGCGACCCTCGCCGATCAGATCGCCGGGGCGATCCGCCTGGCCATGGCCAAGCGCCGCCTCGAGGAATCCAACCGCCAGCTGCGCGAAGCCAATGTCCGTCTCGAGCGCCTGTCGATGATCGACCCCTTGACCGGAGTGTGGAACCGTCGCCATTTCGACCAGACCCTCGACCTCGAGTGGCGCCGCGCGCGCAGGGAGCAGCGGCCGCTCTCGGCCCTGATGATCGACATCGACTGCTTCAAGCTGTTCAACGACGCCTACGGCCACCTCGCCGGCGACACTTCGCTCCGGCAGGTGGCGGACGTGCTGCAAGGGAATCTCAAACGAGCCGGGGACGTGGTGGCCCGTTACGGCGGCGAAGAGTTCGCGGTGATCCTGCCCGGCCTGGAGCGCGATGCCGCGTACCAGGTGGGAGAGCGGTTGCGCCGTGAAGTGGAGAGGCTGGGCATCCGGCACAAGCTCAGCAGCGCGGCCGAAGTGCTCACCATCAGCGCCGGCGTGGCCATCGTGGAGCCCAGCCGGCACGAGGCGGAGCCCGGACTGCTGGTGGCCGAGGCCGACCATGCTCTCTACCTGGCGAAGAGCGCCGGCCGCAACCGGGTGATCCTGGCTCCCGACTAGAGTCCGGATTTCCCGACCCGAAGCCGCCCTGCCGCGAGCTTCCGAGCCTGCTACACTTGGCCCAGTGACGAACGGGCTCGGCAAAATCAGTCGCTTCGACCTTCGCGAGAAGATCGCCGAAAGCAGCTTCGCGGTCGTCTACAAGGCCTTCGATCCAGAGACTTCGGCCCTGGTGGCGGTGAAGCTCTGCGTGGCCACGGACGCCGCCCTGCGCGAGCGTTTCCTGAGAGCGGCCCAGGCCGCCGCCAGCCTCTCCCATCCGCACATCGCCCGCATCCTCGAGTTCGGCTCGGGCGGGGATCGACCCTATCTGGTGGAGGAGTTCCTCGCCGGCACCGACTTGCGCGAGTACCTGAAGCACCGCCGGCTGGGCGCCGGCACCAACGAGATCCGCATGCTGGTGCAGATCGCCCGGGCGCTGCAGTACGCACACCGGCGTGGAGTGCCGCACCTCGACCTGAAGCCGGCGACGGTGCATCTCGAGGGCGGTCAGGACGAGATCAAGCTGGTGGATTTCGGCATCGCCCGCCTGGCGAGCGCAGCGCTCTCCCTGGGGAGCCCGGGCACCTTGCCGCCTGCCGGCGGCTACCTCGCACCCGAGCAGGCGCTCGGCCTGCCGCCGGACGAGCGCACCGACGTCTACTGCTTCGGCGCGCTCGCCTACCAAATCTTGACCGGCCGGCCGCCCTTCGAAGGCAAGACCCTGGCCGAAGTGGCGAGAAAGACTCTCGAGGAGGACCCGGTTCCCGTGGGCTCGAGCTGGGGTGATTGCCCCGCCGAGCTCGAGGTGATGGTGGAGCGCTGCCTCTCGAAGAGCCCGGGCGATCGTTACGGCAGCTTCGACGACGTGCTGCTGGACCTCGTGCCCACCCTCGAGGCGCTGCGCACCAACTCCACCGGCGAGTTCCTGCGCGTGGTGGAGGAGACCCGGCCCGGGGACGAAACCAGCTTCACCCAGCAGGCGGTATCCCTCGACGACACGGTCGAAGTGCCGGTGCCGATCGAAGAGGTTCCCGCCGAGCCCGAGGACGACGACACCCTCGAGGATCGCCTGGTGACGGCGATCTTCACCCCGGAGGTGCCGCCCTCGCTTGCCTCGACTCCCCGTCCGGCTGCTACGGAGAGTCCGGTGCGGGCGGCAGCGGCGCCAGCCGCTACCGCCATGGCGCCGCCCGTACCGACTCCGGCAGCCCCGGCCGCTGTGCCGGCCAAGGCCGCGCCCCGGCCGCCTGCGGGGGCCAAGAAGAAGCGCTGGGTCGCGGTGCTGGCGGCTATCGCCGCCTTCCTGATGCTCGCTCTCGGCGTGGTCTGGCTCGCCCGAGGATTGAGCCGCGAGCAGCCGCCGCGGCCGTCGCTCGCCCCTGCCCCCAAGCTGGTGACGAGTTCGCCCTCTGCCGCTTCGGCCACCGGGCGCCTGGTGATCGACGCCGTGCCCTGGGGCGAGGTGGTGGCCCTGCGGGACGCCAGCGGCCGCAGTCAGGCCCTGCCCAGCGAGCGCCGGACGCCGTTGATCCTCGCCCTGCCCCCCGGCCAGTATGTGGCCGAGGTGAGCAACCCGGGAGCTTCGACACCTGGCCGGTGCATGACCGAAGTGGTGGACGGCAAGGAGAGCCTGTGCACGGTGCAGGTGCTCAGCCTGAAGGCCGAGGATTACTTCGACGTCGCCGGGTGGTGGCGGTGAGCACAGGCGCAGGACAGTCGAAGCGCACGGCCGGCCTTGCCGTCCTGCTGGTCGCTTTGCTCTTCGCTCCCGCCGCGCGGGCCGATTTCCTCGACAGCTACAAGAAGGGCCTCGAGGCCGTCCAGAAGAGCGACTGGCCGACCGCCGCCCGGCTGATGAAGGAAGCGATCGCCGGCCGGGCCGAAGAAGACGACCGCCTCACCAAGCGGCTCTATCTCAAGCGCTACCTGCCCCACTTCTACCTCGGTCTGGCGCTCGCCGAGCAAGGCCAATGCGAGCAAGCCCTGACCGAGTGGGCGGAGTCCGAGCGCCAGGCCGTGGTGAAGCAATTCGACGAGTACGGCCGCCTCCGCAACGGCCGCAACCGCTGCTCCGACCAGCTCAACGCGGCCGCCGCCGAGCTCGATCGCAGCCTCGCCGCGGCACGGGACAAGGTCAACGCCGCTGCCGATGCCAAGCGCAAGAGCGAGCTGGCGCTCACCGGCCTCGCCGGCCTCGTGGCCGCAGCCGACCTCTCGCAGCTCGCCGACCGCGCCCGGGGAGCGCAGGATCTACTCGACCAGGCGGACCAGCAGCTCAACGTCGCCCGGACCCAGAAGCGTCCGGAGAGCGCGGCGAGCGCTGGTGCCCTGGGAGACCAGGCCCGCAGCCAGTTCGAATCCCTGAGCACCGAGGCCGAGCGCCTGGCGCAAGCGGCGCGCACGGCTCGGGAAGAGACCCAGGCGGGGCTCTCCGTGGTGCTGGCCGATGCCGAGAAGAGGCTCGCCGCCGTGCGCGGCCCGGACCCGCTGCCACCGCCCCTCGCGCGGCGCAAGAGCGACGTCCAACGGCTGATCCGCGATGGCAAGAAGCTGCTCTC
This sequence comes from uncultured Acidobacteriota bacterium, assembly GCA_937867335.1. GTDB lineage: Bacteria > Acidobacteriota > Thermoanaerobaculia > Multivoradales > SZUA-115 > JAXLQX01. Next base: position 7,188 of record CALMKX010000172.1, read on the forward strand.
GGGCGGCTCGGCCCAGGCCGTGACTGATCTCAAGAAGCGGCTGCTCGACGCCCTCGGCCAACTCGAAGCGGCGGCCACGCCGCCTCCCACAGAGCTGGTCTCCGCCGTCCAGGCCCTGGTCACCGGCCAATACGACCAGGTGATCAGCTTGCTCGACCGCCCCGGCTTCGCCAGCCGGCGGATCACCGCCCACGCTTACCTGCTCAAGGCAGCGGCCCGCTACCAGCTCTATCTGCGGGGAGGCTCCCGAGACAACGGCCTGCTCGAAGCGGCTCGCTCGGACGTGCGCTCCTGTCGCGGCGCGGACGACTCGGTGCGGCCGGTGCCAGCCTTCTTCTCGCCGCGGTTCCTGGAGTTCTGGGAAAGCGAATCGGCTAGGTCGTAAACGGCACTAGCATGCGCTCGACGCCGCGGGCGAGGCCCGTCTCCTCGTCGATGTCGAAGAGCGCGGCCGCCAGCCGGACGTCGTTCTTGGCCACCTCGAACGAGACGTGGGTCTGCAGGTAGAAACGCTTGAGCACCTTGTCGGCGCGCATCCCGATCACCGATTCGTAGGGACCGGTCATACCGACATCGGTCAAGAAGCCGGTGCCGCCGGGCAGGATCCTCTCGTCGGCTGTGGGCACGTGGGTGTGGGTGCCCACCACGGCCGAAACCCTGCCATCGAGGTGGAAGCCCATCGCCTGCTTCTCGCTGGTGGCTTCGGCGTGGAAGTCCACGAAGCGCACTTTGACCCGCTTGGGCAGTCCCGCGAGGATGCGGTCGGCCACTTCGAAGGGCGAGTCCAGGCTGTGCATGAAGGCCCGGCCCTCGAGATTCAGGGTAGCCACCGGAATGCCCGCCGGAGTCTCGCCCACGAAGAGGCCCGAGCCGGGGTTGCCGGCCGGGTAATTGGCCGGGCGGAGGATGCGCGGATCCCGCTCGAGCAACGCCAGGCCTTCCTTCTTGTCCCAGATGTGGTTGCCCGAGGTGAAGCAGTCGATCGGCAGCTCTTCGATCTCCCGCATGGTGTCCGGAGTGATGCCGTAGCCGCCCGCCATGTTCTCCACGTTGACCACGGTGTAGTCCACGCGGTGGCGGTCCACCAGCCGCGGTAGCAGCGCCAGCAGGGCTCGCCGGCCGGGCTGCCCCATCACATCGCCCACGAACAGCAGCTTCATCGGGCGAACTCGATCGAGCGGGTCTCCCGGATCACCGTCACCTTGATCTGGCCGGGGTAGGTGAGCTCGCTTTCGATCTTGCGGGCGATGTCCTTGGACAGCCAGATCGCCTGCTCATCGCCGATCTTGCCGCTGTCGACGATGATCCGCACCTCGCGACCGGCCTGGATGGCGAAGGTCTTCTGCACACCCTTGAAGCCGGAAGCGATCTCCTCGAGCTTCTCGAGGCGCTTGACGTAGGTCTCGAGGATCTCGCGCCGGGCCCCCGGGCGGGCGGCCGAGAGGGCGTCCGCCGCGGTCACTAGCACTGCCTCCACGGTTTCGGGATCGTAGTCTCCATGGTGGCAGGCCATGGCGTGCACTACTTCCTCGGTCTCGCCGTACTTCCTGAGCAAGTCGATGCCGATCTCGAGGTGGGTACCTTCCATCTCGCGGTCCACCGCTTTGCCGACGTCGTGGAAGAGGCCGGCTCGCCGGGCCACATGGACATTCGCCTTGAGCTCGGCGGCCATGGTGCCGGCGAGGAACGCCACTTCTTTCGAGTGGTGGAGCACGTTCTGGCCGTAGGAGCTGCGGTAGCGCAGCCGGCCCAGGAGGCGCACCAGATCCGGGTGGACGCCACCGATGTTGAGCTCGAGCAGAGCCGCCTCGCCTTCCTGGCGCACCCGGTCGTCGAACTCCTGCTTCACCTTCTCGACGATCTCCTCGATCCGCGCAGGATGGATGCGACCGTCCTGGATCAGGCGCTCGAGGGAGACGCGCGCGATCTCGCGCCGGAACGGATCGAAGCCTGAGAGAATCACGGCTTCCGGGGTGTCGTCGACGATCAGATCGACGCCGGTGGCCATCTCCAGAGTGCGGATGTTGCGGCCTTCGCGGCCGATGATGCGGCCTTTCATCTCGTCGTTGGGCAGCACCACCACGGAAACCGTGGCCTCGGAGACGTAGTCCGAGGAGGCCCGCTGGATCGCCATGCCGATGATCCTCTGGGCGTGGCGGGCGGCCTGTTCGCGGGCTTCGTCCTCGAGGCGTTTCACCAGGTGGGCGGCCTCGATGCGGGCGTCGCCTTCCATCAGCCGCACCAGCTCTTCTTTGGCCTGCTGCGCGGTGAGCCCGGCGATCTGTTCCACTCGAGCTCGCTCTTCGGCCACCAGGCGCTGGAGCTGCTGTTCTTGCTCGACGATGCCCTTCTCGCGGCCGGCGAGGGAGCGTTCCTGAGTCGAGAGCTCTTGCTCCCGGCGGCTCACCTGCTCGCCGCGCTTGTCGAGGCCATCCTCTTTCTGCGCCAGGCGGCGCTCCACCGCCTCGAGCTCTTCACGCCGCTTTCTGGATGCCTTCTCGAACTCGGTGCGGGCCTGGAGCAGCTTCTCCTTGGCGGCGAGCTCGGCTTCACGGACCTTGGCTTCAGCCTGGCGCTCGGAATCCTCACGCAGCCGAGCCGCGTCGCGCTCGGCCTCGCTGACCATCCGCCGGCGCTCGCGGGAGAGCCACCACAGCCCGCCGAAAATCAGCGCCAAGGCCATAACCGTCTCGGCGACGAAAACGAGAATAGGATTCACGGGTTACCCCCCGATCCAGGACCGAAAGGGATGGGGAGCTCGAGGTGGAAGTGGTCGCCTCGGGCCCGGACGCCCGAAGTGAAAAACGCATCCCCCGTGCAGCCGTGTGGGCTGCCGCGTCTAGAACCTGAAACGCGCCAGGTGGGTGTCCGCTCCACGAGCCATTAGCGTCCCCGTCCAGGCGGGGCTGGCACAAGCCACGCGGGTAGAAGACTCCCAGAGAGAAAATGTTGGTTCTACAGTGGGTCTACCCATCACCAACAGCACAGGGGATGCAACTTCCATATTCGTGAACAGGGGAGGTGCCACCACTCAGGGTTCGGTTGCCAGAGCCGTCGTCAGCGCGTCCGTGAGTTGAGTCACCTTCTCCTTGATTCGAACCCTCTCCCCTTCCTGGCCTTTTCGGCACTGGAAAAGTTCGTCGGACAAATTGAGCGCTGTCAGGATCGCCAGGCGCGGAACATCGACCGCAGAGGCCTTGCCAGCCACCTCTCTCATCTTCCGGTCTACGTAGCCCGCCAGCTCCTTCAAGTACTCGCCGTCATCATTCCCGCGAAGATGGTAGACCGCGCCAAAAATCTCAACGGCGATGGTCGAGGAGGCTGATTCCTTCATCTTCGCAGCACCGGGTCGAAGCCTACAAGGCACGAAAAGCCAAGGACTTGACTGCGGGACTATAGCACAGGCCCGGAGCCGGAACGGCGCCTCGAGCCGCCTCCCTCAGGCCTTGAGCAGGGACTCCAAAGTGGCCACCAGGGCCTCCACTCGCGCCCTCAATTGCTCCCGCTCGCGCTGCCAATCGGCCGCCTCGGAGTCTCCTCCCGCCCCCTCTTCGAGGCTAGCGAGCTGCTCTCGCAGCCGCTCGTTCTCCTCCTTGAGCTCGGTCAAACGAGCCGCGGCCTGGTGCACCCGCTGCTCGAGACTCGCCAGAAAATCCTCCGCCATGCGATCCATCCTCTCGGAAATCGGGGCTCAGGGAGCCCGCAAGCCGAAGCGTTCTTGGAGCGCCGAAGCGAGCGCGCTCTGCCCCTGGTTGACCTCTTCCTGGGTCAGGGAGCGGTCTTCGGCATGGTACAGAAAAGCGATCGTGGTGTTGACGGCCCCGGCCGGCACGCCGGCGCCGTGGTAGCGGTCCTTGAGCTCGAAGGAGCTCAGATGGGCCGGCGCTTGGTCGCGAATCACCCCGGCGAGCTCCAGCCACTCGATCGCGAGGCTGTGGGTCAAGGTGAGGTCCACCGCCACCGCGGGGAAACGCGAGGGCGGGTGGATCGCGCGGGTGCCCAGCGGTGCCGGCAGGGCCTCGAGGGCGAGCTCGGCCAGCCAGAGCGGGAAATGCTCCTCCTCCTCGAGCAGGCCGAGATGCCCGGCGAGCTTGCCGTCCACCCAGAGCTCGGCCGTGGCTCCCTCGACCCAACCCTGCCGCCGGCCCGGCCTTGCTTCGAGCTTCCCCTCCAGGTTGCCGATCAAGGTCTCGAGCACGCCTTTGACCGCGTAGAAATCGAGCTCCTGCCGGCCCTGCCAGGGGCTTCCTACCTCGCCGCCGGCCACCAGGCCGACCATCTCCACCTCCTCGGGCAGGCTGGCTCCTTCTTTCGGGAAGAACGCCCGCGCCACCTCGAAGAGACGCACCGAAGCGGCGCCACGCCGCTGGTTGAAGCGCGCCGCTTCGACCAACCCCGGCAGCAGCGAGCGGCGCATCGCGGAGTAGCGCTCGGAGAGCGGGTTCGCCAGCTTGAGGACGGCGCTCTCCGGGCGGAGCGAGCCCAGCCGGGCACCCTCCGCCCCATCCTGGAAGGCGAAGGTGATCGCTTCAGCGAAGCCGCTCGCCGCGAGCACCCCTCGCACCTGGCGGCGCAAGAGCTGGAGCGGCGTGGGCGGCGGCTCGGCGCCGACGCTCGGCGGCAACGTCGCCGGCAGCGCGTCGAGCCCGGCGAGCCTCGCCACCTCCTCGAACAGGTCCGCCTCGTAGACGGTGCCGGCGGGAGAGAGAGGCCGCACGTCGTAGTAGCGCCACGAAGGCACGGTCACCCGCCAGGAGCCCTCTCCCTCGGCGACCAGCGAGAAGCCCAAGCGGCCGAGCCAGCGCTCCACCTGGGCCGCGGGCACGGAAATGCCCAGGAAACGCTCCAGGCGAGCGAGTTCGAGCCGGCCGCTCGGCAGGGTGAGCGGGCCCTGGCGAACGTCGACCACGCCTCGAGCCACCTCGCCACCGGCCACCTGCTGGATCAGATGCACCGCCCGCTCGAGAGCCCAGGCGCAGACCTCCGGGTCCGCCCCGCGCTCGAAGCGGTGGCAGGCGTCGGTGTGCAGGCCCAGCTTCTTCGCGCCCCGTCGCACGGCCTTGGGGTCGAAATGGGCGCTCTCGAGCAGGATGTTGCGGGTGGTCGCCGTCACTTCGGTTTCGAGGCCGCCCATTACCCCGGCAAGCCCCACCGCCCGCTCGGCGTCGGCGATCACCAGTACCTCGGGATCGAGCTCCCGGCGCTCGCCGTCGAGGGTCACCAGCTGCTCGCCCGGCCGTGCCCCGCGCACCGAGATGCGGCCGCCGCGCAGGGTGTCGAGGTCGAAGCCGTGGAGGGGCTGGCCGAGCTCCCAGAGCACGTAGTTGGTGACGTCCACAACATTGTTGATCGAGCGCTGGCCGATCGCCTCCAACCGTTTGCGCAGCCAGGCCGGGCTGGGCCCCACCTGCACGTTCTCGACGATCCGCGCCGCATAGCGGATGCCGCGGGGATCCTCGAGATGGATCGAGACCCTCTCCGAGGCGGGCCGGGAGCTCTCCACGAAGTCGCAAGGGGGCAGGCGCAGCTCCTGGTCGAAGATGGCCGAGATGTCTCGCGCCAGGCCCAGGTGGTTCATGGCATCCACCCGATTGGTGGTGACATCGACGTCGAGCACCACGTCCTCGCCCACCCGTTCCACGTGCTCCACGGCGAGCGCCGCCGCCGTCAGGCGGGAAGCGAGCTCTTGGGCCCGGCCGTTCGGATCGGCCGGCAGGGTGACGTAGTCGGAAAGCCAGCTGCAGGAGAATTTCATCGTCCTACCCTCCCTGCCGCAGGGGAATCTGGCGCAGCACGCGCTCGTCGTTCTCGAACAGCATGCGGATGTTGTCGAAGCCGTAGCGGATCATCGCCACGCGATCGAGGCCGAGGCCGAAGGCGAAGCCGGAGTAGCGCTCGGGGTCGATGCCGCAGCCGGCGAGCACCCGCGGGTCCACCATGCCCGAACCGAGGATCTCCATCCAGCCGGTCTGCGAGCAAACGGCACAGCCACCGCCCGCGCAGAACGGACAGGTGATGTCCACCTCGGCCGAAGGCTCGGTGAAGGGGAAGAAGCTCGGCCGCATGCGAATCGCCGTGCCGGGCGAGAACAGCCGCTTGAGAAAAGCTTCGAGCGTGCCCTTCAAGTCCGCCAGGCTGATGCCCTCCCCCACCGCCAGGCCCTCCACCTGGTGGAACATCGGCGAGTGGCGCAGGTCGTTGTCGTTGCGGTACACGCGGCCCGGGCAGATCACCCGGATCGGTGGCTGCTGCCGCCCGAGCATGGTGCGGATCTGCACCGGCGAGGTGTGGGTGCGCAGCAGCAGGCCGTTTTCCAGGAAAAGCGTGTCCTGGGTGTCGCGCGCCGGGTGATCCTGGGGGAAATTGAGCGCCTCGAAGTTGTGGTAGTCATCCTCCACCTCGGGGCCCTCGGCCACCGAATAGCCCAGGCTCTTGAAGATCTCCTCGATCTCCTGGGCCACCAGGGTCACCGGGTGCAGGCTGCCCAGGCCGAGGCCCTTGCCGGGCAGGGTGACGTCGAGCCGGGAAGCGGCCCGCGCCGCTGCGATCTCGGCCTGGGCGAGCTGCTGGTCGAGCTCGGCCAGGCGCTCCTCCACCCGCAGCTTGAGCGTGTTGACGCCGGCGCCGAAGCTCCGGCGCTCCTCCGGAGGAACGTTCTTGATCTCGGTCTCGAGCGAGCGCAGAAGGCCTTGCTTGCGCCCGGTCCAGGCCACGCGCAGGGCTTCCCAGGCGGCGCGATCGGTCACCGCCGCCGCCTCCGCTTCGAAACGAGCCGTCAGGTCGTCGAGGTTGTGCATCGGCTGCTCCTTCCGTGCGAGGGCAAGGCAAGCGCCGGCACTCCCCGCCGTCGGTCGCGGACGGGGTCCGACCGGCGGAGAGCCGCGTTGCGAACGGGAACCGTGGAGCTCGGGCGACGAGCGATGATGGCTAGGTCTGGCCCAACGCCTGCTTGGCGACGTCGGCCACGCGAGCAAACCCCGGGGGGTCGGAGACCGCGAGGTCAGCCAGCATCTTGCGGTCGATCACCGTGCCGGCCTTCTTCAGACCGGCCATCAGGCGGCTGTAGGACAGGCCGACGAGATGGGCCGCGGCGTTGATGCGCACGATCCACAGGCTGCGGAACTGGCGCTTCTTCTGGCGGCGATCGCGGTAGGCGTAGGCGAGGGATTTGTCGACTTGCTGCTTGGCGATGCGGTAGCTCTTGGACTTTTGGCCGTAGTAGCCGCTCGCCAGCTTCAAAACCTTCTTGCGCTTCTGGGTGCGCTTGTTTCCGCGCTTGACACGCATGGCTCGAGAACCTCGTTTCTAGCCCTCTCGGGCGGTCGGTGGGGCTCGCTGGGAGCCCGAAAAGCCGCTCTGGACAGGTTCGACCCAGAGTCGGCCGGGGGATCGGGGGCGGGCTCGAGGCCCACCCGGGCGAGAGCCTCTAGCCCTCGGCGCCGATCAGGTGCTTGATGATCTTCAGGAAGGCGCCCTTGACGGTGGTCGCCTTGCGCAGGTGGCGCTTCCGCTTGGTGCTCTTCTTGGTCAAGATGTGGCTGTGCATCGAATGATGCCGCGTCACTTTGCCGCCGCCGGTGGCCTTGAATCGCTTGGCGGCGCCCTTGTGAGTCTTCTGCTTCGGCACGGGGTGCTCCTTGCCTTGAAATGCGCCCTGGGCCCTGAACTGCGCCCGAAGATTTGTCTCGACGCACGCAGAGCCGTCGCTCCGCGCGCAAGAGCCGAGATTGTAGGGCAAGCCCCCGAGGCGATGCAAGGGCGGGGGGAGCGCGGCGCTAGGTTCTCGGCTAGGCCTTGCGGAAGCTTAGCAGCGGGGAAGCGACGGTCAAGAAGTGAGGTAGAGGGAGCATCCAGGGCGAGGCCGATCTCGCAAGTGCTTGCAAAATAGCAACTTGCAGGTTGAGAGGCTGAGCACAGAGTACTAGATTACAATAGTGAGTCAGTCCCCGGCAGGGGTAGAGAGGCCATCAACATGGCATCCGTTCACGACCTAGCCGCCTATATCCTGAAACGCTGCGGGCCCATGACCGCGATGAAACTCCAGAAGCTGGCCTACTACTGCCAAGCCTGGTCTCTGGTTTGGGATGACAAGCCCATTTTCCAGGCGCGAATCGAAGCTTGGGCCAACGGTCCCGTAACGCCGGCGCTCTACACGGAACATCGAGGTCAATTCAAGGTAGAGAGGTGGAGCAAGGGCGACCCCGGCAAGCTCAGTCAGAGCGAGCGCGAGTCTGTCGATGCCGTCCTCGACTTCTACGGCAAGCGATCGCCACTGTGGCTCAGCGAGCTCACGCACCGCGAGCCTCCGTGGCTTGACGCTCGCCGTGGCCTGGCGCCCGGAGAACGCGGCAACCGCGAGATCAGCCTGGCGAGCATGGCTGAGTACTACGGGGGCCTCTATTCCTCGGACGGAGATGCGTAAGAGCAAGACCCCCGTCTACGCAGGTCCTCCACCACGGTTGAGCAAGGCTGCCTCTACCGGGACCATCGAGCCGCTGGCCAGGAAATCGCCCGCCTATGTGCCCGATACGACAAGCTACGACAGTCAGAGTCCGGCCTGGCGGCTCTCTCATCTTGACGACGACGGACCTTTTGGCTGGACGCATCTCGACCAGGACGAAGTGCAGACAATCCGGGCCCGACTGGTAGCGCTGGAATCGCAGACTTGGCACGAGATCCTGGTTCGAGACAAGAGGAACAACCATTCGATCGCCGTTGAGGACCTGGATCGGCGCGCGCGGAAGCGGCTCCAGGAGCTCAAACTGGACGACCTGGATGCGGTGGTCTCGATCCGAGTTTCGGCGAAACAGCGGCTCTTTGGCTTCCGCCGCCAGAATGCCTTCCATGCCCTGTGGTGGGATCCAGACCACGAAGTCTGCCCCGCACCGCTGAAGAACACCTGAAGCTAGAGCTGCCCTGGTGCCTCAGGCCGTCACCGAGCGCCCCAGCCGCTTGGGACACTTCCCGCCCCCTGATCTCCCTTGCCCTTCCCCGGTGGCTCAGCTAGCCTTGGCGATTCCTCCCCTCGAGGGCGAGATGGGAGGTGTGTCCCTGCGGCCGGGGGGCTCGGGCCGATGGAGGGGTTGGATGGAGATTCGCAAGCTGGGCGTGGTGGGGGCCGGGACGATGGGCCATGGCATCGCTCAGGTGGGCATCGGCTCCGGCCTGCCGGTGGTGCTGGTGGACGTGGTACCGGAAGCGCTCGCGCGGGGAGCGCAGTCGATCGAGAAGAGCCTCGGCAAGTTCGTGGAGAAGGGCAAGCTCGCCGCCGAAGAACGCGATGCCGCCCTCGGCCGGCTCTCTCGCGCCACGGAGCTCGCTGCTCTCGCCGACTGCGACCTGGTGGTCGAGGCAGTGGTGGAGCGGCTGGAGGTGAAGCAGAAGGTGCTCGCCGAGCTCGACCGGATCTGCCCCCCGCATACGTTGCTCGCCACCAACACCAGCTCGATCTCGATCACTCGCCTGGCCGCGGCTACCCGCCGCCCCGAGCAGGTGATCGGCATGCACTTCATGAACCCGGTGCCGCTGATGAAGCTGGTGGAGATCATCCGCGGCCTGGCCACCTCCCAGGCGACCTACGATGCGGTGGAGGCCGCCTCGCGGGCGATGGGCAAGACTCCGGTCGAGGTGAACGACTCGCCCGGCTTCGTGTCCAACCGGGTGCTGATGCCGATGATCAACGAGGCAATCTTCTGCCTCTATGAAGGCGTGGGCAAGCCGGAGGCGATCGACGAAGTAATGAAGCTTGGCATGAACCATCCGATGGGCCCGCTGGCGCTCGCGGACTTGATCGGCCTGGACGTCTGCCTGGACATCCTGCGCGTGCTCGAGTCCGGCTTCGGGGACCCGAAATACCGCCCCTGCCCGCTACTGGTCAAGATGGTGGACGCCGGCTACCTGGGCCGCAAGTCCGGCCGCGGCTTCTACTCCTATTCCGCCTGAGATCGCGCTCCGAGCCCGAGCCATGTCCCTCCTCTGTCAGGTCTGCGGCGCCGCCAACCACTCCGAAGCCGAGCATTGCCGTCGCTGCCACGCCAAGCTCCTGGTGGTCTCCGGGCCGGAGGCGGCCGAGGAAGAGAGCTACGAGGAAGGGCGAGAGGAGGGCTTCTCGTTCGACGAGCACTTGCTCGAGCGGATCTCGGTGCTCGAGGAGGCGGTGAAGCGCACCACCGACGCGGTGCGCCAGCTGCTGTCGGCGCTGCGCAAGCAGGAGCGCAACCTGCTGATCAACTACGCCGGCCTCGAGACCGCCCGCGAGCTGCTGGAGGGCAAGGGGCTGGTGAGCCGCGAGGAGTGGGGAGAGCTGTGGTCGGCCCGGATGGACCAGCAGCTCCTGGCCCTCGAGAAGAGGGATCGCTTCCTCGCCGGCAAGGAACGGATCGTGGCCCTCTACAGCGGCGCCCACCGCAAGGAGTTCCTCGAGTTCCTGGAGGACGCCGAGTACGCGCTGTTCGGCCTGGATGTCTCGGCGGCAGTCAACTCGCTCGAGAATGCGTTCTACCTGGATCTCGCCAACTACGAGCTGGCCTGCTTCCTGGGCGAGTTCTACTTCAACGAGGGCGAGCCGGAGCGGGCCCTCGGCTACTTCCAGCGGGTGCTGGCGGTGATGCCGGAGCACTACGAGGGGCTGGTGTTCTCGGGCGTGATCCACCACGAGCGCGGCGAGATGGCCGAGGCCGAGAAGCTGCTGAAGCGGGCGGTGGCTCGCTATCCGGAGTCGTTCCTGCCGAATTTCAGCCTGGGCGCGGCCTCGGCCGGTATGGGCCAGCTGGCCCGGGCGGTGCGCTACCTCGAGGCCGCGGTGGCGATCGATCCGGTGCCTCAGGCGCAGTTCCTGCTCGGCCGCTGCTACTTCGAGATGGGCAAAGTGGGGCCGGCGATCCGCGCTTTGAAAGAGGTCGTGCGCCGCGACCCGGCTCACGAGGAGGCCCATGATCTCCTGGGCGTGGCATTCCTCGAGCGCGGCTGGACGCAGAAGGCCTTGGCTTCCTTCCGCGCTGCGCAGCGCCTCGCTCCGGCCAAGATGCGCTACCAGGATCTGGTGCGCTACCTGTCCGGCCAGCGCGGTGCGCCGCTGCCGGAGGTCGCGGGCGAGGCGAAGAAGCTGCTCACCGAGGCCGAGCAGCATCTGGCCCAGGGCCGGACCAAGCGGGCCCTGGCTCTCTTGAAGCGCGGCCTCGAGCTCGAGCCGGACCATCCGACGCTCTTGATCAGCTACGCCGTGGCCTGTCTCGCGGCCAATCGCGGCCAGGAGATCGAGGCGGTGGCTCAGAAGGTGCTGGACGCCAACCCGGACGAGATGCTGAAAGCCACGGCCTATGCCACGTGGATCGCGGCGTTGCGCAGCCAGGGCAAGCTGCGGGAGGGCAACCGCTTGGGCAAGCGGCTGCTCGAGGAGGGCTCGAGCCCCTTCGCCCGCACCATTGCTTTCTACGAGATGGCCTACAACCTGGCCGAGATGGAAGAGGACCTGGACTCCGCTCTGGAGTTCGCGGAGCGCTCGCTGGCGCTCGCCCCGGAGGAGCTGCGGGCCTTCCCGATGGCCGCGCTGGGCTGGGTGCACTACAAGCGGCGAGACTACCAGCGGGCGGTGAACTTGCTCACCGAAGCGAGCGAGCTCGGCCCCTCCCCCACCACCCTCACCCACCTGGGCATGGCCCTGCTCGCCTCGGGCCAGGACGAAGCGGCCCGCAAGGTGCTGTCGCAGGTGCGCGGCGCCGCGGCCCGCGGGCAGGTGCTGGCCGAACGAATGATGGATGTGATGAAAGACAGCGGCCGGCTGCTCGAGCGAGTGCGCCGGCATCAGAAGAAGTAGAGGGAGCTGCCATGCGCTGGACCCAGTATTACCTGTTCACCACCCGCGAAGCACCGGCCGACGCCGAAGTGCCGAGCCATCGGCTGATGATGCGCTCGGGGATGATCAAGAAGGTGGCCGCGGGCATCTACAGCTACTTGCCGTCGGGCTGGCGCAGCCTTTCCAAGCTGATGGCGATCGTTCGCCGCGAGCTCGACAGGAGCGGTTGCGTGGAGCTCTCGATGCCAGCGATCCAACCGGCCGAGCTGTGGCAGGAATCCGGCCGCTGGCAGCGCTACGGCAAGGAGCTGCTGCGGATCAGCGATCGTCACGAGCGGCAGTTCTGCTTCGGCCCCACGCACGAGGAAGTGATCACCGATATCGTGCGGCGGGATGTGAAGAGCTACCGCCAGCTGCCGATCTCGCTCTACCAGATCCAGACCAAGTTCCGCGACGAGATCCGCCCCCGCTTCGGGTTGATGCGCGGGCGCGAGTTCCTGATGAAGGACGCCTATTCGTTCCACTCGAGCGCCGAGAGCCTGGACGCGACGTACGAGGAGATGAAGGCGGCCTACCAGCGGATTTTCCGCGCCTGCCACCTGGATTTCGCGGTGGTGGAGGCGGATACCGGCACGATCGGCGGCTCGTCGTCGCACGAGTTCATGGTGACGGCCGAAACCGGCGAGAGCGAGATCGTGCGCAACGCAGCGGACGGCTACGCGGCGAATACGGAGAAGGCGAACGCGGCGCCGCTGGTGGCGCCGGCGGCCGAGGAGCCGGTGGCGCTGGCCGAGGTGCCCACGCCGGGCAAGAGCTCGGTGCCGGACGTAGCGGCCTTCCTCGCGGTGCCCACGCAGAAGGTGGTGAAGACGCTGGTCTACGAAACGGACAAGGGGCCGATCGTGGCGGCGGTGCGCGGGGATCGCGAGGTGAACGAGGTGAAACTCGGCAACCTGGTGGACGCCGAGTGGCTGCAGCTCGCGGGCGAGGAGACGGTGGTGAAGGTGACCGGCTCGCCGCCGGGCTTCGCCGGGCCGGTGGGGTTGAAGGGGGTGCGGGTGGTGGCGGACGAGTCGGTGCGCGGGCTGACCAACTTCGTCTGCGGCGCCAACAAGGGAGAGACGCACCTGACCGGCGTGAACTGGGGCCGGGACGCCAGCCCCACGGATTGGGCGGACATCCTGCTGGTACGCGACGGGGACCTCTCGCCCCTGGGCGGCGGGCCGCTCGAAATGTCGCGCGGCATCGAAGTGGGGCACATCTTCAAGCTGGGCACCAAGTACTCGGCAGCGATGGGCTGCAACTACACGGACGACGCCGGCAACGATCTGCCGATGATCATGGGCTGCTACGGCCTGGGCATCGGCCGTACGGTGGCGGCGGCGATCGAGCAGAACCACGATGCGGACGGCATCGTCTGGCCGATGCCTTTGGCCCCGTTCCAGGTGCTGTTGGCGGCCCTGAACATGGAAGACTCGACGGTGGTGGAGACGGCGGAGCGGCTGTACCAGGAGCTCTCCGGCCAGAACGTCGAGGTGCTCTACGACGACCGCAACGAGCGGCCGGGAGTGAAGTTCAAGGACGCGGATCTGGTGGGAATTCCGCTGCGACTGACGGTCGGGGCGAAGTCCCTCGCCGAGGGCAAGGTGGAAATGTCGTTCCGCCGGGACCGCGAGAAGCAATTGGTGCCGTTGTCGGACGTGGTGGCGCGAGTTCGCGGCCTCCTGGGCTAGGCGCTCGCCCCGGAGCGGCCCGAACGGGTGGCTCCGGGGCTCGGGCTCTCTAACGGCAGCAGTAGTAGATCTCCTGGTTGCGGAAATCCCAGCCGTTGGGGCAGGAGCCGGTCCACTGGTTCCAGCAGGAGTCGTAGGTCCGGCAGACCTCGTAATCCTTCACATACTCTTCGTACCAGGCCCAGAAACACGCCCGCTGGATGGGCGCCGGGGTCATGTTGGGCAGCTCCTGGCTCTGGAGCGGGTCGCCCACGCTGGCCGGTGCTTCTTGTGCAGCCGTCCCGGCGAGGACCGCCGGCGTCTGGGCCGCGCCGGCGTCGTCGGCCAGCAGCGGGGCCGCGGCGGCGAGGAGGAGGAGAGCGGGGAGGGTTACGCGCAGCAACCGACTCGGAAACTTGAACATGGCGGACCTCCTGGAAGGCCCGGGCGGTTCGTCCGCTCGGGAAAATCTCTCAAAGTGCGGAGTTGGCAATGCCGAGAGTCACCTAGAAGAAGGTGTGGCGGCCGGGGTCGGCCGGGACAGCGGGCGGCTGGCTCCTGCGGCTGTGGAGTTCGGCTGCGCGGGATCCGGCGAAGGGGGGCGTTCCCTTCCAAGCCGTGCCCTCCGTGCGTAGGGGCGCAGCATGCTGCGCGCTCGGTTCGGAGCTTCGGCCCGGCTCAGGGCCCGGGGCGCCAGCCGGGGCCCTTGACGAAGCGGCCGGGGTGGGCTCCGGTGTGGTGGCCGTCGAGGAGCACGGGCACGCCGTTGACCAGCACGGCCTGGACTCCGGTGGCCAGCTGGTGGGGCTTTTCGAAGGTGGCGTGGTCGGTGATGGTGGCCGGGTCGAACACCACCACGTCGGCGAAGTAGCCGGGTTGGAGTTGGCCTCGGTGGTCCAGCCGCAGGTTGGCAGCCGGCAACGCAGCGAGGCGGCGTACGGCCTCGGCAAGGGAGATCCGCTTCTCCTCGCGTACGTAGCGGCCGAGCACGCGGGCGAAGGTGCCGTAGGCGCGGGGATGGGGCTGGGCATCGGTGAACGGGGGCTCGGGGGCGATCGAGCCGGCGTCGGAGCCGAAGCTCACCCAGGGCAGGGCAATCTCGCGGGCCACGTTCTCCTCGCTCATGGTGAAGCGCACGGTGCCCACGCGGCTGTTGTCTTCGATGATCAGGTCCATGGCGGTCTCTTCCGCCGAGGTACCGCGCTCGTTGGCCACGGAGGCCAGGGTGCGGCCGGTCAAGGGGCGCAGCGCGGGATTGCGGAAGCTCACCAGCAGGATGTCTTCCGGCGGGATCATGTCCATCTCCGCCACCAGCCGCCGGCGGATCTGCGGGTCCTTGAGCCGGGCGACAAAGGCGTCGTGCCCGCCCTCTTGCACCCAGGGCGGGAAAACGATGGCGAGGCCGGTGCCGCTCGCCGGGTACGGGTAGAGGTTGGCGGTCACCGCCAAGCCCTCGGCGCGTGCCGCTTCGATCCGGTGGATGAGCTCCGGGAGCTTGCCCCAGTTCTCCTTGCCGGAGACCTTGAGATGGTAGATCTCGCCGCGGGCCCCGGACTCGCGCACGATGCGCAGGAACTCGTCCAGGCCCTCGAAAACGCGGTCCCCCTCGTTGCGGATGTGCGAGATGTACATCCCTCCGGACTCGGCCGCCACCCTGGCGAGGGCGATCAGCTCTTCGGTGGAGGCATAGACCGCCGGCGTGTAGGGCAGCGAGGAGGCCACGCCCATCGCCCCCTCGTGCATCGCCTGGCGGGCGAGCTCCTGCATGCGGACGAGCTCCTCCGGGGTGGCCGGGCGGTCGTCGTAGCCGATCACGTGGATGCGCAAGGTCGTGGCACCCACGAAGGAGGCCACGTTGGGCGAGACGCCGCGCTGCTCGAGGTAGGCCAGGTATTCGCCCAGGGTGGTCCAGGCCACCTGCCAGCCGGCCTCCTTCTCGTCGCGGCGGCGGGCCTCTTTCATGGCCTCCGAAAGCGGGCCCATCGACCAGCCCTCGCCGAAGACCTCGAGGGTCACTCCCTGGGAGATGTCGGAGAGGGAGCGCGGGTCGATCAGCAGGGGCTCGTCCGCCCAGGAGAGCATGTTGATGAAACCGGGCGCCACCGCCAGCCCTTGGGCCGGGATCTCCTGCTTGCCCCGCACCTCGGAAAGGTCCCCGATCGCCGCGATGCGGTCCCCCGAAATCGCCACATCCGCCACCCGCCCGGGACCCCCGCTGCCGTCGTACACGGTGCCGCCGCGCACGATGACGTCGTACTGGGGAGTCTCCTCCCGGCCCCGCTCGGCCGTGGCGCAGGCGAGGACGGGATAGAGTAGGAGGGCTAGAAGGAGCCAGGGGCCGGCGTGGTGCATCCTGCGGCCAAGCATAGCCGAGTCGCTAGGGAGTTCGAGTGGCAGGCGAGCGCCCTGGAGCGAGCAACAACCGAGAGGCTTGTCGGACAGTGACCAGCAAAGGAACACGGAAGTGGGCTGCACGGCCAGGAGGTTGTGCGCTTCTCGGGGTAGCTCTCGCCCTGGTGAGCACTTTCAGGAGTGCAACCGCTGCCGAGGAGAGCGGAACCGAGCAGATTCCGCAGGTTGCCATCCTTGCTGCTCCCACTCCCCCTGGAGCTAGGGCCCCTGCCCTTGCCGTCGAAGGGCCCACCACCGTCACCAAGGAACACCAGATTCTGCTCACCTGGCTCGAGCCCGGCCAAGACGCGATGCGGCTGCGCTTCTCTCGCCACTCGTCGGCAGGCTGGAGCCCACCTTTGACCGTTGCGGAAGGCCTGGCGAGCCCGCTGCCAGGAGATTCGTCTTCGCTCGCCCTGATCGAAACCCAGGGTGTGCGCCGCACCCTCCTCGCGCGAACCGGCGAAGTTCTCTCCCACTCCGGAGACGGCGGACTCACCTGGAGCCGACTCCCGGCCCCTCCGCTCGCCTTCGCCTCCTTCGCGGGAGCCGACGATGCCGCGTGGGTCTTCTGGCCAAAGCTCCGAACCGACGGCACCACCGAGCTCCATGGCTCTCCGGTGATGACTGGCGAGGCCGTGCTGGCCTCGGCCGTGGCACCCGGAGTGCCAAGCTCCGCAGCCACCACCTGGGATGGCCCGGTGGTGGTGTTCCGCAGCAGTGGCTCCCAGCCCGCTAGCCTCGCCGTCGTGCGCCGCGAGGCAGGCCGCTGGCTGCCTCCGGTTCCACTCGAGGGCAGCGCGGCGCTCTCAGAAGACGAGATCGAGAGCGCTCCTCGGCTAGCCGCCTGGCATCGCGAAGTGGTGGTCGCTTGGCATGCCGGGAACGGGCAGGTACTGGCCGCTTTCTCGGCGGACTCGGGACGCAGCTTCGGCAAGCCGATCGAAGTGGCCGCTGGCGATCCGAAGTCCCGCCCGGAGGGCTCGCCGGCGCTGGCGATCACCGAGAGCGAAGCACTCGTCTTGTGGTCCTCCGCGGGGACAGACGGCGCAACCCGGCTGAGTTTGGCGCGGGTCCGGCCAGAGGGCCAGCTGGGCGATCCGCTGGAAGTGATGAGGCTCGAGCCCCGCGCTCTTGCGGGCGAGCTAGGAATGGCTCTCGCCGGAGACCGGCTGGTCGTGGCCTGGCAGGAAGGAGAGCCCCCCCAGGTACGCCTCCTCGAGGTGCCTCTCGAGCTCCTTCCGGCGGCCCGCGAGCGCAAGCCCCAGCAGCCGGTACCGGCCTATTCCGGCCATGGCCGAGTGGGCGAATCCGTTCCCGCGACTGAAGTGATGTCGCTCGAAGGAGAGCGAGCCTCTCTCGCCCAGCTCCGGGGGCAGCCCTTGCTGCTCAACTTCTGGGCCACCTGGTGCCAGCCCTGCCTGGCGGAGATGGCGGAGCTCACCAACCTTGCCAGCCGCTACGCCCAGGCGGGGCTGGTGGTCGTGGCGGCCAGCGTGGACGATCCTGCAGCCCGGGAGAGGGTGGCTCGATTCACCAAGGAGCGGCAGCTACCCTTTCCGATCTGGCTCGACCCGGAGACTCGCCTTGCCGGAGACTTACGAGTGCAGACCTTGCCGGTGACCTTCGTGATCGATCGCCAAGGGCGCATTCTCTGGCGTCAGGACGAGCCGGTCCAGCCGAACGACCCCAAGCTCGAGACGATTCTGCGACTGGCGATCGGAAGTCCCGCGGCGGATACGACCGCCGCCCCTTGAGCCGCCACGGGGTGTGGCAGCTCAGAGGGGCGGTTGCCTGACTACTGAGCTGGGGAAGAGCCCAGTGCGGAACGGGCCTCCCGAGCCTCCTTGGCTTCCGTGGGGCCGAAAGCCAACCGCAGCAGCCACTCCTTGAGGCGCTTGGCGAAGAGCTGACTGCGAGGGGAATCGCCCAGAGCCGCGTCCCCTTCACTCACCGCTGCCGCCAAGTCCTGCGAAAACTGGGAGCTCGCCACGCTCGGGTCATGGTCGCTCTGGCGATCAGCGTGGAAGGAGCCCCGAATCCGTTTCACGGCGCTGGCCGCCCAGCTTTGGAAGCTCTCTTGCGCCGGCCCGGTCAGTCCCAAGAAGACGGACGTCTTCTCGATGGCCTGGGTGCGGAACTCGGCGATGGAGATCCGGTCGCCGTGCTCCCAGCGCTGCAACTCTTCGAACTCGGCCCAGAGGTGCTCATGGTCGCGAACATCAGCCATCTTGAGGCCAGGTATACCCGGTTGGAACTCCGGCTCGGCTGGAGACTGCCCTGCCTGAGCTTCGCTGGCACTAGCCGGCAGCCAGCCTGCACTGACCCAGGCGAACAGCATCAGCAGCATCAGCCACCCTGGGCCCAAAGAGCCGCTCGCAACCTGCTGCTTCCGCAGTTCGCTCATGGCGCGTCGCCCACCTCTCCGGGAAGTCGGCCGATGGTGTCCGTCGAGCCGGCCTCGGGAGCCATCCAGGCCAGCAACCGGGCGATCTGGCGAGAGTCCGAGAGTGACGGCACCGAGCCCCACCACCGTTTCGGCTCGTTGCCCATCTTGACCGTGCCGATATGGTTGGTCAGGTCAGCGTCGAGAGCCGGATCGCTCCAGGCGAACCCGAGCTTCAGGCGCAGCTGCTCGAGATCCTCGGGGTTGCCGGTCAGGAACAGCCAACCTGGCCCAACATCGTAGCGGCTGGCGTACTCGGCCAACACCTCCGGAGTGTCATTCTCCGGCTCCAGAGTCAGCGAGTAAAACCACACATCCTTGCCCATCCGATCACCCAACAAGTGTTGAACCTTCACGAGGTTCTGGGTGATGCCGGGTCAACGCCCCTTGCACGAGGCATACATGAAATTGATCATGACGATCTTGCCCTTGAGCAGATCATCGTAGAACCGAACGTTCCTGCCCTGATGCGTCTTCAACACCACGTTGGGGAAACGGTCGGCGAAGGGGTTCGGCCCCCACTCTTCGACCGGTGGCACCACACCGACAGCTGCCGACTCGCTCCCTTCCAGGGAAGCCGCAGCAGGCTCCGTGGACGGGTGCATCTCGTGGCAGGGCATCGGCTCGGCAGCCGGGGCCGGTTCGCTGGCCACAGGGGCCGCCGTTACCGCCGCCTGAGCGCGAGACGGGCTCGCGCAGAAGGTGGCGGCAACGACGACCAGAGCGGCAATCGCGCCGGCGGCAGCCTTGTGGCTAAGGCTCTGCGACGCAGGCGACATCATGATCGACAACCTCCCAAAGAAGCATCATGGCGTGGTCCTCGTGCACCGTGTTGTGACAGTGCATGGGGTACTCGTTGAGCCAATCGCGCTGGCGGATCGTCAGCGTGATCGAGTCTCCGGGCCGCAGCAGAGCCACATCCTTGCGCATCGACTCGAAGTCCGGCGGTGCAGCACCATCTCGGACCTCGAACTGGTGCTCTTCCAGGTGAATATGAATCGGATGCTCCCAATCCCGTGACGCGTTGGTCAACGTCCAACGCTCGGCCGAGCCGCGCCGGGTCTGGAATCGAGGCAGGAAATCGAACAGCCTGCCGTTGATCGTCCAGCCGCCGTTCTTGTTGTCGAAGACGAAAGTCCGCTCGCAGCTGACCTCGTTGTTGGCGATCGTCGGCTTCTCGCGCATCGTCTCCGGGACGCGGCTGTTGTCCGGCACGGGCCCGCCAACCACCCTGAATTGCAGCACCTTCAGGGCATAGCTTGAAGTCATCGGAGCGAGAACGCCGCTTCGCCCCTTGCCGCTGGTCTGGTCCGCGATGTCCATCAGGTTGATGCGGTCGCCGTGATGGAACTGACTGAAGTCGATCACGATGTCGAACCGCTCGGCGGGGCTGATGCTCACGCTGTCCACCGACACCGGATGCTCGAGCAGGTTGCCGTCGTTGCCCACCAGCACCATCTCAGTGGCCGGTGCGTCGCTGGCGCACTCGACGCCGTCGCTGCCCACGGGACAGGTCTTGAAGGTGTAGATCCGCGAGGGTCCGGTGTCCACCACCCGGAACCTGTACTTGCGGCGCAGCACCAGCATGTACGGCGTCACCGCACCGTTGACCACGATGTGCTCACCCAGGAAGCCGTCGAGGTTGAACGGGTCGAAGCTCAGCTTGTGAGTTACCGGGTCGAACCTCTTGTCTGAAACCGCCAGAGGCACGTCGAACGGCCCGCTCGGCAAGCGGAGGGCTGCCGGGTTGGGATCGTGTTCGTTGCCCGAGTCGAGCTCGTCGTAGATCAAGAAGCTGCCCACCAAGCCCTTGTAGGTGTTCTGCGACGTGAAATCCGGTCGGTGGTCGTGGTACCAGAGGTGACCCAGGGCTTCGCGCGGATCGCCTCCCGCAGGGTACATGGCGTAGTGGTGGTCCAGATAGCGGCCCCGGTCGTAGAACATCAACGGGCCGCCGTCGCTCTCGGGAGCCGAGTGGAAGTTGTGCAGGTGCGTGGTGATCTGCGGAATGCCGAAACCGTCGTTGCCCGGGAAGCCCGCGGGCAGGTTGTTGTGAATCCGCACCACGATCGGCTTGCCATAGTGCTCGTGGAAGGTCGGGCCCGGGCTGTAGGTGCGCCCGTTGCGCGTTCCGTAGCCCCAGACGGTCGAGGGCTGCATCAGCTCCGGGTGGAACTGATGTTCGAACGAGCGTACGTACATCTCGTACTGCTTGACCGGCCGAAAGTCCGCGTACCGCTGAAGGGCACGGTCCGGAGGCCGGTTGGCACCGGGCTCTCCAGGGTAGAGGTTGCACCCATCGGTGGGGTCGTTCGCCGGTGGATACTCCGCCTTGCAGTTGTCGTTGGGATCCACCGCAGGCACCAACTGGCGCACGCGAGCAACTTGGTCAGCGTCGGGCGGAAGCGGTAGGCGCTGGATGAACGGCGTGAGGTGGAGCTCGGGTACTTCGCACAGCTGCCCGGTTTCACGCAGGCAGACAAAGTTCTGCAGGATGTCTTCGTCGACGGTAGGAACTGCGACTGCGTCTGCGCTCACTGACCCCGCACGGGGGTCGATGAGGATGGGTCAAACCACGAATGGAGGCCCGTCCAATGCCTCGTTCTGCGGAGTGGAAGGGTCATCGGGGCGTGCCGCATGGCCTGCGCCGTCCACCTGCCGGCGAGTGCGCACGTTGACGCAGATCTGGCCGCGCTCTCTCGACACCACGCCGGGAATGTCATTGCGCGGGTCCGGGTTGGGCAGGCCGTGCGCACCCGGAAGGGCGTTGTGCACCACCACTTGGCTGGCGCCCTGGCCGGCGATCATGTCCGGCCCGGCGACGTCCAAGATCTCCCGCACACGGCGGAAGATCGGCGTGCCATCGGTGTCGACGCCGTTGCGGGCGGCGAGCTTCGCCATCTCGTCCCGGCATTCCGCCGTGTTGACGTCCGGGCCGTCCCAGGTCACGAAGACGATACGCCACAGCTGCAGCGGGTTCTTGGTGAGGTAGCCGTTGCCGGTGTCGAAGATGTTGTCCTGGCGCCGGTTGCAGGGAGCCGGATCGAGCAGGTCGCCGGAAGCCGGGTTGCCGTTGCAGCCTGCCACGGTGTTCGCAGCCTGCTTCTGGCGCGGGAACAGGAAGACGAAGGAACGGTTGGTGAGGTCCTTGGTCTCCTGGTTGAGGAACGCGCTCTCGAAGAAGAAGGCCGGCGGATCCGGATAGAAGAGCAGCGACCCGGCCGCGTTGGTGCCCATGTTGTGGATGCGGATGCGGGTGTCATCGAGGAAGCGGCTGTCCGGTGCTACGCCAGTGCCCACGAAGGCGTCGCCCGGGCCACGGTAGAAGGCGCCGAAGCGGCTCGGGCCGGTGGCTCCATTCTCCTGGTTGCGCAGCTCCTGGCCGTTGATCCCATTGGCAGAGTAGAACGCGTCCGAGAATTGGAATCCCGGCCCACGACCCAACTCGCTGCCACTCTGGACAAAGTCCGCCTCACCAGGAGCGAAAGTATCACCGCCAATACTGTTTTGGGCCCACGCTGCCCCTACTGGCAACAAGGCCAGCAGGGCCAGCGCGAGAAGCCTTGTAGGCAAAGGCCCTCTCCATCGTCTCATCGGGAAGCCTCCAGAAAAAGTCAACGGACCCTGAAGCGAGTCTCGCTGATCGCGGATGTTATGTGAGATTCTACATCAGCTTCCCTTCTACTGCTCCTCGCTCCGGACACGCAGGGCCTGGCGCCTTGCTCGCCGAGCCTTGACTCCCTCGCCTGGAGCCACCCCTAGAGGGTCGAGGGCAGCGACCGCAGGGGCTCGCTCCCCCTGAGATCCTCTACGGCCCGACCACCCAGCCGGCCAGGTCGCCGGACTCGAAGCCGTCCGAGAAGATCGCCCCGGTCTGCGCCTTCCAATGCTGGAGGAGCTGCTGCAGCGCCTGCGGCGCGTTGGTGGCCGCGGGGCCTCCTGCCTGGTTGGTGCTGTTCACGCCGTGGCAGCCGTCGCAGGCCCGGAGCTCCCCGGGCTGGAAGCCGAGCCAGTAGCGCTCCCGCACCACCGGCGTGCCCGTGGGGCTCACCAGCTGCCAGGAGAGGGCCCGGCGGGCCGGCACGAAGGCCGCCACCGAACCATCCAGCGCCACGGCCGTGCTTCCCGCCGGGCCGCCCGGGTCCGGCGGATTCGCCCCCAGCGCCGCTGCGTCGTGCAACACCTGCGCGAGCACCCGCCGGCCCGGCCGCGGGTTCACGGTGCCGCCCAGGCCCCGGATCTGATCCCCCTGGAACAGCTGCAGATGGCCGATCGCGTAGATCGTGCCGCCTGCTCCCAGCGTCTGCACGCCGCCCGGCACTTTCAGGTTGAACGGTTGCTGGCGGTCCGCGTGGTCCCGGAACGTGCCGTTGCGCACCGAGAGCAGGGCCAGCCCTCGGCTCGCGAGGTCCTTCGAGAGCGTCCGCGGCGCCACGCCCTGGGCCAAGAACACTCCCGCCTCCTGCGCCGGCAGCGCGGGCTTGGGCTGCGGCGGCACCGGTCGCGCTCGCACCTCCACCGGGTCGAGCTCCCACATCTCGCCGCTGTAGCTCACCAGCACGTCTGGATCCCAGTAGGAGAGAGTCTTGTTGATCCCGGCCGTCAGCGCCGTGCCGGCGCGCAGGTAGCCGTCCGGCCCGTTGGTCAAGAGCTTCAGGCGGAAGCGGTAGTTCGGCTGCGGGTTCGACCGCGAGCCCAAGTTGCGCACGCCGTGCGTTTCGGTGGTGTGCGCCACCACCACCCGCCCGTCCGCCAGCGGCAGCGGCTCGCGGTAGTGGCCGGTGTGCTCCGGCGGCGGGTTCTGGCCGTCCGGCACCGTGGTACCGGTGGCCGGATGGGTGAGGTAGGAAACCGAGATCTGGTCCGCCGAGAGGCCCGGCGGCGCTGCGAGCGCCACCACCTGGCCGGAAGCGTGGCTGGTGAACTCCGGCGCCTCGATCCCCAGGTAGGTGCCCGCGGCCAGCACGTCCTCGCGGATCTGCAGCAGGTTCTCGAGCTCGTTCGGGTTGTGGCGGCCCGAGGTCTCGGCGATGAACTCGCTCAGGTTGCCGTCGTCGTTGAGCGCGCGGTTGAAGTAGCCGTGGAGCTCGTGGCGGCCGATGTGGTTCAGCGTCTCCTCCCCCGTGCCGTCCTGCGAGATCTGCCAGGGGAAGAAGTGGTTGAAGGTGTGCCCCTCGAGGTTGGTGCCGGCGAGCAAGTCCTGCCGCGCCGGCCGCGGCTCCGGGTAGACCTCGTCGCGCACGGGCAGGGCTGCGGCCCCGGCCGCTTCGCTGGCGTAGTTGAAGGTGCCGTAGGTATCCCCCGAGAGCACGTCGGTGTCCGCCTGCTGGTCCCGCTGGAGGTGATCCCAGCGGGTGAAGATCACCCGGCCGTAGCGGTCGAGCGTGGGGTGAAAGAGCCCCGAAGGCGAATGCTCCAGCAGCTTGAGCTCACCGGTGGCAGGGTTCAGGCTCCACAGGCCGGTGTTGGTGGCGGTGGACTCGTACTCGTCCAGCTGCGGGTAGAGATGGGCCTCGCCGGAGCGGGGGCGGTCCGACACGAACAGGATGCGCCCGTCCGAGGCGTAGATCGGCATCACGTTGTTGGCGTTGCCGGGCTGGTGCGCCACCTTGGTGATGGCCGCCGTCTGCCCGCTGCCGAGGCCGGTCACTTCGTAGAGCTGCCAGAAGTAGGTGCCGGTCTGGAACTGCTGGGTGGGCGCTCCCACCACCATGCTGAACACCGCCTTGGTGCCGGAGAAGTCCACCGAGGGGTTGCGCACGGCGATCGCCCCGGAGCCCTGGAAGCCGGTGGTGCCGTAGCCGGCCTCCTGGGTGAGGTTGCGCAGCGTGCCGTTGGGGTAGCGCAGATAGAGATCCCCGCCCCGGGCGGCTTCCACCAACCCGCCCCCCTGGTTGGCGAACACCGAGCCGATGGTGGCGAAGTCGTACGGCACCGGCGTCTGGGTAACGAAGAGGATGGGGTTCGGCAGGGCGCCACCGCCGTCGGCAGCCCGAGCGGCCACCGGGCCGGTCGGCGGTGCGCCGGCGACTCCTTCCGTGCAGAAGACTGTGGGTGTGAGGATCAGTAGGCTGAGAAAGATCCCGGCAAGTCGACTCGAAGCAAGCATTCGCAACCCCTCCAGGAAATTGTCACTCGGCAATAGCTTAGCAGTCGCGCCGGCAGGTCGGAGCCCTGATAGTCTCCGCCCTCGAGGTCAGGGGACTACCCAAGGAGACTGCAGATGTCCATGAGTCAAATGCTTCTTCCCGAGATCGACCATGAAACGGCCAAGACCCGCAAATTCCTCGAGCGCCTGCCCGAGGACAAACTCGGCTGGCAGCCGCACGCGAAATCGATGACCCTCGGCAAGCTCGCCACCCACATCGCCGAGATGTACGGCTGGGGCGCCGATACCATGGGCACTCCGGAGTTCGATATCGCGCCGGTCGGAGGCGAGGCCTACAAGTCGCCCAACTTCACCCAGCGCGCCGAAGTGGTGGCGATGTTCGAAGACAACGCCAAGCGCTTCCGCGAAGCTGTCGAGGGCGCCAGCGACGCCGCCTGGGGCGAGACCTGGGCCCTCAAGGCCGGGGGCCAGACGCTCTTCGCCATGCCGCGGGCGGCGGTGATCCGCGACATGATCCTGAACCACATCGTCCACCACCGCGCCCAGCTGGGCCTGTACTTCCGCCTGAACGACGTCGCCGTGCCGGCCGCCTACGGCCCCTCGGCCGACGAGCAGTAGCCCTGCCCTGCCGCGGGGCGCGCGACACCGCGCCCCGCGCGCCCTCTCTCGGCCTTCCCTGTTAGCATCCTCGGTATGACGGAAGATCTCGCCGGCGCGGCGACCGAAGCCTGTCCGCTCTGCGGCGGCCGGGGCTGGCGGGTCCAGGCCGACGGCGGAGCCGGCACCGCCACTCCCTGCGACTGCCGCTCCGCCCTCTTGCGAGCCCAGCTCCATGCCACGAGCGGGATCCCGGCGAGCTACCGCGGCTGCACCTTCGAGGGCTTCAAGACCGACCACTACTCGCCGGCGGCGAAGAGCCAGCTCGAACGGGCCCTCGCCGAGAGCCGGCTCTATGTCAACAACTTCCAGAACAGCGACGGCAGCTTCGCCACAAGCGGCTTGATCTTCGTGGGGCCCACCGGCAGCGGCAAGACCCACCTCGCCTCCGCCCTCACCCGCGAGCTCGTCGATCGCTACCGGCGGCGGGCCCGCTTCGTGGAATTCACCCAGCTGGTGTACCAGATCCAGTCCACCTTCGGCGCGGCGGCCAGCCGCTCGATGAGCGAGGTGCTCGACCCGGTGATCGAAGCCGAGCTCCTGGTGATCGACGAGCTCGGCGCGCAGAAGCCCACGCCCTGGGTGCAGAACCTGCTCTACTTGATCATCAACTCGCGCTACACCGAGCGCCGCCCCACCCTCTACACCACCAACTTCCGCCTCGAGCCTCTGGCCGGAGCGCCGCGGCGACGCAAGGACGGCAGCGACCGCAGCGTCACCGAGCCCGAGGAGGACCACAGCGAGTTCCGGGACCTCGACTACCTCGGCCACCGCCTGCCCGCGAACTTGATCAGCCGCCTGTTCGAGACCACCAAGCCGATCCTGCTCGACGCCGTGACCGACTACCGCCGCGAAGTGAAGAGCGCCGGCCTCAGGCCGCGACGATGAAGCGCTCCTGGCTCGCCGCCGTGGCCTTGGCCGGCCTGGCGGCTTCCTGCATCAGCGCACCCCGGCCGCCGGCGGCGGTCCCTCCCCGCCCGCTGC
>CALMKX010000173.1 GCA_937867335.1 uncultured Acidobacteriota bacterium
CCCAGTGGCGGGTGATGCGCGCCAGGGGCGTGCCGGCCGAGAGCCAGCGCTCGAGATAGGGCAGCATGGCGGCGATCACCTCGCGACGGCTCGGCGGCGGGCCGGCATCGCCGTAGAAGCGCGGGTCCACCTCGGCGAAGAGGTAGGGGTCGTCGCAGGCGGCGCGGCCGATCATCACGCCGTCCACCACGGCGAGATGGGCCGCAGCCTGGTCGAGGTCGACGATGCCGCCGTTGATCTCGATCGCGAGCTCCGGGCGCTCGCCCTTGAGGCGGTGGACTTCTCCATAGCGCAGCGGCGGAACCGTGCGGTTCTCCCTGGGCGAAAGGCCGGAGAGCCAGGCCTTGCGGGCATGGATGATCAGCCGGTCGGCGCCGGCGGCTGCCACCGCGTCCACGAAGGCGAGCAGGTCCTCGTAGCGGTCCAGCTCGTCGACGCCGATGCGGTGCTTCACGGTCACCGGCAGCGGCACCGCGGAGCGCATGGCTTCGACCGCCCGGGCCACCACCTCAGGTGTGCGCATCAAGCAGGCGCCGAAGCGGCCGGTCTGCACCCGCTCGGAGGGGCAGCCGACGTTGAGGTTCACCTCATCGTAGCCGGCGGCGAAGGCCCGTTCGGCCGCGCGGGCGAGGGCGTCCGGGTCTTCGCCGCCCAGCTGCAGGGAGATCGGATGCTCTTCCGGGCTGAAGGCCAGCAGGTCCTCGCGCCCGTGGAGCACGGCACCGGTGTGCACCATTTCCGTGTAGAGCAGGCTGCAGCGCGTGAGCTGGCGCAGGAAGTAGCGGAAGTGGCGGTCGGTGTAGTCCATCATCGGCGCCACCGAGATCAGGTGGCGACGAGGGACGCGGTGAGGTTGCAGGCTCATCTCAGGGAGCTCGCCACAGCAGAAAGGAGCCGGCGAGCTTCCCCCGATGGTACCAGCCGAGCCTCGAGCTCGCGGCGCTTGCCCCAGCTTCGGGTAGAGCTTCTTGGCCCCGAGGGGGCTCAGACGCGCTGATAGTCGTCTTCGTAGCGTTCGATGTCGTCTTCGCCGAAGTAGCTACCGGTCTGAACTTCCACCAGCTCCACCGGCGTTTCGCCCGGGTTGCGGATGCGATGGCGGGCGCCCTGGGGGATGTGGATGGCCTCGCCCGGGCCGAGCCGGTGCACCTGGCCGTCGAGCACCACCTCGGGGTGGCCGGCTACCACCACCCAATGCTCGGAGCGGTGGCGGTGGCTCTGGTAGGAGAGCTGCTGGCCGGGGTCCACGCGCAGGATCTTGGTCTTGAAGTGGCCGGCCTCGTGGAGGATCTCGAAGCTGCCCCAGGGCCGGTGCTCGTAGCGATGCTCCTCGGCCTCGCGGCGGCCGGCGGCCTTGAGCTCGGCCAGCAGCACCTTCACCTGCTGGCTGTGATCCCGGTGCATCACCAGCAAGGCGTCAGCGGTGTCGACCACGATCAGGTCCGGCGCGCCGATCAAGCCGTAGACCTTGGCGCCGTGGGGCACCACCACGCTGCCCGCGCTCGCGGCCCGGAACACATGCTCGCCTGCGGGCAGGAGGCGGGCCACCTCGTCCCATGAGCCAACGTCGCTCCAGCCGAGGTCGCAGGGGATGCTCACCTGCTCGGCGAGGTGCTCCATGATGCCGAAATCCAGGCTCTCGGGGGCGAGGCCGCGGTAGATCGGCTCGAGGTTCGAGAGGTCCGCAGCCAAGGACTGGAAGGCCTGCCAGAGTTCGGGCATCAGCCGCGCGAAGGCCGCAGCCATCACCCTCGCCTCGAACACGAACATGCCGGCGTTCCAGAAGTAGCCGCCGGCCTCGAGGAAGCCCTCGGCCGTGGCGCGATCCGGCTTCTCGCAGAAGCGCCGCACGCGGTGGGCGCGGTGGCCTTCGCCTTCGAGGTAGGTCGCCGGCTCGATCTCGATGTAGCCGTAGCCGGTGGCCGGGTAGGTGGGCCGGATGCCGAGGGTGACCACCTGGCCCCGGCGGGCGCAGGCCTCGGCCAGACGGCAGGCGGCCACCAGCTCGGCCTCGTCGCGCACGAAGTGGTCCGCCGGGAAGATGCCCACCACCTCGTCCGAGCGGCCCTCGAGCTCGAGCAGCCGGCAGAGCAAGGCCACTGCCGGCGCGGTGTTGCGACCCATCGGCTCGTAGAGCCCGGCCGAGGCAGGCAGGCCGAGGCTTCGGAGCAGCTTTTCGGTGAGCGCGCGCTGATCGGCCAGAGCCAGCACTCGCGCGCTGCCGAGCGGCGCGAGGCGCTTCAAGGTGCGGGCGAGCAGAGGCTCGCCCAGGAGCTCCACGAACTGCTTGGGATGCGAAGCCCGCGAGACCGGCCAAAGGCGGGTGCCGCTGCCGCCGGAGAGAACAATGGGAATCATCACGTTCGAGGGGTACCGAAGCCCGGCACCGAGGGGGCCATCATACCCGCCGCCGGGATTCCAGTCCGCTAGGGAACTCCCGGCTCCTTCCTCACCCGGGCGAGCTCGGTTCCCTGGTAGAAGTAGGCCAGGATGTTCCGGTACAGGGCGCCCCGGCCGGCCATGCCGAACGAGCCGGTCTGGCACAGGCCCACGCCGTGCCCCCAGCCCTGGCCGCTGAACATCCAGCCATGGCCGGCGCGCCCCTGTTTGGCTTTCTTGACGGTGAACTGGGTCTCGGGCAGGTCGAAGAGGAAGCGCACGTCGAGGCCGCTGACGTCGACGCTGGGGCCCTTGCCGAAGAGCCGGAGCCGGCTCACGCGCCCGGAGGGTCCCCGCTCGAGGACCTCGAAGCTCTTGAAGCGCAGCTCCGGGTAGCGCTCGCGAACACGGCCGGCGAGCTCGGTTTCGCTCTTGAAGCGATTCCAGTGGGAGAGCGGGGCGGCTGCGTCGCGCGGCAGGCGGCGCGGATCCACGTCGGCCACCAGCGCCACGAGGGCGGAGCCGGCGAGGTAGGCCCGAACGCGGTCCCCGGGGGCGAGGTTGAGGTCGCCGGCTACCCGGCGGCCGCCCTCGGCGCGGTAGGCGCGGAGCCGAGAGGGCAGCGAGAGGGCCTGCTCCTGCGGCGTGAGCAGGCGCAACTCCCGGCCTCGCCGGCCGAGGAACAGCCCTTCGAGGCGAGTCAGGAGACCCAGGCGCTCGGCTGCGAGCAACACCACCTCCTGCATCTCGAGGGTGGTGAGCGTGGGGGCCAGGAGCGGCGGCAGCCAGCCCTGGCGCACCAGCCAGGCATCGAGATCCCCGGCACCTGGGCTCAGCCGGAAGGCTGCCACCAGGTAGCGCGCCACCTCGGACCGCTCGAGGGAGCGCAGGCCGCCGGCCGGAGCGGGCCAGGCGGCCCGGGTGGCGAGCTCCTCGAGCGCTTCCTCGAGCGCCGCCGGGCCTTCCTTGTGGGCGAGCGCCGGCACCAGCTCGATCGCCAGGGCGTAGGGGAAGGGCGAGCCGGGAGGCAGGCTGCTCGCCAGCGTCTGGGCGCCCGCTTCTTCGCAGGGAACTCCTTTGAGATAGGCCTGGTTCTTGGCCGGGAACACCACGTGGACGTCCTCGGTGTGGCCGCCACAACTGGCGGTATAGAGGGCCTCGATCGGCTGGCCCTGGTAGATCAACACCTGGTCGGCAGTTTCGGCCACGGCGCGGTCGCTCAGCGGGTGCTCGGCGGATTGCCCGCCGTAGACCTGGCAGCGCGGGCTGGCGCAGAGGTCGAAGCCCTCGGCGGCGAACTGGCCGAGGTTCGCCAGGGTGTAAGTACGGGCGGCCACCGCCTGGGCCTTGAGCGCCTCGAGTCGGCCGTAGACTTCCGGCCCCATCTCCATCGGCACCACTCCGCGCAGATAGTCCTCCAGGGGGAGCTCGTTGATCAGGTTCAGGCCGCCGCGGTCGTTCAGGAAGAGCACCAGCCGGCCCCGGTAGCGCCGCCCCTGATAGGCGATCGGCTCGCCGCCCGCGCTGGCCAGGGCGAGGAAACGGCCCGGCACGCTCTCGGTGGCTCCACCTCGGCGCAGGTTGAAGGCGAAGCCGGCCTCTCCGGCGCCTTCGCTACGCTCCTCCACCAGCCAGGCTCCTGCGGCATCGGCTCCCAGGCTACGGCGTGCCGCCTCGGCTTCCGGGCGGCCGGGGTAGCGACCGAGACGCACGCGGTAGAGGTCCACCCCGGCGTCGTAGAACGAATCCGCCGGCTGGCCGGTTCGCCTGGCGAGGCGCTCGGCGAGGGCGGCAGCGGCGGCTTCGTCGCGCAGCGCCGCCACCTGCAGGCGAAAGCTCCCGGAGGCTACCCCCACGCTACCGGGAGCCACGTTCAGGTCCTCGTCGAGCGGCGTCCGAGCTGCCGAGGCCTCGATTACCAGCGAGCGCTGGCAGCAGGGCAGGGAGAAGCTGGCAAGATCGCTCGCCAGGCCCACCCGCACCAGGATCGGCCGCGGCTCGGCGCTCGGCCCGGGAACCTCCGGCGCGCGCCGGGCGAGCGGTGCCGGGGCGGTGATCTCGG
>CALMKX010000174.1 GCA_937867335.1 uncultured Acidobacteriota bacterium
AGAGGCCCGCCCGGGCCGCGGCGTCCGGCTGCCAAAGCCGGAGCCGCTCGATGCTCGCGAGCGCCGAGCGGGATTCGGCGAGCGCCGCAGCCGGCGGCAAGACTCGCCACACCAGCCGGAGCCTCGCTTGCCAGGCGTAAGCCACGAGCAGGTCGTCGCCGGTCGAGGTGGCGAGGGCGAGCGCTTCGCGGCTCAGCCGCTCGGCTCTCTCGCGGCCCTTTGCTGCCTCGATCCCCGCCAGCCAGCCGAGGCAGAGCACCCGCTCTTCGGGATGGTGGAAGCCGGCTTCGAGAGCCAGGCAGCGAGCCAGATGCCGCGCCGCGAGCTCGGGGTCGCTCGTCGCCAGCAGATGGCCGAGCATGCCGTGGGTGCGCGCCTCGGTGGTGGTGGCGCCGAGCTCCTGGACTTCTGCGAGCGTGGCTTCGGCGGCGGCCACGAGCTCCGGCCGGGCGCCCGGCCGGGGGCTTTCCTCCTCGCGGGTGATGCGGGCATTGAGCAGGTTGAAGGCCACCGTGGCGGCGTCGATCGCCAGGCCATCCTCCTGCCGTAGTCGCTGGTGCTGCTCGAGGGCCTCGATCGCCTCGTCGTAGCGCCCGAGCTCGAGGCTGAGGTTGGCCAGGGAGAGCAGAATGGTGCGCCGCAGGCCGATGGGGCCTGCCGGAAAGGCCAGCTCACGGGCCGCGAGCAGGGCCTCTCGGGCCTCGCCCAGCCGGTGGCCGAGGGCCGACTGGTGCTCGGCCGCCAGAACCGAGGCGCGGGCGAGCGCCATGCGATCTCCCGAAGCCCGGGCGGCGGCCAGGGCGAGCTCCACCTGTCGGCTGGCCGCCTCTGGCTCGCCGTGGTCGTAGAGCCCGTTGCGCAGGTTGTGGCGGGCGATCACTTCGCCTTCGGCCTCGCCGCTCCGGGCGAAGCCCTCGGCGGCCAAGCGGTA
Organism: uncultured Acidobacteriota bacterium; assembly: GCA_937867335.1. Lineage (GTDB taxonomy): Bacteria > Acidobacteriota > Thermoanaerobaculia > Multivoradales > SZUA-115 > JAXLQX01. Next base: position 932 of record CALMKX010000174.1, read on the forward strand.
GAGCTCGAGGGCCCGAGCCGCCGAAATCTCTCGGCTGGCGGCCGCGAGCACCAGGGTGGGCCAGGGGTGCTCGAGCGTGCCGCCGCCCAGGAGCTCCAGGCGGCGGCGGGTCTCGGCCAGGTTGCCGCTGCGCGCCCCGGCCCGATAGAGGCATTGCAGCTGCAGATAGGTGGGAGCCACCTCGCCCGCCGGGAGGCAGCTCTCGAACTCCCCCTTCACCGCCGCGCCGCTCGCCCCGGCGGACGCGAGGCCACCGAGGAGAGCCAGGGCGGCGAGAGCCTGCCGGGGCCGCTGGGCCATCAGCTGCCCAGGATCAAGTCCGTGATCACGGCGCCCGGGCAGTCGAAGACCGGATCCTGGCTGTGCTGGGGCTTGCCGCAAGAGATCTTGGGAATCGCCCGCAGGTCGTTGATGTCGAGCTCTTCGAAGGTGAAGGTGGGAATGCTGCCGTTGCCGTCCGGCTGGGTGAGGGTCACGCTCGCCCGGAGCTGGCGGCGTTGAGAGCTGGTGCTCGAAGCGGGCACCACCAGCTCGAGGCGCACCGGTGCAGCCCGGCCCAGGACGCCCACCGCGGTACCCACCCGCACATCGTGGTCGTCGAAGAGGTCGATGCGCACGTTGGAGCTGGCCCCGGCCGCTCCGATCTCGGCCACGGTCACCAGGGCGGTGTGACCCACGAAGAACGTCTCGAGGGCCGTCTGGAAGGTGATCTGGCGAGTCGGCGTCTGGGCCGCGAGTGGGCCGGCGCCCACCACCACGAGGCAAGTCGCCAACAGGGCACAGAGCCCCGGGAGTGAACGTCGAAACATGGCTGCGCTCCTTTCTCAAGCCCCCGCTAGGGAAGCTCCAGGTTCCAGGTCGGAGAAACCACCACCCGCCCATCCAGCGTTCGAGCCTCGACCTGCCAGAGCAGCCGGCTGCCCGGCGGCAGCCGAGCCAGCTCGGCCTCCTCGAGGCGGTAGCGCGGCTCGGAGAGCTCCGGCGGCTCGGCAATCACTTCGAGGTCCGGAGTGAGCACCCGCAGGTGGTACTTCGCCCCCGGCAGGGCCGTCCAGCCGAGCTCCGCGGCGGCCCTCGAGAGCTGGCCCCCCGAGGCCGGCTGGGGCGCCAGCTCGGCGGCCGGGTTGCCGCGGTACACCGGCGGGCCCGGGCTGGGGCCCCTGAGCCAGAAGCCGCCCACCAGCACGAACGCCAGAACAGCCGCGGCCAGAGCCCAGAGCCAGGGCCGGCGAACCGGCGTCCGGGGCACTTCCTCCGCACGGTCTTCCGGTGGCGCGAGTTCGCGGGCCAGCCGCCAGGCGAGGGCCGCTTCGGGATCGACCGCTAGCTGCTCCACGACTCTCCGGCGCTCCTCGGCGCTCAGCCGGGCGTGCACGGCGTCGAAGATTCGCCCGGCATCCACCGGCTCGCTCCCTGGCTCTCCTGCCAGCTCCGCCAGCGCGGCACGCAGGCGCTCGACGTCCGGCGGCTCTCGTTCGCTCATGGCCGATGCCCCTTCCCCAACAAGCATTGCCGTAAATCCGCCAACCCCCGGTAGACCAGGTTCTCGGTGCGCTTGGCCGGCCAGTCGAGCAACTGCGCCGTCTCGGGCACCGAATGGCCCTGGAGATAGAGCGTCACCGCCAACCGGCGGTCGCGCTGCATCGCACCGAGGCAGCTCGCAATCGCCAGGCCGAGTTCGCGCGAAGAGCTGCTGCGCTCCGGGTCGGCTCCCGCGGCCACCAGCTCGGCCGGCACCGGGTCGTCCTCGCTCCCGCTCTCGAGCGCTACTTCCTGCCGGCGCTTCTGGCGACGGATCTCGTCGACCAGGGCACTGTGGGCCACCCGATACAGGTAGAACGACGAGAGCTCCCGCTCTCCCTCACCCTTTCGGCCGAGCTCCATCACCTTGATCATCGCCGCCTGGACCATGTCCTCCGCGCGGCTCCGCAGCCAGCTCGGGCAGCGGCGAGCGATGGCGCCGGCCAGGTCCTGCCGCAGCCTGGCCCAGCCCGGGTCCGGCCCGGCCTCCCCGGCCTGTGCCAGGTTCGGCTCCGTCTTGACGGGCTTCAGCGTTCTTCCTGGCTCGTTCATAACCCTTGAAGACATGCACAAGCATAACGGCCGCGAGCTGACACGGCGAGCCTCGCATCTCTCGGAAGTGAAGGGCTCGGTTCCGAGCAAGTCGTTTCGAGATCGGGTGAGGGGATCGCCCAGGTCGCAGCGTTCCTCCCCCTGAGCCGGGGCGGACCCGGCAAGAACTTGGAACCCCTTGTGGAGGAACTCAGCATGTCGAAAACTCGTTCTACCCTGGTCGCGGCCCTGCTCGCGGCCCTCGTCACCCTGCCCGTCTTGGCCCAGACCTCGGTGCTTTCCACCAACGCCAAGGTGGGAATCGGCCAAGGGGCCACCCTCGAGGAAGCCCTCGCCGCTGGCGCCCGGCTGGTGAAGCCGGAGGAAGTGGCGCACATCGAGACCTCTCCGGGCAACTACGTAGCCTTCTTGAACCTGGAGAAAGAAGGTCGTGTGCAGGTGGCGGTGGCCGCTACCTTCCCCAACCCCGTGCTGGTGACGGACGCCTTCGTGAGCCGCCACGAGCCGGTGGAGATCTACCTCGCCGTGGCGCCGCTCGAGGCCAAAGTGCCCTCCCGGCTGCTGGCGCTCGCCCCGGTCGAGGCGGCCGTGCTGGAGCCGGCTTCGCGCCAGCGTTTGAAGCAGGAGAACGCCCTCGAGATCGCCCGCCTGGGCTCGACCGGAACCCTCCCCGTGGCCACTCGGGTCGCCGGCTGCACCCAGACCTTCAAGGACTGGGTTGGCGATACCTTCGGCGACTCCACCTGCGGCTCGCTCAACAACGACGCCACCACCACCCACCCCACCGACCTCTACTGCAACGACGGCCCCGGCGGCTGCGAGAACCCGCTCGGCTCGGTGGACAAGGGCGAGTGCGTGCCGGTGCTGAAGTCCTGCAACATCGTGAAACGCACCACCAACAACTACCGCCAGCGCATGGGCAACTGGAACGGCAACGGCTGGATGGCCTACTACGGCCATTGGGTGCACCACGGCGCCGCCAACTGCTCCGGCAACGGTGACATCCAGTGGTACACCCAGCGCGACGACACCGTCTACGGCCCTTATGCCATCGGCGTGGGCGGCATGCTCCACTGGCCGAACGGCAAGGGCACCTGGAACGCCGCCATCGCCTCCACCAACGTCACCTACGGCTCTTGGAAGACCGGCCGCTCCGCGAGCGGCTCAACTTACCTCTACAACAAGTCCTGGCTGGCCAACAACGCCGGCACGGACGACCGCGCCATCCTCTGCGGCGACACCTACACCTCGGCCACCATGAGCGACGTCTCGGCCCCGTTCTGCAACGACAACAGCGGCAACGTCTCGCTGTGCACCGGCGGCGTGGGCAGCGAGTGCAGCAGCGCCTGCTTCCACTGCGTGGGCGGCTCCTGCGGCTAGGGACGGCCCTGCCTCGAGTTCCGGCCGGGCCGAGCAGGTAGACTCGGCCCGTGCGCTTCGAGCTTGCTTCTTTTCTGGCTCGGCCAGGGGTGGTGGGTCCACTCCTGGCCGCGAGCCTGTTCCTGGGCGCGGCGCCCCCGCCTGAGCCGGCTTTCCGCTTCGAGGATGCCACCCTGGAGACCGGCCTGCAGTTCACCTACCGGGCGAGCGGGGCGGAAGCGCTGCAGCTGCCGGCGATCATGGGCGGGGGCGCGGCCTTCCTGGACTTCGACCGAGACGGCGACCTGGATCTCTTCCTGGCTCAGGGCGGGCAGCTGTCGAAGCAGGGCCCAAGCGGCGGCCCCGAGGGAGCCCGGTTGTACAGGAACGATCTCGGCCGGGGGCCGGATGGGCGGCCCCAGACGCATTTCGTGGACGTCACCGCGGCCACCGGGGCGGGCGTGAAGCTCTACGGCCTGGGGGTGGCCACCGGCGACTACGACGGCGACGGCTTCGTGGACCTCTTCGTGGCCGGCTTCGGCGGCAGCCGCCTGCTGCGCAATGTGGCCGGCAAGCGCTTCGAGGACGCGACGGTTCGGGCGGGGGTAGGAGGCTCTGGCTTCGCGGTGGCCGCCACGTTCTTCGACTTCGACCGCGATGGGGACCTGGACCTCTTCGTGGCCCGCTACGTCCACTACCCGCTGGACCCGCCGGTGGCCTGTTTTGCCCCCTCCTCGCGGCCGGACTACTGCGGCCCGCAGTCCTTCGCGGGGGAGGCGGACCTCTTCTACGTGAACCGCGGCGACGGCACCTTCGAGGAGGCTTCGGCGCGGCTCACTCCGGAAAAGCCTCCTCTACCCGGTCTCGGTGTGGTGGCGGCGGATTTCGACCGCGACGGCTGGCCGGATCTGCTGGTGGCCAACGACGGCCAGCCGAACCAGCTGTGGCACAACCTGCGCGGCCGGCGTTTCGAGGAGGTCGGCCTCGAAGCGGGCGTGGCGCTCAACGGGCTGGGCCTGCCCGAGGCCAACATGGGCATCGCCGTGGGCGACGCCGACGGCGACCTCGCCGAGGATGTGCTGATCACCCACCTGACCGGCGAGACCAACACCTTCTTCCATCAAACCGGCCCGGGCCAGTTCGAGGACCGCATCCAGCCGATCGAGAACTACATCCTGCGGTCGCGGGTGCAGACGGCCGACGTGCCGAACAACGGCCTGGCGTATCCGGTGGCCGGGTCGCAGCTCCGCGACCTGCTGTCGATTCGTGGCTACACGCACGACTACCCGAACGAGTACAACCTGCAGTACGGCGCCAGCCTGTCGCGTGAACTGCCGGGCGACATCAACCTCACGCTGGGCTACACGGGCAGCCAGGGCCGCGACATGTTCCTGCGTGGCGTCGGCAACATCCTCGACCCGACGACGCGCACGCGCCTGGTGCCCAACTACGGGCAGATCGACTTCAAGACCGCCGGCTGCGTGGACGGCCTGAAG
>CALMKX010000175.1 GCA_937867335.1 uncultured Acidobacteriota bacterium
GTTCCCGTTTTGGAAAACCAAGCCGTCGCGCGCGGGACTTATCGCCTTCGTCTGGACGCGCCGGAGCTTGCCGCCGCCATCCGGCCGGGACAGTTCGTCATGCTACGGTTGCCCGGTTCGTCCGATCCGCTTCTAGGGCGGCCGTTCGCGCTTTACGACACGGTTTTAGACGGCGGCCGGCCGGTTGCCGTGGATATCGTCTATTTAGTGGTCGGCAAGGTGACGGGTCAACTGGCCGACATGCGCGTGGGCGATCGGGTTTGCCTCTGGGGGCCGTTGGGGAATGGCTTTCCAGAGTTAAGCGATCTCGATCATGTAGTATTGGTCGCCGGCGGCATTGGGCAGACGCCGTTTCTAGCTTACACGCGCGAACTGTTGGGCACGCGCGGCTACGGCGACCGGCCGCTCAGGCCGGGAGCTTCCGAGCTGGTGGTGGCGAGCGAGGACTACCAGCGCTTCCTCTCGGTGCAGCGGCGTTTCCTGTCGCAACCCCGCTCGGCCTCCCTGGCCGAGCTCGAGCAGGAGCTCGAGGGCATCCTCGCGAGTTCGCCCCGCTTCCTGGACGGCTGGCTGCTGGCGGCGGACGTGGCGCGCTTCCGCTACGCCGACTCCCGGGACGCCGAGGATCTAAAGCGTGCCTTCGCCCACGTGGCGGCGGCGAGGCGGATCGCCCCCGAGGACCCGCAGCCCCTCTTCGCCCTGTTCGATGTCGCGGTGACCGGCGAGCAGCTGGACCAGGCCGAGGCGGCGCTTGCCGAGCTCGAGCGCCTCGAGCCGGGGGATCCGCGGGTGCTCGCCCAGCGGGGAGTGCTCCTCGAGCGTCAGGGCAAGCCTAGGGAGGGCCTGGCGCTGCTGCGCCGGGCGGCCGAGCGTCATCCCTCCTGGCGGCGGCTCTACTCCCTGGCCGGCATGGAGCTGCGCCAGGGCGAGATCGTGGCGGCCCGTTCCCACCTCGATGAGCTCTTGGACCGCTTCCCCACGAGCTATCAGGGCCGGGCCCTGCTCGCCCAGCTCGAGCTCTTGAACGGCAGCGCCGAGAAGGCCGCCGAGCTCTACGCCGGCATCTCGGCCGAGGCGCCGGGCGTGGTTCCGCTTTCGAACCTGGGCCTCGCCCAATTCCTGCTGGGGCGCTATCGCGAAGCCCGGGAGAGCTTCGAGAAGGCCCTGGCTCTCGAGCCCTCGAATCCCTTCACCGCTCTCAACCTGGCGGACGCCATCTGGATGCTGGGCGAGCGGAGCGAGGCCGAGAAGCACTACACGACGGTCGTCGGGCTCACCGAGAGGGCGGCCGAGGGGGACTGGCAGACGGCTACCACGCGGGCCCAGGCTCTCGCCCACCTGGGCAAGAAGAGGGAGGCCGTGGCGGCGGCGCAGGCGGCGTTGCGGCTCGCCGCCGACAACCCGCAGACCGCCTACGAGGCCTCCCTGGTCTACGCCCTGGTGGGCGACGACAGCTCCGCCCTGGCCAACGCCGAGCGAGCCCTGCGCAACGGCGTCGAAGGCCGCTGGTTCGAGCTGCCTTGGTTCGATCGCCTGCGCCAGAGCGGCGAGCTGCCGGCCCTGCTGGCCCAGGTGGCGAAGCGTTCCTCCTGACCCCTTCGCCTCAGGTGGGCGGCAGGTTGAGGATGGTCGGGTCCTTCGAGGTGTAGAGCTGGCCGTCGAACATCAGGTTGATCTTCAGGCCGTAGAGCCGGCCTTTGGGGTCCTGGTTGGAATCGAGGGTGGCGAGCAGCGTGCCGGGAACCTCCACCGCCGGGTTCGAGAACTCGGGTGGCCGGTTGATCGGCTGGTCCTCGAAGAACCACTCGATCGGCTCCTGGATGTAGAACACCGCCTCCTCGCCGGGCTTGGAGTTCACGGTGCCCAGGTCGAAGCGGATGATGTGGTCCCCCTGCTCGACTTCGAGCACACTCGGCAGGGTGCGGATGGGATTCTCGGCAGTGCCGATCTTGGCGGCGTCGAAGGTCACGGAAAAGATCAGAGTCTCGAAGGTGGCATCCGTCTGGAAGGGCGGCATGGCTGGGCTCCTCTCGGCATAGCTCGGGCGCCTAGCCGGGCCCTCGTGGCCCGGAAGCGCCCGACTCGGGACTGAAAAGCAATCAGCATCAATCTACAGCAACGGTGGTGCCACTGCCGAGAGTCGGAGAAGCCAGCCCGGAGCAGCCGAAAGCGGTGTCCGACAGTGAGAGAGCGGGTGTCCGACAGGGCCCAGGACACGGCGGCGCAGGCAGCGACCGGGTAGCTTGGAGCGACAGGAGCCGGCGGGGCCGGGTGATACGATCCAGTGCCGGATTCGGTAGCACCGGCCGCTTCCACGGCCTTCTTCGAGGAGTTCCCCATGAGTCAGCCCGAACGTTACGACCCCAGCTTCATCGAGAGCCGTTGGCAGGGCAAATGGGCCGCCGACGGCCTCTACGATTCCGATATCGACTCCTCGCGGCCCAAGCACTATGCCCTGACCATGCTGCCCTACCCCTCGGGAGACCTGCACATCGGCCATTGGTACGCGGTGGTGCCGGCCGACGCCCGGGCCCGTTTCCAGCGCATGCGCGGCTTCAACGTGCTCTTTCCGATCGGCTTCGACGCCTTCGGCCTGCCGGCCGAGAACGCCGCCATCAAGCGCAACATCCATCCCAAGGAGTGGACCTACGCCAACATGGAGCGCATGCGCGGCCAGTTGAAGCGCATGGGGGCGATGTTCGATTGGCGTCGGGAGATGGTCTCCTGCGACCCGGAGTACTACCGCTGGACCCAGTGGTTCTTCTTGAGGCTCTTCCAGGGCGGCCTTGCCTACCGCCAGGCGGCGGCGGTGGATTGGTGCCCCTCCTGCAACACCACCCTGGCCCGCGAGCAGGTGATCGGCGAGGACCGCCTCTGCGAGCGCTGCGAGACGCCAGTGACCCGCCGCAACCTCGAGCAGTGGTTCTTCCGCACCACCCGTTACGCCGAAGAATTGCTGGACTACTCCGGCCTCTCCTGGCCGGAGCGGGTGATGACCCTGCAGAAGCGCTGGATCGGCCGCTCGGAGGGGGCCCTGGTGAGCTTCCGCACCGAAGGCGGCGAGCCGATTCCGGTGTTCACCACCCGGCCGGACACGCTGTGGGGAGTGAGCTGCCTGGTGCTCGCCCCGGAGCACCCCCTGGTAGCCAGGGTGACGAGCGAGGCCGAGCGGGCGAAGGTGGCGGCCTACGTGGAACAGGCCACCCGCCAGAGCGACGTCCAGCGCGAGGCGGCCGACCGCGAGAAGACCGGCGTGGCCACGGGCGGCTACGCGATCAACCCGGCCAACGGCGAGCGGGTGCCCATCTGGGTGGCCGACTACGTGCTCGCCTCCTACGGCACCGGCGCCCTGATGGCAGTGCCCGCCCACGACAGCCGGGACTTCGAATTCGCCCGGCGCTACGGCCTGCCGGTGCGGGTGGTGCTCGAGGAGCCGGACGGCACCCTCGCCGACGGCGACACGATGGCCGCTCCCTTCCCGGGCTACGGCAAGATGGTCCACTCCGGCGAGCTCTCCGGCACCCCGGCAGACCAGGCGTTCGAGCGGGTGGTGGCCTGGCTCGAGGCCCGGGGCGTGGGCAAGCGCTCGGTGAACTTCCGGCTCCGGGACTGGCTGATCTCCCGCCAGCGCTACTGGGGCGCGCCGATCCCCATCCTCTACTGCAAGGACTGCGGTGTGGTGCCGGTACCCGAGGAGGAGCTGCCGGTGCTGCTGCCGGACGAGGTGGATTGGCGGCCCACCGGCGAGAGCCCGCTCAAGCTCCATCCCACCTGGCGCAAGGCCCGCTGCCCGCGCTGCGGCGGCGAGGCCGAGCGCGAGACGGACACCATGGACACCTTCATGTGCTCCTCCTGGTACCACCTGCGCTACCTCTCGCCGCACGAGGAGCGAGGGCCCTTCCATCCGGCCGAGTACCAGTACTGGATGCCGGTGGACACCTACACCGGGGGCATCGAGCACGCCACCATGCATTTGATCTACACCCGGTTTTTCCACAAAGCTTGCCGGGACCTCGGCATCACCCTCGGCGACGAGCCGATGATCCAGCTGCACAACCAGGGGATCATCCTCGGCGAGGACTCGGAGAAGATGTCCAAGAGCCGAGGCAACGTGGTGGCTCCCGACAACCTGGTGGAGAGCTACGGCGCCGACACCGTTCGGGCCTACCTGATGTTCTTTGCCCGTTGGGACCAGGGCGGCCCCTGGAGCAGTACCGGCATCGAGGGCACCGCGCGCTGGCTCCGGCGGCTCTGGAGCCTCTTCCTCGAGCCCCCGAAAACACTCGCTGCCGCCGAGCCTGCGGTGCTTCGAGCCCTGCGCCGCAAGGTTCACCAGACCATCCGCCGGGTGACGACCGACTTCGAGACCTTCGGCTTCAACACCGTGATCTCGAGCCTGATGGAGCTTTCGAACGAGATGGCTTCGGCCGCCCAGGCCGGAGCGGCCGGCAGCGCCGAGTGGCAGGAGGCGGTGGACGTCTACCTGCGGCTGCTGGCACCGGTGGCTCCGCACCTGGCCGAGGAGCTCTGGGAGCGGCTGGACAAGCCCTACTCGGTGCATTGCGCGCCCTGGCCGCAGGTGGATGAAGAAGCGGCCGCCGAGGAGGAGATCACCCTGGTGGTGCAGGTCAACGGCAAGGTGAGGGACCGCCTGGTGGTGCCGGCGGGCCTCGGCGAGGAGGAAGCTCGGCAGCGTGCCGTGGCCTCCGAGACCGTGCAGCGCCTGCTCGAAGGCCGCGCGCCGAAGAAGGTGATCGTGGTCCCCGGCCGGCTGGTCAACGTCGTGGTCTAGGGGCTCGTGGGCCAGCGCCGCCCGGCCTACCAGAAGCGTTTCGGCCAGCACCATCTGGCGAGCGGCACGCTGTGCCGGCCGCTGGTGGAGTTCCTGGCCCCCGAGGGGCAGCGGGTGCTCGAGATCGGCCCGGGCGGGGGAGTGCTCACCGCCGAGCTCCTCGCCCACGGGGCGCGGGTGCTGGCGATCGAGGTGGACGGGGCCTGGGCCTTCTCACTGCGCTTCCGGCTGCGAGCCGAGGCGGGGCTCTCCCTCGCTGTGGCGGATGCCTTGAGCCTCGCCTGGGAGCGCCTGCCGCGGCCCACTCTCGTGGCCGGCAACCTGCCCTACAACCTGGCCACGGCCCTCATCCAGCAGGTGCTGCCCCTGGCCGAGGCGGTGCCGCGGGCGGCCTTCCTGGTGCAGAAGGAGGTGGCCGAGCGGCTGGTGGCGGGCCCGGGCTCGAAGGCCTACGGGGCCCTCTCCGTGCTGGTGGCGGCCCAGGCCGAGGCGCGGTTGCTGGGCAAGGTGCGCCCCGGCAGCTTCCGCCCCCCGCCCAAGGTGGAAAGCGCCTACGTGGGCCTCACGCTCAAAGCTCCGCCACTGCCGGCCGCCGAGATGCCGGCCTTCGCGGCCACCGTCTTCGCGGCCTTCAGCCTGCGGCGGAAGACGCTGAGAAACGCCCTGGGCCACGCCTGGGGCCGCGAGCGCGCCGAGCAAGCCATAGCCCTGGCAGCCATCCCCCCCGGCCTGCGCGCCGAAGAGCTCGGCCTGGAGGAGTTGCTGAGGCTGCACCGGGCAGCGATCGAACCGCCCGCACTAGCTCCCGCCCGCGACTCCTAGCTGCCAGCGCAGGAAGGCCACGGATTCGGCGTAGTCCTGGACTCGTTGGGAGACCGGCTCGCCTCCGGAGTGGCCTTGCTGGGTGTGGTAGCGCAGCAGGGTGGGGCGGCCGGGCACTTCGACGGACTGCAGCAGGGCCGCCATCTTGCGGGCGTGGAGGGGAGCCACGCGGGTGTCGCCGTCGCCGGTCACCAGCAGCACGGCGGGGTAGGCGGTGCCGGGCTTGACGTGGTGGTAGGGCGAATAGGCGGCGAGCACCGGCAGGTCCTTGGGGTTGTCCGCCGAGCCGTACTCGGGCACCCAGTACTGCGCCACCAGGAAGCGGTGGTAGCGCAGCATGTCGAGCAGGGGATAGCTGCAGATCACCGCCCGGGCGAGGTCCGGCCGCTGGGTGAGGAAGGCCCCCACCAGGAGGCCGCCGTTGCTGCCGCCGGACACCGCCAGGCGATCGGGGCGGGTGTAGCGCTGGCGCACCAGCCATTCCGCGGCAGCGATGAAGTCGTCGAAGGTGTGCTGCTTCTGCTCCAGCATCCCCGCGCGGTGCCAGGCCTCGCCGAACTCGCCGCCGCCGCGCAGGGCGGGCACGGCGTAGACCCCGCCACGCTCCACCCAGATCGCTGCCAGAGCCGAGAAGAACGGCGACATGTTGACGTTGAAGCCGCCGTAACCGGTCAGGTAGGTGGGATGGCTGGCGTCGAGAGCGAGCCCCTTGGCGTGCACCAAGAACATCGGTACGCGGGTGCTGTCCTTGGACTCGAACCACACCTGCTCGACCTCGATCTGGGTGCTGCCGAGGGCCACCGAGGGTCGGGCCCAGACCGTCGACTTGCCGCTGCCGGCGTCCCAACGGTAGATCTGCTCCGGCACCACGAAGGATTGGAAGGAGTAGAAGGCCTCCTGGCTCTGCCAGCGGCCGAGCACGGAGCTCGCCGAGCCCAGGGTTTCGAGCGCGAGCTCGCCCAGCGGCTTGCCCTCGAGGTCGAAGGTCAAGACCTTGGAGCGGACGTTCTCGAGGTAATTGACGAACAGGCGGCCGCAGGCCGGCGTCATGGCCTCGATCACGGCGTCCTTGCGCTCGGGGACGATCTCCCGCCAGTGGTCCCGGCCCGGGTGGGCGAGGTCCACCTTCAGGATGCGGCTGTTGGGGGCCTGCCAGTTGGTGAGGATCACCAGGGTCTCGCCGGCGAAGGTGCCGAGGAAACGGGCGTCGAGGTCGGTGGCGATGGGCTGGATCGGCGTGCCGGCCGAGAGGTCTTGCACGAAGAGCTCGGTCTTGTCGCCGGAGGCGCCGTGGAAGATCTGCACCAGCAGGTAGCGACCGCCCTCCGAGAGGCCGGCGGCCATGATGGTCTCGGGTCCGAAGCCGGAGCCGAAGAGCTCGCGATCCTCCCCTACCGGGCTGCCGAAGCGATGGCGGAAGAGGCGCGGGCCGCCGGCCATGTTGCGCACGTAGTAGAGCGACTGGCCGTCGGGGCTGAAATCGGCGCTGAAATAGCGCGCCTCGGCGAGCACGTCCGGCAGGTCCCGGCGAGAGGCGACGTCGAAGATGCGGATCTCGGTTTCGTCCTTGCCCCCCTGGCGCACTTCGTAGGCCAGGCGGCTGCCATCCTCGCTGATGTTGAGCATCGAGACGCTGCGGCTGTGATCCGCCGTCCAGGAGTGAGGGTCGATCAGCACCTCGTCCTTGCCGGTCGCGGCGTCGCGCATCACCAGGGTGGCGAGGTCCTCGTTGGCCAGGCGGCGCGCGAAGAAGTAGCGGCGGCCGTCCCGGCTGGGCACAGGCAGGTTGTAGTGATCCACCTTCAAGAGCTCGGTGAAGCGCTTGGCCAGCCCCTCGCGTTCCGGAAGGCCGGAGAGCAGGCTGTCGGTGTAGTGGTTCTGGGCCTCGATCCACTGCCTCGTGGCGGGTGCCTCCTGATCCTCGAGCCAGCGGTAGGAATCCACCACCTCCTGGCCGCCGAGAACCTCCTTGACCGGCTCCACACGAGTGGTAGGCGGCCCTGCGAGAACGCCGGACGTCACGAAGCCAGCCGTGGCAAGCATTAGGAGAACGATGGAGTGGCGTCGCAAGCCGACAGCCGGGGCGAGAAAGCGGTACATCGGAGCTCCTTTCGACGCGGGCAAGCCAACGAGAGAGCCGTGCTTCGAGGAACGCCACCTGGGAGGGGGCGGGAGGGTGCCGGAGTGAGCAAGGCCATCGACTCATCATATCCGCGACTCGCCGCGGCCCCGAGTTCGGACCCCGAGACGGCGGGGAGCTTGGGCGCCTCGAGAGGTTTTGCTATCGTTCCTCAACCGAACCGAGGCAGCCCAGCAGCTTCGAGACCTCATAGAGCGCTGACCGCACCCATGGTGGCCTACCACTGCCTCGAGCCTGAGCAGCTGGCCCCGCTTCTCGAACGGCAGCGGCTGTCCGGGTCGCATTTCCCGGCGGAGTTCGACCTCGCCGCCAACCTGGTAGAGATCCTCCGCAAGGCCAACCAGTTCGTACCCTCCGATGCCGGCTCGATCCTGCTCGACGATCCCCGGGAGCGGAGCGAGGGCCCGGCAGCCCGGCTCACCTTCATCGCCGCCTTCGGCGAGAAGGCCGAGGGCCTGGTGGGCCTGCGCATCTCCTCGGAGCACGGCATCGCCGGCCAGGTGTACCGCAGCGGCGAGGCCCACAGCGCCGCCGAAGCTCGCCGGGACCCCTCCTTCTACGCGGAGGTGGACGAACAGACCTCCTACCAGACCCATTCTCTGGTGGCGATCCCCATCCGCCTCGAAGGCCGGGTCTGCGGCGTGCTGGAGCTGATCAACCGCCGCCGGGCGCGGGCCTACAGCGAGCACGACAAGACCCTGCTGTCGATCTTCGCCGACTACATCTCGGTGTCGATCCAGAACGTGCTCGACGGCCGCCGCGCCCAGGAAATCGCCAAGAAGGACAACCTGACGGGACTCTTCAACGACCGGTTCCTGCACATCAGCCTGTCGCAGGCGGTCGAGAGCTGTCGCGATGGCGGCCGGGACCTCGCCGTGCTCTTCCTGGACCTCGACTTCTTCAAGCGGGTCAACGACACCTATGGCCACCTGGCCGGCTCCCAGGTGCTGCGCGAGGTGGGCGAGCTCCTGCGCCGCAAGACCTCCGGCTACGAGGCGCTCGCCGCGCGTTACGGCGGCGACGAGTTCGTGCTGGTGATCCCGGACCTCGATCTCGAGGGTGCCGTGGACCTCGCCGAGGAGATCCGCGCCGAGATCCTCACCACGGCCTTCTGCGAGCGGCCGGGGGAGATCTTCCCGGAGACGCTCGGCCTGCGGGGCCAGACCTGCTCGATCGGCGTGGCGACTCTCGCCCAGCACATCGCCGAGGAGGGGCCGGTGGACCGCATCAAGAGCACCCTCCTGCGGCTGGCCGATGCCGCGATGTACGTGGCGAAAGAAACCGGCCGCAACCGCACCGCCGTGGCCGGCTCGCCCGTTCGGCGGCGCGGCTGAGCGGCCGTTCCCGCCTCTGATCCACCCTTCGATCCACCGCTTTCCGGCAAGGCTCTTGCAGTGCCGGCGAGCCCGGGAAAAGTCCCTTCTCGGCGACAGACGAAGCTTATTGGCTTCTCGCTATGTCTTGGAACTTCTTTGTTTTCAGTGGGTTGACTCGACTGCACAAAAACCTGTTCAAAGCGCAGCAGGCCCCGATCTGACGCGCCTCCCGCCCCCGTCGCGAGAGATTTCCACAGGGTTTTCAGCAGGGGTTGCGGAATCCCTCTGGCCAAGTGGGCTCATGGCATTGTGGCTCAGAGGGTTACAGCCAGGTTACGAGTGCGGAAAGGGGGTGCAGCTCCGGCGCGGGAACGCTTCGGGCAGGGTGGAGGGGAGCTCGGCCGCCGAGGGCAGCTCGAAGCGGGGAAGCTCCCCGGCCAGCAGGGGCAAAGAGAACCACGGCGTGGGCCACGGCCGGCGGCGAAAAAGCAGGGCCGAAACGCCCCCCTGGCCCTCTTCCTGGCCCAGCGCAAGGCTGCGGGTTTCGCCCGTGGCGACTCCTTCTGCTTCCAACTCCCTCGCCAGGCGCTCGCGCAGGCCCGCCTCCACTCCCGGCCAGGCCCGCACCCGGCCGGCGGCCGCCCGG
>CALMKX010000176.1 GCA_937867335.1 uncultured Acidobacteriota bacterium
AGCCGGTCCCCGGCGGAGCCACGCACAGCGCGCCCCACGCGGGCGCTCACCTCGGCCTCGGGAGCCGGCGGCGGTGCCTCCACCCGAGGCCCGCAGCCCGAGAGCCCGAGCATCAAGACCAGCGCCATCGACATCTTCCACGACTTCACGGCTGAACCCTCGCTTTCTGGGGATCGATCCAGGCAAGTGCGCTTTCCGGCGACAAGCCGGCGGCCACGGAGAGCTCGAGCAGGGCGAGGTCCGCCTCGGCTCGGGAGGCGAGCTCGCGGGTCTCGGCTTCGCGCCGGGCCGTGACGGCGTCGAGCAAGTCGAGCGTCTTGACCACGCCGGCGCCGAAGCGCTCCTCGAGGATGCGCACGGTCTCGGCGGCCGCCACCAGCGCCTTCCTCGCGGTGCGGTTGCGCTCGAGGCCGCTGCGGGCCTGTTCGAGCGCGCTCTGCTGCTCGAGGCGAGCGCCCTCCTGGGCGTGCTCGAGCTCGAGCTTCGCGGCCTGTGCTTCGGCTTGGGCGGCGGCCACGGCAGCGCGGCGCTGGCCACCGTCGAAGAAGGCCCAGCTCGCCACTGCCATCGCCGAAGTGGCAGAGCCGTGGCTGCCGAAGGGCCGGTCGTCGACTCGATCGTGGCGGGCCAGCAGGCTCACGTTCGGCCCCAGCGCGGCCTTGCGAGCCGCGACTTCCAGCTCCGCAGCGGCCACCTGGCGGCGCGCCGCCTCGAGGTCGTCCCGGGTGCCTCCAGCAGGGATTTCGAGCCTGGCGGTCGCCGCGTCCTGGATCTCGGCGAGGGGCTCGAGATCCCAGCGGCGATCGAGCCCTTCGGCGAGGGCGAAGGAGAGCGCTGCCTCGGCCACGCGCTCACGGCCTCGGGCCTCGGCCAGGAGATCGTCCAGGCGGGCGAGCTCTACTTCGGCCCGCAGCAGCTCCGAGGCCACCACCATCCCCTGCTCGACGTAGGCCCGGGCGAGCTCGACGTGGGCGGCCACCGTCTCCCGGCTGTGCTCGAGCAGGGTGACCTGCTCACGCACCTGGGCGAGCAGGATGTAGGCCCGGGCGGCAGCGAGCGCGGCCTGGTCCGTGCTGCGGGCCTGGGAGTGCTCGGCGGCTTCCAGGCCCAACCGTGCCTGGGCCCGGCGGCTGCGGATCTCGCCCCCGGTCCACAGCGGCACGGCGAGCTCCAGGCGGGTGAGACCGCTCACCAGGAAATCCGGCTGGTTGGGGTTCTCGCGGGTGAACTCCGCGAACGAGAAGCGCTCCTGGTTGAGCTTCCAGGCGAAGACCTCGGCCGGCGAGTCCGTGCCCACCCAGAGTTCGGAGAGGGTGAGGCGGGGCCAGCGAAGGGCGTCGCCCTGGCGGACTTGAGCACCGGCCGCGTCGGTGCGAGCCCGAGCGGCGAGAGCCAGCGGGCTCGCCTGCCGCGCTTGAGCCATGGCCGCGGAGAGGCTGAGCGGCTGGCGAGCGGGCTCGGCGCCCAAGGCCCCGCTGGCCGAAGCCAGCGCCAGAGCGCCAAGGAGGAGGGGCCGTTGAATCGAGTGAATGACCATACGGTCATATAGTCTTCGAATTCGGGATCCGCTGTCAAGAGGCTCTCGAACCGAACGGGTTGCTAGGATGGGCGAGGAACTCGAGCCTTGCCCTTCTCCACTCTCGCCCTGCTGGTCCTGGCTGGCGCTCTCCACGCCGGCTGGAACCTGGTGCTCAAGCGCACCGAAGCCCGGCTGGTGGTGGCCTGGGCCTCGCTGGTGATGGGCGCCCTGGTTTCTCTGCCGGCCTTCTTCCTCTTCCCGCCCTTGACGGCCCGAGCGGTGGCCTGCGCCGCCCTCTCGGCCCTCCTCGAGGGTCTCTACTTCACGCTCTTGACCCGCGCCTACGGCCGCGGAGACTTCTCCGTGGTGTACCCGGTGGCGCGGGGGGCCGCTCCGGCCCTGCTCGCCTTTTGGGCGGTGGCGTTCCTGGGCGAGCGGCCCACCCCGCTCGGCTGGCTGGGCCTGGGAGTACTGATCGCCGGCCTAGTCTGGGTGGGGCGCAGCGGCACGGGCGGCAGCGGCACGGGCGTTTCGGCCGCCAGCGTAGGGCTGGCTCTCGCGGTCTCCGTCACCATCTCGCTCTACTCGGCGGTCGACGCCGTGGCGGTGCGCCAGGCCCATCCCATTCCCTACACCGCCCTGGTTTTCCTGCTGAGCGCCGGCACCATCGGCGCCGCGCTGCTCCTGGGGCCGGATCGCGCCCAGCTCGGCAAGACCTTCGCCCGCAGCTGGCGACCGGCCGCCCTGGTAGGGGTGCTCTCCCTCGCCACCTACGTGATGGTGCTCGCCGCCTACTCCCGCGGCTCGGTGGCCTACGCCGGGGCCGTGCGGGAAGTCTCGATCGTCTTCGGCGCTCTGGCCGGCTGGCTCTGGCTCAAGGAGAGCTTCGGGCCGGCGCGGCTCGCCGGCTCGCTGCTGATCTTCCTGGGGGCGCTGCTGATCGCTCTCGGCGGCTGAGCTTCAGAGCTCGGCCAGCAGGCGGCGCGGCAGCCCCGGCCCCTGGTAGACCAGCGCGGTGTAGAGCTGCACCGCGGCGCAGCCGGCGGCCAGGAGCTCCCGCACCTGCGCGGCGGTCTCGATGCCGCCTACTCCCACCACCGGAATGCGCCCCTCTGCTACCTCGAGGGTCTCGAGGATCCGAGCCCGGGCGAGCGGCCAGAGCGGCCGGCCCGAGAGCCCGCCGGCCTCGCCCGGATCGCGGCTCAGCCCGGAGCGCGACAACGTGGTGTTGGTGGCCACGATACCGCTCACACCACAGGTCACGGCGAGCTCCACCGCCTCGGCCAGGGCCGGCGGCTCGAGGTCCGGCGCCAGCTTGAGCAACACCGGTGTGCCGGCGGCAGCGTGGAGGGCGGCCGGCAGCAGCCGCTCGAGGGCCGAGCGCTCCTGCAGGGCCCGCAGACCGGGCGTGTTGGGGGAGGAGACGTTGAGGGTGAAGTAATCCGCCAGGCCGGCGAGCCGGGAGATCGAAGTGACGTAGTCCGCCACGGCTTCTGCGGCGGGAGTGCGCTTGCTCTTGCCGACGTTCACCCCCACCGGCACCGCCGGCCAGCCGCCGCTCGCCTTGAGCTCGGCCAGGCGCCGGGCCAGCTCGGCGCTGCCCTGGTTGTTGAAGCCGAAGCGGTTGATCAGGGCGGCGTCCGCCGGCAGCCGGAAGAGCCGAGGGCGCGGATTGCCCGGCTGAGGGTGGGCCGTGACTGTGCCCACCTCGACGAAGCCGAAGCCCAGGGCGGGCCAGACGGGGATCGCCCGGCCGTCCTTGTCGAGCCCGGCGGCGAGGCCGATCGGCCCGCCGAGGGGGAGGTTCCCCAGGCGATAGCCGGGAAAGCGCGGCGGCCCCCCGGGCCCCGCCAGCAAGCGGGCAAAGGCTTCCGGCGCCCGGCTCAGCAGAGCCAGAACGAGGTTGTGCGCCGTCTCCGCGTCCAGGCGGAAGAGCAGAGGGCGCAGCAGGCGGTACCCGGTTCCGGCCACGATCGGCGGCGATTATAGGAGCGCTAGCTGCCTCCTTCGAAGCCCAGGCTGGGCTCGAGCTTGGCTCGACGCAGGTAGCGCGCGTAGCGCAGCACTGTGCCGAGCGAAATCGATTCCCGCAGGGCGGCCTGCTGGAACATCGCGAGTGCGGCCAGCGCTTCGCGGTGGACGTCCTGGGAGCGGAAGATCGGCACCATCTCCTGCACCAGCTCGCGCACCCGATGAGTCTCGCCTCGGCGGGCGTAGATCGCCGCGAGATCGAGCGAGATCAACGCCGTGTCGTAGCCCAGGCCCTGCTCGAAGAAGCCTTTGCGGGCCTCGAGCAGCGCCTGCTCGGCTTCCTCGAAGCGCTCCCGGGCGGCGGCCAGGCGGCCCTCGGTCCAGCGCAGCAGCCAGGGCCAGCTGGCCGGGCCGAAGTGGGCGTAGTCCGGCCGAGCGGCGGCCAGCAGCTCCTCGGCCTCGTCGTAGCGCTCCACCTCGATCATGCAGTCCACCAGATTGTGGCGGGCGCAGAGCAGCAGGCGCGGGTCTCGGGCCGGGTCGACCTGCCCGATGGCCCGCTTGAGCAAAGCCACGGCCCCGGCCGCCATGCCTCGTTGGCGGTAGTCGTAGGCTTTCTGGATCAGCGTGTAGCCCACCATGTGGAGGTCGCCCAGCCGCTCGTAAATGCCCAGGACCTCCTCGAGCAGCAGCTGGGATTGCTCTCCCTGGCGCCGGGCCCTCAGCAGAGAGGCCTTGAAGCTGAGCACCTGGGCCCGGCAGAGCGGATCTCCCACGCCGGCCTCGAGCAGGGCTTCGGCCCGGCGCAGAGCTTCGGCTGCCCCCCGCAGGTCGGTGCTCACCCGCCGGGCGTTGGCCAGATAGGCCCAGGCCAGAGCCTGCACGTCGGCGAGGAAAGGGCCGCCGTAGTGGCCGGGGTCGAGACGTTCGGCGAGCGACAGGGCGAGCTCGGCGAGCGCCTCCGCGGTGGCCGGGTCGTCGAAAACCGCCTGGTAGCTCTCGTTGATCAGGAGGTCGCAGACGCCCCAGGTGCGCAGCCGAGGGTCCTCCGCGAGAAGCCTCCGTTGCTCGGCCTCGGGAGCCTGGACCAGCTCCCTCACCAGTTCCGGGGCCTCGAGGCGCTCGCGCTCGAGGTCCGCGCCCTGGCGGCCCAGTCGGCTCAGGGTGCGCTCCACGACCCCCGGCCCCAGCCGGCTCGAGTCGCGAGACCGCCGGCGGGCGCTCTCCTCCTGCCAGATGCGCCGGCACTCCGGGCACAGCTCCAACAGGTGCTGGAAGAGGGCCAGAACCACCTTCGAGCTCTCCTCGCCGCCCACTACCAGCGTCTCCACCGCTTCCGGTCGCAAATGCCCTCCAGCCATGCTCGACTCCTTGCCCGCCCTCGAAGAGTTTCGAAAGAGAAGACCTGAAGCACCGGCAGCCGGTGAGGGCGCCGCCCGGACTGCGCGGCGCCCCCTCGGCCGGCCGGCGCTCAGCCGCCGTTGCCTGGATCGCTGTGGACCACCTGGCCGTTGGGGTCCCAGCCGGGTCCTTCCTTCTCGATCGGCTGAACTTGCCGGCTTCCGCCGTCGAGCCAAAGAGCCAGGTGGTCGACCAGCTCGTCCACCCACTCGGCGAAGAAGCCGAGCACGCCGGCCGACCCTCTGCCAGCGCCCAGCGGTGCTGCCTGGCTCGGCAGGGCGAGCCCCAGCACCAACACGGCCCCACAGCCAATGGCCACCAGCTTCCGAGCTACACCGAGAGACCTCATCGAGCTTCCTTTCCAGCGAGCCACGCGCGGCTCTCGACCGTCGAGAACCTCCGGTTCGCCTAACCAGAAAGTATCCGAAGTACGGAACCTGTAGACATCTATTTTGGATACTAGTTTCTTAGAGGACGATCTGGCAAGGCGCTGCTGGAGGGCGGGGGGACTCCGTCGAGATCGGAGGCAGGAGAAGAGGGCCCAGAGCGGGCCCTCGAGGGTTGCGGGGAGGAGGAGGTAGAGGCTAGCCGGGGGGCACGGAGACCCGACCGGACACGCCGCTCGAAGTGATGCGGCCGCTGCCGTCGTGCTCGACCGTGAAGCTCCCTGCCACCTCGGAAACGCGGATATCCCCGGAGCCGTCGTCGCGCACTCGGACGTCGCCGCCCACCTGGCTCACCTGGATATCGCCCGAAGAATCCTCGAGGATCACCACGTTCTTGCGCGCGCCGCGGATCACCAAGTTGCCGGAGCCGTCTTCGACCTCGATATCGCCACCGACATCCGAGATATCGGCATCGCCGCTCGAATCCTCGAGGCGGAGCCGGCCACCCACACGCTCGATCGAAAGGTCTCCGCTGCCGTCCACCACTTGGACTTCCCCGGCGACGTCGACGATCAACAGCGCACCGGAATCGTCCGCGAAGCGCAACGAGGCCACGTGCTCCACCTGGGCTCCGCCGCTGCCGTCGGTCACATCCACGGCCAGGCCTTCGGGCAGCTCGATGGCGAGATCCAGGGAGGCGGAGTCCGAGCCCCAGCTGGGCCGGGGCTGGCGGGTCTCGATCACCAGCTCGTCGCCAAAGCGATGGCCCTCGAGTCTCACCTGCTCGAGCAGGCCGGGATTCGAGGCGCAGGCCGTGCCGTGAGCGCTGACTCGGGTGGCTCCCGGCACTCCCTTGACGCTCAGCGAGCCCGGCCCGGCCACCACGCGCAGGCGGCTGGCACCGGCAGCGTCCAGAGAGAGCTCACGGGCAGCCGTGCTGGAGCAAGGGTCCGGCCGCACGCAGCCGCTCGCCGCCAGGGCCAAACTCGCCCCCAGCACCGCCTCGAGCCAGGCTTTCTTCCTGTTCATCTCGGCACCTCCGCGCTGGCCTACGGCCGCCCTCGAGCCGGGGTTTCAGGGCCCTCAGACGCGGCCGCTACGGTTCTCGCCGAAGACCACCACCAACTCGATCCGCTTGCCGTCGCGCTCGACCACGGCGGTGGCACGCTGGCCCGGCCGCGCCTGGCGCAGCACGTAGACGAAGTCGTAGATGTTGGCGAGGGGATGGCCGGCGAGCTCCACCAGGAGGTCTCCACGGCGGATGCCGGCCTGCTCGGCCGGGCTGCCCGGGCGCACGCCGGCGAGCGGCACACCCTGCTTGGCGTTCTCCGCCGCCGCATAGTCCGGGATGGTGCCGAGCGAAGCGCCGTAGGAGCGCACATCGCCGCCCTCGGGCGGACTCGGCACCTGCTGGTAGCTCAGCTTCTCCGGCCGACCCGCGAGCGCGAGCAGGGTATCCGCGGCCAGCGAAGCCACCTGGCCGCCGCCGGCCGCGTTGATGCGCTCGGCGTCGTCCGAGGGCTTGTGGTAGTCGTCGTGGACACCGGTGAAGAGGTGTAGCACCGGCACCCCGTTGGCGTAGAAGGAGGTCTGGTCCGAAGGCCCATAGCCGTCGCCGCCGAAGCGGCACTCGACCTTCTCCTTGGCGCAGAGCGGCGCCACCAGGCTCTCCCATTCCTTGGCCGAGCTCGCCCCGAGGACCGACAGCTGATTGCCCTGCATGCGGCCCACCATGTCCATGTTCACCATGGCGTAGAGGCCGTTGGGGTCGAATCCCGCCACCGGCTGGCGCATCAGGTGGGCCGAGCCGAGAAGGCCGCGCTCCTCGCCGGCGAAGGCCACGAACCAGACGTCCCGCTGGAGCTGGCCCTTGGCCGCCACCACCTGCCGAGCGGCTTCGAGCAGGGCCGCCACGCCCGAAGCGTTGTCGTCCGCGCCGTTGTGGGGCAGGTGCGAATCCGGCTCGAGGGAGCCGTAGGGGCCGAAGCCCAAATGGTCGTAGTGGGCGCCGAGCACCAGGGCCCCGGGTAGGCGGCTCGCCGAGCCCGCCCGCACCACGCCGAGGATGTTCTCGGCCGGCGCGGTCTTGCGCAGCAGCGAGACGGCGATCCGAGCGCGATGGCCGCCGGCGAAGAGCGCTGCGCCTGCCGCCCGCTTGAGGGTCACCACCGGCAGGCCGGCGTCCGCGCCCGAGCCCACTTCGAGCTTCGGAAGCACGGCCTCCTCGGGCGGCTTCTCGCCGCCGGGAGCGTCGACCATAATCACGCCCAGGGCCCCCCGCTCGCGGGCCAGGAAGGCCTTGAAGCGGGGGTCCGACGCCTTCTGCTCGAGATCGCGCTGGTCGAAAGGCGGGCCCTCGGGGGTGAAGCGCTGAACGGCGACGATCTTGCCCTGGACGTCCTTGCCGGCGTAGTCGTCGATCTTCTGCTCGGGCAGCACGATGCCGTGGCCCACCGGCACCACCTCGGCAGTGATGTCCGCCGAGGCCGAGAAGCCGGCGGGGACGAAATCCCCCACGGCCAGCGACTGGCCATCCACCCAGACTCCCGAGCCCTTGGCGAGCTCGAGGTCGTAGGCGACGTCGAAGGCCTGGCGATAGGAGCCGCCGGGAGCTTCGAGGCCGATCTCCCGGAGACGCGCTTCCAGCCAGTCCGCGGAGGCCTTGAGGCCCTGGGTGCCGATGCCCCGGCCCTCCCGGGCGTCGTCGGCGAGCCAGGCCACGGAGGCGGCGAAGCGGTCGGCCGGCCCCTCCTCGGTCGGCTGGGGAGCGCCCACGAAGCTCGCCACGAAGATGTTGGTCTCGCCCGGCTTGGCGTCGTGGCGGTTGGAGGCGAAGACCAGGCTCTTGCCATCCGGCGAGAACATTGGAAAGCCGTCGAAGGCCGGGGCGTAGGTGATGCGTTCGAGGCCGGTGCCGTCGATGTTGATGGCCCAGAGGTCGAATTCCCGGCCGCGCGGGTCCGGATAGTTGCTGGAGAAGATGATCCGCTTGCCGTCGGGGAAGAACGACGGGCCGAAGGAGGCCGAGGCGAGGTAGGTGAGCTGGCGGGCGTGGGTGCCGTCGGCTTCGGCGATCCACAATTCGAGCTTGCTCGGCCGCACCAGGCCCTGGGCCAGGAGGGCGCGGAAGTCGTCCAGCTCCTTGCCGGGGGCCGGGCGCGAGGCCCGCCAGACGATCTGCTTGCAGTCCGGCGAAAAGAAAGCGCCGCCGTCGTAGCCGGGGGTGTCGGTGAGCCGGCGGACGTTGCCGCCGTCGGCGTCCATGCGGTAGAGGTCGATGTCGCCGTCGCGGGTGGAAGTGAAGAGGATCGAGCCGTCCTTCTGGCAGACCGTGGCTTCGGCGTCGTAGGCCTGGTTGTGGGTGAGCTGCACACGGTCCGAGCCGTCGGGGTTGGCGGTGAAGATCTCGTAGCTCGGGTAGAGGGCCCAGACGTAGCCCTGGGACTGGTCCGGCGGCGGTGGGCAATTCGGCCCGGCGAGGTCGGTCGAGGCGTAGAGAATGCGCTTGGCGTCCGGGTAGAAAAAGTAGGAGCAGGTAGTGCGGCCCTTGCCCGTGGACACCAGCTGCATGGGCCCGCCGGCCGCCGGCAGGCGGAAGATCTGGTCGCAGGCGTAGGTGCCGTGGGTGGATTGCAGGATCAGCTCCTGGCTGTTCGGAGCCCAATAGGCCTCGGCGTTCTCGCCACCGAAGGTCAGCTGGCGGATGTTCTGGAGGTGGATCTCCCGCGGGTCGCTGAGAGCCGAGAGCGGCGGAGGCTCTTGGCTCGAGGCCCCGGCGGCCGAAGCCAGTAGCGCGAGCGTGGTCAGGGCGAGGCCGAGCCGGCAAGCCGGCCTCCTGGGAGCGATTTCCGGTCCAGTTTCCATGCGATGTTCTCTCCGCGGGCCGCGTCGGCGATAGGATGGCATCGGGTCGTCAAACTAGCGGCAGTCGGCACCCCTGTCAACGATTCGGCCAAACCCGGCCGGTTTTCCCCGAGAAGGCTCAGGAAGCCCGTCGAATCGCTTCACCCGTTTTGAGCTCCAACGCTCGCCGCGAGAACTGAAAAATGCGCCGTCCCCTCCTCAAAGCACTCCTCGTCGTCTTGCTCCTGATCGCCGCCTTCTGGACCTGGTCGCGCCTGCGCGGCCCGCAGAAGGTGCCGGTGACCGTCGTCGCGGTCGCCCGCGGCGAAGTGGCGGCTACCGTCACCAACTCCCGTGCCGGCACGGTCAAGGCGCGGCGCCGCGCCCGGATGTCCCCCCAGCTCGGAGGCCGGGCGGTGGAGATCCCTTTCCGGGAGGGCCAGCGAGTGCGCCAGGGCGATGTGCTGCTCCGCCTCGACCCGGTGCCCTACCAGGCCCGGGTCCGCCTCGCCCAGGAGGACCTTGGCACCGCCTCGGCCCAGCAGCAGCAGGCCTGCCTCGCCGCCGAGCGCGCCGAGCGCGAGCG
Source organism: uncultured Acidobacteriota bacterium (assembly GCA_937867335.1). GTDB lineage: Bacteria > Acidobacteriota > Thermoanaerobaculia > Multivoradales > SZUA-115 > JAXLQX01. Next base: position 9,707 of record CALMKX010000176.1, read on the forward strand.
AGAGCGCCTC
>CALMKX010000177.1 GCA_937867335.1 uncultured Acidobacteriota bacterium
AGCGCCTCGCGCTGCGCCGGCGTTGCCGTGTCGTCGATCACGATCCCTTCGGTCCAGCCGCCCTCGATCATGTGCTGCGGCGCGTCGAAGGCGATGAAGGCGCGCAGTCCGCCGAGGGGCACGGCGCCGTAAGCGCCGTCGTCGATGCGCACCGCCCAGTAGCCGATGCAGCGCTCGTGGGTGCAGGCCTGGCTGAAGTGCAGATGGCCGGGGCAGACGAGCTGACAGCTGCAGTTCTCGAAGAGCAGGCCGGTGGCGTGCCACGGCGTCGACATGCCCGCAGTCTATCGCGCCGCGATCGCCGCGGCGTCGGCGGGCGTAAGATGCCGGCATGGCGACCACCATCTGGGATGAAGGGGCGCGGAACGCGCTGCTGACGCGTGTCTGGGCGCTCACCCCGGAGCACACCGCGAAGTGGGGGACGTTCTCGGTCGGCGGGATGCTGGCGCACCTCAACGACGCCACGCGCATGGCCACCGGCGAGCTGGCCGTGAATGCCAAGGCCCCGTCGTTCTTCCAATGGGCCCCCGTCCGTTACCTGCTGATCCACACGCTGCCGATGCCGAAGGGCGCGCCGACGGCGCCCGAGTTGCTGGCGCGGACGTCGACCGCCGAACTGGCCTCGGAGCAGCAGTCGTTCGCGACGCTGATCGACGGGCTGACGCGCCGCGAGGCGCTGGTCCCCGCGCATCCGGCATTCGGCACGATGACGCGGGAGGACTGGGGCGTGCTGATGCACAAGCACATCGACCACCACCTCCGTCAGTTCGGCGCCTGAGGCGCGGTCGATCACTCCGGCGGGGCGCCGTCGAAGAAGTCCACCACGCCGGTCTCGAGCGAGTACTCCGCGCCGACCACCAGCAGTCCATCGCGCTGGATCAGCTGCTCGAGCACTTCCGAGCCGTGGCGCAGGTGATCGGCCGAGGCCCGGACGTTGGCGCGGACGGCCTCCCTCACCAGGGCCTGGCGATCGTGGCGGAGCTCGGTTTCCAGCAGGCTCGCCACCGCCGGCCGCACGCGGTTGACGATCGAGCGCAGGTTCCGCGAGTGTTCGGTCCGCGGCCCCTGCAGCTCGTCGAGCGTGGCCACGATGGCCCCGCACTGGGAATGCCCGAGCACCACCACCAGGCGGGTGCCGAAGCGGTCGGCCGCGAACTCCACGCTACCCACCTGGGAGGGCGCCACCACATTGCCCGCCACGCGGATCACGAAGAGGTCGCCAAAGCCCTGGTCGAAGACGATCTCCACCGGCACCCGGGAATCGGAGCAGCCGAGGATGATGGCGAAGGGTTCCTGGTCGGTGGCCATGCGAGCGCGCTGGGCCGGGCTTGCCGGCAGCTCTCCCCGCGAGAGGTTGGAAACGAAACGGCCGTTGCCTTCGCGCAGGCGGGCGAGGGCTTCGAGAGCCGGAATCATGGTCGGGAACCTCCGGAGCTTGGCTCGCTCGCCTGCGCCAGGCGCCGGACGTAGTGGATCGGCGCGTGGTCGGCGAGCGGACGGGGAGGGGAGAGCAGGCGTTGCATCCAGGCCGAGAGGCTCTTCGGCTCGGGCCCCGGGGGCGAGGCCAGCGGCCGCGCCTCGCCGGCATGCGCGTAGCCCAGCTCTTCCGGCGGCAGCGAGGCCACGGGATCCCGCTCGTGGACGAAGCGGTAGAAGGGCTGGGCGGCGAGCGCTTCGGCGAAGGCCGCGTCGCCCACCCGGGGCGAGCCGAACGTGTAGAGCCCTCGGGGAGGCCGGCGGGCCGCCGCGAGGGTGGCGAGGGCAGCGCCCAGGCTGTGGCCGGCGAAGAACAGCGGCACGTCGAGTTCGTCGAGCGCGGCATCCACCTCGGGCCAGACAGCGCTGAGCGCCGCATTGAAGCCGCCGTGCACCCGGCCCGGCAGGCCGGGCGAGGCCTCGAGGGGCAGGCGCACGTTGGTGATCCAGTCGCGGAGATCCTCGGAACCCCGGAACACCAGCGCGGCGAAGCGGGGGCCGGCCAGAGGCTCCACCAGATAGGCCTGGGTGCCGGGCTTGGGGGCGTGGAAGAAGGCCTTCTGGGCGAGGCCCGCGCGGGCGAGGAAGGTTGCGCGCGTGGGCGTCAGGGGCGAGCGGGCCTCCTCCACATCGTGGCGGTAGATCAGCCGGGAGAGCTCTGCCAGCCACCAGGCGTTGTCCGGATCGTACTCCGTGGCCTCCGGATGGAAGGGCGGCAGGGGCCGGCGCTCGAAGAAGCGGCGAGCGCGACCGGGGTTGGAAAGATCGTCCCAGGTGGTCAGGCCGAGCCTCCTTTCTCGCGTAATTCTTCGGCGGCCGAGGTGACGATTCTCGACCAGCGGCGGCCAATCTAGCAACACAGGGGGCTCGAATCGAAATGGCCCTTGAGGTCTAGAATGGACCGGAACATCGCCATGGCCAGCAAGCGGAAGCCGACGTACGAGTACGACGCCTATTTGAGCTACGCCGCAGTGGACAAGAACTGGGTGTGGGGAGAGCTGGTGCCCACGCTGCAGAGCCACGGTGTCCACTTCAGCGATGCACCGGCCGAGGCCTTGACGCCCGGCTCCCGGGTGGCCCGCGCCATCCTGGTGGTGGTCACCCAGGCCTACCTCGCCTCGAGCTTCCTGCGCCGGGAGCTGCTCAAGCTGCGCGAGTGGGCCCGTTCCAGCGAGGGTACCGAGCTGCTGTTGGTGGTGCGGGACCCGCCAGAAGGCCGGCACGAGGGTCTCCTCGAGGGCCTCCCCAGGGTGGATTTCAGCAGCACGGCGGCTCGCCGGGCAGCCTGGCCCCAGCTGCTGGCCGCGGTGGGGAAGGAGGAGGCGGGCGCCGGCGCGGCTGCTATCTCCCCCGAGGAGTTCGCCCGGCTGGACCTGCTCCAGCTCGCCTACCTGCTGGTGGCAGCCCGCCATGCTCCGGCGAGCCTGCTCGAACGGCCCACCGCCCAGGCCCTGCGGGATGCCGCGGCGCGCGCCCGCCCGGAAGAGAGCGGCGGGCGGCAGCTGCTGGCGGCCCTCGACTCGCTCGCCGAAGCCCATCCGGGCCTCGAGGCGCCGATCCTGTGGCGAGCGTGGATGGAAACCACCCAGGGCGAGGCGCTCGAGAGGCTGCGCCAGGAGCTCCTGGCATGAACGCGCCCTTCCCGCACTCCGGGCTCGACCGTCTCGCCGAGCGCGTGGTCGCGGGCGAGGTGGTGTTCTTCGTGGGCGCCGGCTTCTCGCTCGACAGCGAGGGCAACACCGCCGACAGGCTGATCGCCCGTCTACTGGCGCGGATGCTGGCCCTGAGCGAGAGCCTCCCGGGGGGCGATGCGCTGCGCCAGCGCCTGGCCGAGACCTTCGCCCTGGGCTCGAGCTCGGACGCCGAAAGCCTGCTCACGCCGGACAACCTGGCCAAGCTGGCCCGCGAGTACTACCCGATCAACGACTGGATGGTGAGCGCCTTCGCCCAGCTGCTCGAGGGCTCGGCCGATGAGCTCAGGAAGCGCTGCAAGCCTCGCCTGGCAGGGGTCCACCAGCGGGAGCGTGCCCTTCTCGGGGCGCTCAACGGCCGCACCGAGATCGAGCGCCTGGCGCGAGGGGCGAACACTCCCTGGGACCTCGAAGCGCCCTTTCCCCTGGCGGCGATCGAGCTCGAGCCCCTGCTCGGCCTGGCCACGGCTCCCGAGCGAGGCAAGGCCTTGTTTCTCGAGACCCTCGGCTTCGCCGACGAGCGGGTGATGGGCGGCCAGCCCTCCGCAGCGGACCCTCTCGCCGTGGAGCGCAGCTACGCCGGCAAGCTCTCCAAGCGCCACCAGGTGCTCGCCCGCCTGGCCCGCGAGGGCCTCTGCCCGACGCTCCTCACCACCAACTACGATCTGCTGCTGGACGGCGCCCTGCGCCTGGCCGGTTTCGAGCGCAGAGGGGCTGCGGCCGGGGACGGCTTCGCCCGCCGCCCGGACCTGCTGCCCACCACCTACCAGCACTTTGCCCGCATCGGCGGCGTGACCGAGTTCTACGACTACGGCTTTGGCCATCGCTCGGCCCTGCTGGTGAAGCTCCACGGCTGCGCCGAGAAGTACCGGGACGTGCGCCACGACGCCGTGCGCCGAGCTGGCTACCTGCCCGCGGTGGTCTTCACCTACCGGGAGATCCAGAACTGGCGGGAGGATGCCTGGTCCCGGGACCTGATGCGCACCCTGCTGCGCACACGCACCGTGGCCTTCCTCGGCTACAGCGCCACCGACCAGGTGATCCACGACACCTTCCGCTCGGTCTACGAGGAGATGGCCCGGGTGAGAAGGCAGCACGAAGCCCCGTCGGAGGAGCGCTGCCCCGAGGAGGCGCCGGCTTTCTTTTTCGGCCTGGCCGGCCGCACCGAGTTCCACGGCCTCGAGATCCTGCGCTCGGCGAGCCGGGTGGTAGGAGTGGCCACGCCGCCGGTCACCGATCACCCCAACTACCTGCGCTTCGAGCGCCGGGTCGAGGGGTTCCCCGTGGTGGACGAGCTGCTGCTCTGGCTCTATCACCGCACCTTCCGCCGGCTCCAGCAGCAGGCCCTCGAGCAAGATCTCCAGCGCGTAGCCTCGCTGGTGCTGCGCCGGCCGGTGGGGGAGCGTGAGCTTGGCCGAGTGAGAGAGCGGTTCTCGGAGCTCACCAAGGCCGAAGTTGAAGCGGCCCAGAGCTGGCAGGACGAGACCCAGGGCCGTCTGGGCCTGCACCGCATCGCCGGTTGGACGGATCGCTTCGCCTCGGGGCTGCTGCGCGAGCTCGCCACCGGGGAAGCGATCCTCCGCCGCCAGGGGCCGGCCCTGGCCCTGGCCGGCCTGCGCTCCTCGAGCTGGTACTTCCCGGCCACCGAGCGCCCGGGCTGGACGGCCTGGACGGCGGTGGTGGAGCTCGCCCTGCGTCGCCTCCTGGCCGACGCCCGCGGCGAGCCCGCCGCCTGGGCCGAGGATCACCCCTGGCTCGAGCCCGGCTCCGCGCCCTATCCGAGCCTGCTCTTCTCGCGCTCGGCAGAGCGCCCGGCCCCGCTCCTTCTGGGCTTCCAGATAGCCGGGGCGGAGCCCGAGGGGCGAATACCGAGCACCGGCGAGGGGAGCGGCCAGCGCCACCAGCAGCTTCTCGAGCTCCAGCCGGAGGATCTGCCCTGGCCCCAAGAGGCCCGGGGCGGGCTACCTTCCGCGGAGACTCTCTGGGGCTGGGCGAGCGGTGAAAGCCTCGAGGACGTGCCGGAGTGGCTCGGTCGCCTGAGGGCCGCAGCATGAGCCTACCGGTTCTCGAAGCCGCCCTCGAAAAACAGCTGGGTCTCGAGCGCGCAACCCGCATCGAGGAGTGCTTTCAGGGAGCGCCCGGCCACTTCCTCTCCCGTCCGCCCCTCCTAGTAGCAGGCCACTTCGACCCGGCCGTGGACGTGCTGGTGGTGGAGCGCGAGCTCGCCACCCTGGGCCTGGTCTACGCCCTGGAGGGCCCGCCCCAGGTACTGGCGGGGCAGGTGGAGCGGGCGGTGGAACGCGCCGCCTATATGAGGCACCTCTTGGTGGCCCAACCGGCTTCTCGGGGCGACCTATCCCAGCCCCAACGACGCCGCCCCTGGGCGGTGGAGCTGGTGCTGGCGAGCCTGGGCAATGCCGCCTGCGAGGCGGAAGTGCACAAGGCGCTGCGCCGGGTGGCGGCCGAGAGCCAGCTGCTCTTCGCCGTGGGTGTGGGCCTGCTCCATCGAGACGAGGAGAGCGACGTGCCCACCGGCGCCGCCCTGCGCCGGGCCTTCCCCTGGTTGCTGCGGGAAAGCCGAGCCTGGTACCAGAAGCTGGCTCCGCCCTCCTCGAGCCGGGCTCGGGAGCAGCCCCTGCGGACCCTCGAGGTGGAGAACTTCCGCCTCCCCGGCTCGCGCCGGCTGGAGCTCGCCGAGGGGGCCGATCTCCACGTGGTCCACGGCGCCAACGGCACCGGCAAATCCTCCCTCGTCGAGGCCCTCGAGCTCGCCATGACCGGCAAGATCGAGCGCCTGGCCGTGGTTGCGGAGGACTATCGAAAAGTCCTCGCCCACCGGGAGAAAAAGCCGACTTCGGTCTCTCTGAGCCGAGGCGGCTCCCGGCCCCGGACCTGGACCGTGTCGCCCACCGGAAGCGAGGGCAAGCCGCTGGCGGATCCCCGTCTGGTGGCCACCTCCTTCCGCCTGGACCAGCCGGTGATGGACCGCCTCACTCTCCCCGCCAACCGCGAGCAACGGGCGGTGACCTTCTTCGAGGCCTTCTTTCCGGACGACGCCGCCCAGCTGCAGAGCTACTACGGGGCCCAGGCCAGCCGGGACCGCGCTCTCGAGCAGCTGCCCAGCGAGGTGCGGGAGCCGCTGCTGGCCGGCGACGTTCCGTCGGACGAAGCAATCCGCGCCCGCCTGGCCTGGCTCCAGCCCGAAACGGCCGGGCAGCCGGTGGACCTCGCCCAGGCCTCGTGGGCGCTCCCCGTGCCGCTCGCCGAGCTCGAGGGCCTGGCGATCCTCGCCCCGGAGCTTTCCACTCTGACCCTCTCGTTCAAGGCTCCCGGCCTCTCGGGCGCCGGCGCCCGGCAGCTGATCGAGAAGATCGAAGCCGTGCTGCGCCGCATGGTGGTGGAGGAGCTGCCCCACCTGGAACCCGCCGCGTCGGCCCTCGAGAAGCTGGCGGATTGGGCCGTGGACGAAGGGGAAGCGGCGGCGGGCTCACCCTTCCTGGCGACCCTGGATGCCTGGCTCGAGGCGCGGGCCCTGGCGGACCTGGCGGACAAGGAGCTGCAGCTGCTGTCCACCCTGCGCCTGGCGAGCGAGCGGGGCTGGCGCTCGGCCGGGCCGTTCAAGCGGGTGAGCGGCCCGCGGATCGGCCAGCTCTCCGCATTCAAGACGCTCCAGGCCGAGCGCGTGAGCCGGCTCACCCGCGAGCTCGCGGCTGCCGAGGCGAGCCCGCAGCGCTCCTCACGGCGACCGCGGGGCGCGGCTCACGCCCGGCCCTACCTGAGCGCTGAGCAGCTCGCGGCCCTGAATCAGGTCGGGCCCTGGCTCGGGGCCCCGGAGCTCGGCAGCGCCGTCGAACGGGCCCTGCAAACGCAGCAGACGGTTCCGGCCCAGAGCGTGGAGGTGGGGCGGCCGGGTTGGACGGAGCCCTTGCGGCGCACCCTCGAGGAGCTCCAGCAGCGCCTTACCCGCCTGGGTGGTGCCACCCGGCTCCGCGAGAGGCTGGGCGAGGCCCGGCCGATCCAGCTGCTCTCGAACCTCGCGGAGGCCCAGGAGGCGCTCGCCAAGCTGGGCCAGAGCCAGCATCAGGCCTGGCTCGCCAAGCTCCAGGGGGACAGCTCCTTGTCCTCGGCGCTCAACGAGCTGCTGGCCCTCTTCACGCCGGCGCGCTGGGCTTACGAGGACATTCAGCTGGTGCACAGCCTCGACCCCCAGAGCCGCCACCGGCTCTCGGTGCGCACGGCGGGGGACCAGGAAGTGGATCTGCGCTACAACTCGGCCCAGCTCAACCTCTTCGTGGTGGCTCTGTTCCTGCTCTGCGCCCCCGGCCGCCCGAATCCGCTTTCGCTCCTGGTGCTGGATGATCCGCTGCAGAACATGGACGAGCTGACGGTGACCACTCTCGCCCGCGGCATTTCGCGGCTGTGGCGCGGCTGCCTCGCGCCGCGGGGCTGGCAGGCGCTGCTGCTCTTCCACGGCGAGGAAGACCTCGAGCGCTTCCGGCGCGAGCTGCCGGCGGCGGTGTACCAGCTGCCGTTCCAGAGCCCGGCCGAGCGCAGCGCGCAGGGCGCCGAGGAGGCGATCACCGCCGACTCGCTGGCCTCCCGGCACCTCGCCGCGGACCTCGACCTCTCCTCGGTCCTCATCGAAGTGCCTCCCGGAGGAAGCTCATGAAGCCCCGACCCTGGCTCGTGCTGGCCGTTTGCTCCCTCACCCTCCTGGCAGGCGGCTGCTGCCGCTGGCGCACCCGGGCGCGGCCCCGGCCCGTCGGCGGGGCCACCGCGACCGTGACGGCCGAGGAGCGAGAGATGGCAGCCCTGGCCTTCCTCGCCTACACCGGCGAGCTCTTGACCGGCAGCGACGACGACGTAGAGCGCAAACTCGCCCCCTGCATGGTGCGCGAGCTCGCCGAGCAGCCGCTCACCCGCGAGCGCTGGCAGCTCGCCTGGGGACCGGCGGTGTACCGCTTCGAGCTGGGCAAGTTCGACGACAACATGATGTTCGTGGTGCGCGACAGCGGCGAGCCCTCGCATTTGGCCGTGGTGGTGCGCGGCACCAACGCCCCGGCCGTGCTCGACTGGTTGCTCGAGGACTTCGAGGTGGGCGAGCTCGAGCCCTGGCCGTACGGAACGCCGCCTGCCGGCCTCAAGCCGAAGATCTCCCGTGGCACCCATCTCGGCCTCGAAGTTTTGCAGGGGATGACGCCGGCCTCCGGCGTGCCGGGGGACGGCCTCACCCTCGCCCAGTTCCTGAAGCAAGAGGCTGGCACCTATCCCGAGCTCGCCGTGGATGTGACCGGCCACAGCCTGGGTGGAGCGCTCGCTCCTACTTTGGCCCTCTGGCTGGCCGACACCCAGGCAGAGTGGGACCCGAGCGGCGGAGCGCGGCTCGAGGTTTTCGCCCTGGCCGGGCCGACCGCCGGAGACCGCGACTTCGCCCGCTACTCGGACCAGCGGCTCGGCGCAGCCACCCACCGCCTGGTGAACCCCTTCGACGTGGTGCCCAAGGCCTGGGCCGAGGCCACTCTCGCCCGGCTGCCCAGCCTCTACCTGCCCCTCGCCCCGGCCACGGACTTCGAGCGCAACGCCGTCTGCTTCGCGCTGGACGTGGTGCACGGCAAGAACTACCGCCAGATCCGCCCGGACACCCCACCCCTGGCCGGGGCCCTCGAGCCCAGCCTCACCACCTTCGCCGGCCAGGCCGGCTGGCAGCACACCTGCGGCTACCGCTGCGCCACCGGCCTGGTGCCGGCGTTGAAGCCGGTGTCTCGCGATTGCCGGGACTTCCACCCGCCCGACCCCTGCCCCGTCTGCCCGCAGCCCTGAGGAGGGTCGAGGAGGCTCCTTCCAACCGCTGAAACCTGCCCGGGGCAAGCGACATCGAAGCCAGCGAACCGGGCCCTCCTGGGCCCACCAACCTGGAGACACTTCGATGCTCAAGTCCTTCGCTACCCAGCGTTTCGCCTTCTTCGCCCTGCTCGGCCTCGGCCTTTTCGCCAGCTCCGCGGCCACCGCCGAGCCCCTCTGCCGCAAGATCCACGGCCGCCTGCTGCTGGCCGCCTCCACCGAGCCCGGCTGCACCTCGCCCATCGGCCTCTGCGCCAACGCCACCCTGAGCGGCAGCCTGCGCGGCGAGTCGGATTTCGTGGGCTCGAGCTTCGTGCCTACCGTCGACACCGGCGCCACGGGGGTGCTGATCCTCACCGGCGACAACACCCTCCACCTGCGGGGCGGCGACCTGCTCACCAAGGATGCCGTGGTGCTCGCCACCACCGGAGCCGGCGAGTTCGCCGAGGTGGACACCGTGGTGGGCGGAACTGGCTTCTGGGAAGGTGCCCACGGCAAGTACACCGCCACCGGCCTCTTTGCCAACGGCAGCGGCCAGGGCAGCTACGAAGGCGAGATCTGCTGGGGCGAGTAAGAACGCCACGGCCAGCCGCCTGGTCGAAATCGCAGCGCCAACGGGCGTAGGGGCGCAGCACGCTGTACAACCTCGGGACATCGGTGACACCTTCAGGCAGGAAGCGCGCTTCGAGGCCCCCACAGGTGCCAGCCTCTTGGTTGGAGCCCGTAGCCCTGCCCCCCGCGCATTCCTGCGCTTCGACATTCGCAGTAGACTTTCAGCATCGTTCCCGTTGAGCGTCGGACGCCGGGCCGTTTCCCTGCCCGGCTTAGTGGCGGAGCAAGCTGAGTGGCTGAATTCGACGTCTTCCTCTCGCACAGCAGCAAGGACAAGGCGGCCGTCAGGGCCGTGGGCGAGGACCTGAAGGCCCGCGGGGTGACCGTCTGGCTCGATGAATGGGAGCTCCAGCCGGGCAAGCGCTGGCAGCGAGAGCTCGAGGCTGCGATTGCCGGCTCGCGCTCGGTGGCGGTCTTCGTGGGCGCGAATGGCCTCGGCCCGTGGGAAGAGCCGGAGATGGAAGTCTTCCTGGACCGCGCCATGCGGGAGAGCGAGCTGCCGGTGATTCCGGTGCTGCTGCCCGGGGCTCCTGAGAAAGCGGAACTCCGGCCGTTCTTGAAGCTGTTCACCTGGGTGGACCTGCGCAAAGGCGTGACGCCGGAGGGCCTCGAGCGGCTGGTGTGGGGGATCACGGGCAAGAAACCCGATGGAACAACCACCCCGCAGACCCGCCCTCGAGCAGCCTCTGCCCGGGCTACCCCACCAGCCACCTCAGGGCCTCCCGGTGGCCCGGCAGAGCCAGCTCGCGGCAAGAGCCTCTGGCAGCGCTGGGAGGCCCTTCTTGCCGTGGCAGGTGTGCTGATCGCCCTCGGCGCCTGGCTTTGGCCGAGGTCTCCGGATGGGCCCGGCCCAGGGCCCCAGCGCCCAGACCTCTACGCCCTGCGGGTGCAGGTGGTGGACCCCGGGGGCCGGCCGGTGAGCGGAGCCAAGGTCCGCGCCTCGGCCGGCAACGAGCCCCAGCTGCTGCCGGATGGCTGGTGGGAGGTGGAGATTCCCCGGGTCAAGGTGCCGCAGGACGGTCACGTGGAGGTGTGGGCGGAGAGCCCGGCCTGGGACGGAGCCCACGGCGAGGTGGTGCTCGGCACGGAGCCCAACCCGCGGCTCGAGCTGACACTGCGGCCCCCGGCGAGCCACCTCGGAGGAGTGGTGCAGGATCGCCGCGGTCGCCTGGTGGCCGGCGCCCGGGTGCTGCCTCTCGAAGCCAGGGGCTCGGAGGCCGTGACCAACGCCAGCGGTCGTTTCGAGCTGGAGCTCGCCGTGCCGAAGGAGACCCGCGTCCGCCTCCGCACCGAGGCTCCCGGCCCGGGCGGTGGTTCCGCCGAGGCCTACTGCTACGCCGGCCGGGACTCCTGCATCCTGGAGCTGGAAGGCCCTTGAGGCGGGCACTGGCTTGCCTGGTAGCTCTGCTCGCGCTGGCGGCAGCAGCCAGCGCCGAGGAAGTGAGCCAGGTGCAGCTCTTCGCTCGGGACTTGCGCCAGCAGCCGGTGCGGGGGTTGCGCTTCAGCCTGAACGAAGTGCGCAGCGGGCGCACCACTCGGCAGGGCGAAGCGCGGTTGGATGTGCCGGCCTCCTCCCGCACCGGGCAGCAGGTGAAGATCCAGCTGGTGCCGGACTGGGGCAGCCAGGGAGACTGGTTCCTGGTGAACCCCCAAGTGAACCTCGCCGAGCTGGAAGGCCAGGTGGAGCTGGTGCTGATGCGCCGCAGCGAGTTCCGGCGCCTCGCCGCGGAAGTACGCGACGCCCCGCGGCTAGGGAGCGCCTGGGGCCCGGAGTCGGAAGATCCCCAGGCCCTGCTCGCCCAGGTAGCCACACGCTACGGCCTCACCCCCGAGCAGCTCGAATCCGCCATTCGCTCCTTCGCCGACACGCCAGACCCCAAAGACCAAGGCATCGCCGCCTATCTCGAACGCCAGTACGCACAAGCGGAAAGCCTCCTCGGCCAGGCTGCGGACAAGAAGGAACGCGACCTCGTGGAGACGCTCCGCTACCTGGGAGCGACCCAGTACGAACAGGCCAAGTACCGCGAGGCGGAAAAGAACTTCCGCAAGGCGCTCGCGCTGCGCGAGGACGACTCCACACTCTTGGCTTGGTTGGGCGGCATGCTGCAGGAACGGGCCCAGTGGAGCGAGGCAGAGACAGTGCTGCGCCAAGCCTTGGCCATCGACGAGGTCAGCTATGGGCCCCGCCATCCCAATGTGGCCACAGCCCTCAATAATCTGGCTAGGCTGCTCCGGACTACAAATCGCCTTGGAGAGGCCGAGCCGTTGATGCGCCGGGTGGTGGATATCTTCGAGTCCAGCGTGGGGAAGACGCATCCCAACGTGGCCACAGCCCTCAACAACCTGGCAGATCTGCTCCAAGAGACGAACCGGCTCGAGGAAGCCGAGCCCCTGGCGCGCCGGGCTCTGGCCATCGACGAGGCCAACTTCGGGCCCCAACATCCTGACGTGGCGCGAGACCTCAACAACTTGGCCAGGCTACTCTGGACCTCGAACCGCCCTGGGGAGGCCGAGCCGTTGATGCGGCGAGCCCTGGCCATCGACGAGGCCGCCTACGGGCCCCAACATCCCAAGGTGGCCACAGCCCTCACCAACCTGGCTCAGCTGCTCCTTGCCACGAGCCGGTTTTCCGAGGCTGAGCCGATGATTCGCCGGGCTCTGGTCATCGACGAGGCCAGCTACGGGCCCAATCATCCCAACGTGGCCACAGCCCTCAACAACCTGGCGGCACTGCTCTGGGCCACGAACCGTCTTGCGGAAGCCGAGCCGATGATGCGGCGGGCCCTGGCCGTCTACGAGGTCAGCTACGGGCCTGACCATCCCAACCTGGCCACAGCCCTCAACAACCTGGCCAAGCTGCTCCAAGCCACGAACCGTTTCGCAGAGGCCGAGCCGATGATGCGGCGGGCTCTGGCCATCGGCGAAGCCAGTTATGGTCCCCAACATCCCAAGGTGGCTACAACCCTCGACAACCTGGCGGCGCTGCTCTGGGCCACGAACCGTCTTGCGGAGGCCGAGCCGTTGATGCGCCGGGCCCTGGCCATCGACGAGGCCAGCTTCGGACCCCAACACCCTTACGTGGCGCAAGCCCTCAACAACCTGGCTGAGCTGCTCCTGACCACGAACCGTATCGCGGAAGCCGAGCCGTTGATGCGTAGGGCCCTAGCCATCGATGAGCCCAGCTACGGGCCCCAACATCCCAACGTGGCGCGAGACCTCAACAACCTGGCTCAGCTGCTCCTGGCCACGAACCGCCTAACGGATGCCGAGCCGTTGATGCGCCGGGCCCTGGCCATCGACGAGGCTAGCTTCGGACCGGGGCATCCCGACGTGGCCCGGGATCTCAACAATCTGGCTCAGCTGCTCCAGGCTACGAACCGGTTCGCAGAGGCCGAGCCTCTCATGCGCCGGAGCGTGCAGATCCTTCTTCTCTTCGAGCTTCGCACGGGGCATGAGCATCCCAATCTCAAGGCAGGAATGGCCAACTATCGCGCTCTGCTCGCCGGCCAGGGCCAGTCTCCGGAAGAGGTGGAGGGTTTGCTAGCAGCGCTTGCGGCGGAAGTACAGGCGAGGCGATGAAGCGCTGGAGAAGCAGTGCTCCGCGCGGCGCCAGGCCCGCGCGAGAAGCCGGGTTGGCCGGTTCTCCAGCTCGCGAGCCCCTGGAGCTGGAGGGGCCGTGAGGAGGGTGCGGACCTGCCTCCTTGTGCTGCTCGCGCTGGCGGCAGCAGCCAGCGCCGAGGAAGTGAGCCAGGTGCAGCTCTTCGCTCGGGACTTGCGCCAGCAGCCGGTGCGGGGGTTGCGCTTCAGCCTGAACGAAGTGCGCAGCGGGCGCACCACTCGGCAGGGCGAAGCGCGGTTGGATGTGCCGGCCTCCTCCCGCACCGGGCAGCAGGTGAAGATCCAGCTGGTGCCGGACTGGGGCAGCCAGGGAGACTGGTTCCTGGTGAACCCCCAAGTGAACCTCGCCGAGCTGGAAGGCCAGGTGGAGCTGGTGCTGATGCGCCGCAGCGAGTTCCGGCGCCTCGCCGCGGAAGTACGCGACGCCCCGCGGCTAGGGAGCGCCTGGGGCCCGGAGTCGGAAGATCCCCAGGCCCTGCTCGCCCAGGTAGCCACACGCTACGGCCTCACCCCCGAGCAGCTCGAATCCGCCATTCGCTCCTTCGCCGACACGCCAGACCCCAAAGACCAAGGCATCGCCGCCTATCTCGAACGCCAGTACGCACAAGCGGAAAGCCTCCTCGGCCAGGCTGCGGACAAGAAGGAACGCGACCTCGTGGAGACGCTCCGCTACCTGGGAGCGACCCAGTACGAACAGGCCAAGTACCGCGAGGCGGAAAAGAACTTCCGCAAGGCGCTCGCGCTGCGCGAGGAGGACTCGGCCCTGCTGAGCTGGTTGGCTGCTCCTCTGTTCGAGTTGGCCGAGTGGGCCGAAGCCGAGAAGCTGACTCGCCGAGCCCTGGCTCTCGACGAGGCCAGCTATGGGCCCCGCCATCCGAACGTGGCCAGAGGCCTCAACAACCTGTCTCAGGTCCTCCTGGCCACCCACCGTGTTGCGGAGGCCGAGCCGTTGATGCGTCGAGCCCTGGCGCTCGACGAGGCGAGCTACGGGCCTCGGCATCCCACCGTGGCCCTCGACCTCAGCAACCTGGCAGCGCTGCTCTGGGCCAGCAACCGTCTCTCGGAGGCCGAGCCCCTGATGCGCCGGGCGCTGGCGATCGACGAGGCCAGCTCCGGGCCCGATCATCCCAGTGTGGCGCGGGACTTGAGCAACCTGGCTCAGCTGCTCCACGCCACCAACCGGCTCGGGGAGGCCGAGCCTCTGATGCGGCGGGCCCTCGCCATCGATGAGGCCAGGCTCGGGCCCGACCATCCCGACGTGGCCGTCCGCCTGAACAACCTGGCCCGGCTGCTCCAGGACACGAACCGGCTCGCGGAAGCCGAGCCCTTGCTGCGCCGCGCCGTGGGAATCTGGGAGCGCGGCCAGGGCCACCCCAACTTGGCGTCTGCTCTCGGCAATCTGGCTCAGCTGCTCAAGGCTACGAACCGGCTCGAGGAGGCTGAGCCGTTGATGCGCCGGGCGCTGGCGATCGACGAGGCCAGCTACGGTCCCGACCATCCCGAGGTCGCGACCGACCTCAGCAACCTGGCTGCGCTGCTCCTGACCACCCACCGCGCTGCGGAGGCCGAGCCGCTGATGCGCCGGGCTCTGGCCATCGACGAGGCCAGCGATGGGCCCGAACATCCCAAGGTGGCCACCCGCCTCAACAACCTGGCCAAGCTGCTCGTGAGCACGAACCGGCTCGGGGAGGCCGAGCCCCTGATGCGGCGGGCCCTCGAGATCCTCCTGTTGTTCGGCCAACAGACCACCTACGAGCACCCCAACCTCGAGCTCTTCCAGGACAACTACCGCGCCCTCCTGGCTGCCCAGGGCAAGAGCCCGGAAGAGGTGGAAGCCGCGGTGGCGGCGGTTGGGGCGGAGGTGCAGGGGAGGCGCTGAGAGCCCGGGCGGGGCGTCGTGCGTAAGCCCTTGAAAATCGGATCTTTGTGGCTTCGAGGGCCGGTCAGGCCCGCGCAGGTGCCAGCCGTCTGGTCGAAATCGCACCGAAGAGGGACGTAGGGGCGCAGCACGCTGCGCCCTCGGTCCGAAATCGAACCCGCCCCGAAATCCTCCCCACCGCCGCCCGCCCTCGGTAGGGGCAGGACCCCGCTGTACACCCCCGTGCCTGGCCGTCTTCGAGGCCCGCGGCATCCCTGGGCGCAGCATGCTGCGTCCCTACGTCCCCCGGCGGCTCGGGATGGCCAGCGCAAGGAGGTGCCAGCCTCGTGGTCGGAGCCGGTAGCCCCGCCCCCGCGCATTCCCGCGCTTCGACATTCGCGGTAGACTTTCAGCATCGTTTCCGTTGAGGGTCGGATGCCGGGCCGGGTTCGCGCCTGGCAAGGTGGCGGAGCAAGCTGAGTGGCTGAGTTCGACGTCTTCCTCTCTCACAACAGCCAGGACAAGGCGGCCGTCAAAGCCTTGGGCGAGGACCTGAAGGCTCGCGGAATCACGGCATGGCTGGACGAGTGGGAGCTGCGACCGGGTAAGCGCTGGCAGAAGGAGCTCGAGGCTGCGATTGCCAGCTCGCGCTCGGTGGCGGTCTTCGTGGGCGCGAATGGCCTGGGCCCCTGGGAAGAGCCGGAGATGGAAGTCTTCCTCGATCGCGCCATGCACGAGAGCGAGCTGCCGGTGATTCCGGTGCTGCTGCCCGGGGCTCCTGAGAAGGTGGAACTCCGGCCGTTCTTGAAGCTGTTTACCTGGGTGGACCTGCGCGGTGGCGTGACCCCGGAGGGTCTCGAACGGCTGGTCTGGGGGATCACGGGCAGGAAGCCCGAAGCGACCAACGAACCACGGGCCGCTGCCACCCCCCGCCCACCCGCGCTCCACAACCTGCCCTTCCCCTCGCTCGATGTGGATTTCAAGGGTCGGGAGGCCGCTCTCGAGGCGCTGGCCCAGAGCCTGGAGGGTGGAGGGGCGGCGGCCTTGGTGCAGGCGAAGGCCCTCCATGGCCTGGGCGGGGTGGGCAAGACGCGCCTGGCCGTGGAGTATGCCCGGCGCTTCGGGCAGCGGTATCGGGCGGCCTTCTTCGTGCCCGCGGAGAGCCCGGAGGCCCTGCAGGCGGGCCTGGCTCGGGTGGGCCAAGAGCTCCTCACCGAGCTCCAGCTGGCCGGCAAGCCGGAGGAGGAAGCGAAGCAGGCCGTGCTGGCCTGGCTGCGCAAGAACCGCCGCTGGCTGCTGATTCTGGACAACGTGGACACCGAGCCGGCCCAGGTTGCCGTGCGGGAGCTGCTGGCTCTGGACCAGGGCCACGTGCTGGTGACCTCTCGGCTCTCGGGCTGGCCCAAGGGGGTCGAGAAGCTCGAGGTGGCCGTGCTGGAGCCGGCAGCGGCCGTCGCCCTGCTGCTCGCCTCCACCGAGGGCAGGCGCCAGGCCGCTGAAGACGATGAAACCCAAGCCGGCAAGCTGGCCGAGCTGCTGGGCTACCTACCTCTTGCCCTGGAGCTCGCTGGCGCTTACATCGCCACACAGAAAATCAGCTTCGCGGCTTACCTCACCGCCTGGGAGAAAGACCGCGCCCGCGTGCTGGCCTGGTACGAAGCCAGCGAAACCGCCTACCCCTTCTCCGTGGCCATCACCTGGAGCCGCACGGTGCAGCAGCTCCACCGGCCCGCCCGCGCCCTGCTCCGCCTGCTCGCCCACCTGGCCCCGGAGCCGCTGGCCGTGGCCATGGTGGACAGCGGGGAGGAGCTCCTGGCCGAGTGCGCTCAGCGGCTCGAGGAGGAGGAAAGCCACCCGGCCGGCTCAGCACCCGAGCCCCCAGCCTCCCCCCGAGAAGCCCTCGCCGAGCTCGCTCGCTACTCGCTGGTGAGCTGGCCAGGAGACACCGCTTCCGTGCACCGCCTGGTGCAAGAAGTAGTGCGCAGCCAGATCCCCGCCGACCACCAGCCCGCCTGGGTGGAGCGGGCCGTGAGGCTGGTGCTCGACTTCAGCCCAAGTGAGCCTGAAGACGTGCGCACCTGGCTGGTGTGGGACCCCTTGCGCCCCCACGCCGAGCGGGTGATTCAGCTGGCCGAGCTAGCGGGCGTCATGCAGCCAACGGCGGCGCTCATGAACCGAGTGGGCATCTTGCTGCACTCCAAAGCCCTGCACCTCCAGGCCGAGCCGTTGATGCGCCGGGCTCTGGGGATCGACGAGGCCAGCTACGGTCCGGAGCATCCCGAGGTGGCGACGGACCTCAACAACCTGGCTTTGCTGCTCAAGGCTACGAACCGCCTTGTGGAGGCCGAGCCGTTGATGCGCCGGGCTCTGGGGATCGACGAGGTCAGCTACGGGCCGGAGCATCCCGAGGTGGCCCGGGACCTCAACAACCTGGCTTTGCTGCTCCAGGCCACAAACCGCCTTGTGGAGGCCGAGCCGCTGATGCGGCGGTCCCTGGGGATCGACGAGGCCAGCTACGGGCCGGAGCATCCCAAGGTGGCCACCCGCCTCAACAACCTGGCTCAGCTGCTCCAGGACACGAACCGCCTCGGGGAGGCCGAGCCGTTGATGCGCCGAGCCCTGGGGATCGACGAGTCCAGCTACGGGCCGGAGCATCCCGATGTGGCCCGGGACCTCAACAACCTGGCTCAGCTGCTCCAGGACACGAACCGCCTTGTGGAGGCCGAGCCGTTGATGCGCCGGGCCCTGGGGATCGACGAGGCCAGCTACGGGCCGGAGCATCCCAACGTGGCCATTCGCCTCAACAACCTGGCTCACCTGCTCCAGGCGACGAACCGCCTCTCGGAGGCCGAGCCGTTGAAGCGCCGAGTGGTGGAGATCTTCGAGGCCAGCCTGGGCAAAGATCACCCCAACGTGGCCGCAGCCCTCAACAATCTAGCTCAGCTGCTCCAGGCTACGAGCCGCCTTGAGGAGGCCGAGCCGTTGATGCGCCGGGCTCTGGGGATCGACGAGGCCAGCTACGGGCCGGAGCATCCCGAGGTGGCCACCCGCCTCAACAACCTGGCTCAGCTGCTCCAGGCGACGAACCGCCTCGGGGAGGCCGAACCGTTGATGCGCCGGGCCCTGGCGATCGACGAGGCCAGCTACGGGCCGGAGCATCCCAACGTGGCCATCCGCCTCAACAACCTGGCTACGCTGCTCCAGGACACGAAGCGCCTTGGGGAGGCCGAGCCGTTGATGCGCCGCGCCGCGGAGATCTGGGAGCGGAACCTGGGCGAAGGCCACCCCAACGTAGGATCAGCCCTCAACAACCTGGCTCAGCTGCTCCAGGACACGAACCGCCTTGGGGAGGCCGAGCCCCTGATGCGCCGGGCCCTGGCGATCGACGAGGCCAGCTTCGGGCCGGAGCATCCCGCCGCGGCCCGGGACCTCAACAACCTGGCTCAGCTGCTCAAGGCGACGAACCGCCTTGGGGAGGCCGAGCCGTTGATGCGCCGGGCTCTGGAGATCGACGAGGCCAGCTACGGGCCGGAGCATCCCGGGGTTGCCCGGGACCTCAACAACCTGGCTCGGCTGTTCCAGGACACGAACCGCCTCGCCGAGGCCGAGCCGTTGATGCGCCGGGCTGTGGAGATCTTCCTCCTCTTCGGGCTTCGCACGGGGCATGAGCACCCGAATGCCGAAGTTGTTCTGGGCAACTACCGCTCTTTGCTGGCTGCCCAAGGCAAGACTCCGGAGGAAGTGGAGGCTGCGCTTGAAGCGGTGGCTGCGGAAGTGAAGGCGAAGCGCTGAGGCCTCGCCAGGGCTTCGGCTGTGGGCGGCAGCCGGGCGGGTGCTGGCTGCTTTCGTCGCTTCAAGTTCTCGAAAGGCGAAACCCCCGCTCCGTTCGGCCGCAACTCCTTTCCTCCCGGCTCTCGCCTTCGCCCTTCTCTCTTGCCTCGCCCGAGGGACCTCGCTTCGGCGGGAAGTGCCACGGTTGCAACGGGTTGCGGCATACTGGCTAGACCAGAGCCGGACTCAGCGTGTCGTCGCCGTGGGGGTTGCCGCCTCGCCGGGTCGGATTGGAGGGACGATGTCGAATCGGCGCAAGAACGGTGGATGGGTAGTCGTTGCATTGTTGGTTTTCGGACTCGCGTGTCCAGTGCTGGCCGGTGAGCCGGATCGCGGAGCCCAGGCGGCGGGGAGCGGGCGTCCTGTGGCCCAGGCTTTCTCCGAGCTCTGGAGCTTCTTCTCGCGCTGGCTCGAGCGGGTGAGCAAGGCTGGGCCTGGGTTCGACCCCTGGGGAACACTGGTGGCGCCGACCGGCTCGGACTGCGGTGCGGGGGACTGCACTTCGGGCGGCACCGGGTTCGACCCCTGGGGCTGAGCCGCCGAGTCCGCTGCAGGGTTCCCTCTTCCCTGCTTTTTCCTTCTCCGCTATGCTCGTGAGCAAGATCGACATTGGAGCTCGGGAGTTATGGCGAGAGAGAAAAGAGGAGCGTACGGGCGCGCCATCCGCTCGGCTCTCGAGCAGGCCCAGCAGGTGGCCGGCGGCCGCTTGTCGGCCGAGCAGGTGGAGCCCATCTGCCGGGATCTCCTGGCCGCGCCCGCCGCCCACCGCCAGCTCTATCTGCGCAACAGCCGCCGTTGTCGCCGACCCGAAGTCGTACAGCGGCTGATCGCCGCGAGCCGGGAGGTGGTGCACTGCGACGCCCGCGAGGCGCTGCGGCGGGCGGAGGCGGCCGTTTCTGCCGCCGATGCGCTACCCGTCGAGCCGCCTCTGGCAGCGCTCGGCAGCGACCTGCGCTGCGAGGCCCGCGTTTGCCTGGCGGACGCGCTCCGAGTGCACGGCCAGCTGCGCCGCGCCGAGGCCGAGATCGGGATGGCCGTTCGAGCCGCTACCCTGGGTTCCGGGGATGCCCTGCTCTGGGCCAGCCTGCGGCGAGCTCGCGGCTCGCTGCGGCGAGACCTGGGGCAATTCGAAGGCGCCCAGGCCGATCTCGAAGGAGCCGCGGCGGACTTCCATCGGCTCGGCGAGCTCCACGTATCGGGAATGACCCTCCTGGCCCTGGGCTACACGCAGTACATGGCCGGAAACAGCTCCGCCGCCTTCCACTCGACCCTCGAAGCCGGCGCACGCCTGGATCCCGAGCTCGACCCGATGATGAACCTGGGCCTCCTGCACAGCCAGTTCCTCTACCTGGCCGACCTCGGGGAGGACCGCCTGGCCCTGGGGCTTCTGGGTTCGTTTGCGCACCTGTACTCGCTGCTGGGCGCCGAGATGCTGGAGCTGCGAGCCCGCTGGGCCGTGGGCCGGCTATTCCTGGACCGCGAGCGCTGGGGCCAGGCGATGGCCCAGCTGGAGCCGGTGCGGCGGGAGCTCGCGGCGCGGGGCCTCACCTTCGACGCCGCGCTGGCCGGGCTGGACCTCGCCCTGGCCTATGCCGGCGCCCGACGGCCTCTCGAGGTGCGCAAGCTGGCCCTCGAGATGTACGACGTGTTCTTCAGCGAGGCGGTTCCCCGCGAGGCCTGGGCCACGCTGACCTTGTTCGTGAAAGCGGCGGACGAGCTGCGGGCGGACCTCGGCCTGATGCGCCAGTGGCTGCAGGCGCTCGAGCCGCGCAACTTTTCCGGGC
>CALMKX010000178.1 GCA_937867335.1 uncultured Acidobacteriota bacterium
GGCCAAGGGCCGGTCCGGCTTGAT
The DNA here is from genome assembly GCA_937867335.1 of uncultured Acidobacteriota bacterium. GTDB lineage: Bacteria > Acidobacteriota > Thermoanaerobaculia > Multivoradales > SZUA-115 > JAXLQX01. The sequence continues at coordinate 25 of CALMKX010000178.1, forward strand.
TTTCTTGTCCTCGGCGGCCGTTGCGGCGGTCGCGAGCGCGGCGAGCGCACAGATTGAAGCGAAGGCTAAACGCATCGATGTCCCCGGACCATTTTGCGGCTTTTCATAGCAGGAGGAATGCGGCGCACCCAAGACCAGATTAAGTCGCCGCCCGACAGACCCGGCGGCGCGCCGTCACTGCGCCTTGTCCGCCAGCATACGGGCGTACAATTTCCCGATCAGGTCCAGCTTATCGTCCCGATAAGTGGTCAAGGGCTTGGGCGACTGATCGATATGCAGGAGAGGCAGTCCTGACGGCCCGGCGACCGGCCAGGCCCAGATACGCCGGCGCGTCGAAGGCCAGCTCGGCGCAGGGTCGGCAGGCCGCCAGATGGGCTCGCTCGAGTTCCGGGGCCGCGCAATCTCCCTCTCGGCCGGCATGTTCCGAAAGTCCGGTCGCCGCCGGCGGTGGCAGCAGGGCGAGCGCCGCCTCCGGCTGGCCCCGCTCGAGCAAGAGCCAGGGCACGGCCAGCCGGGAGAAGGCGCAGCGCAGGCGAAAGAGCTGGGCAGGCTCCAGGCCGGGTTTGCCCTCTTCCGCGGGGCCGGCCGGTGAGTCCGCGCCGGCCGGGGCCGTCGACGCCGCTTCCCGCTCGGCGACGAAGCGGGCCAGGGCGGCTGCGAGGCCGAAGTGGCGAAGGTAGAGGAGGCCCGAGCTGAGATGGGCCGCCTCGTCGTCGCCCATCGGCAAGCCGCCGGCTTCCTGCAGCAGTCGGGCCCCTTCGAGCTCGGCTTCGAAGCTCAGGCGCAGCTGGTGGTAGACCCCGGCGCGCAGCCTCTTGCCCTGACTCTCGAGCTCGGCCGCCTGCCTATCCAGCTCGGCGATCAGCCCCTGCCGCAGGTCGCGACGCAGGCGGCCGAGGTCTCGAGCCTGGAGGGGCTCGCCCAGCCGCCGGCCGGCTTCCTCTCCCCAGGCCGGCCAGGGGGCGTCTTCGGTGATCAGCCGAGCCCAGACCGCGAGGCCCAGCTCCAGAATCCGCTCGGCCTGCTCGTGGGCCCCGTCGGCTTCCAGTTGGCGACTGCGCCAGCTGGCGGCGTTGGCCAAGAGGAAGGCGGAGTCGAAGTCCAGCGGCTGCCGGCAGAGCCGCTCCCGCCAGAGCTCGAGGGCCTGGTCGGCGCGGCCGTCCAGCAGGCGCAAGAGCGGCGCGTCCTCGGGCAGCTCGCAGCAGAGCTGCTCGAGCGGGGGCTCGGCCGCCTCGGGCGACAGTTCCTGCAGGCAGGCCAGGAGCCGGGCCGGCTGCCGGAGGCGGTAGAGCGAGGCGTCGATACGCAGGCGGCTGGCCCGGTCCCGCAGGGCGTTCCAGGCCTGGCGCACCGCCCCGCCGAGCGCCCCCTGACTCATCAGCGCGAAGGAAGCCTGGCGAATCTCGGCCATCGAGCTCGCCGGGCCCACTCCGGCGGGGGCCAGGGCCGCGTAGGGCACTCGACCGGAGCGCAGCGCGTAGGGATCCGCCACCAGGCCGGCCACACCCAGGCCATCCAGCCAGGGCAAGGCCTCGAGCAGTCGCTCGAGGCGCTCCCGGCGTTGCCCGGAGTCCTCGAGAGGGGGATCGATCTCGCGGAAGCAGGCGAGGGCGCGAGACCACTCTCCCCGCTGCTCGAAGTACCGCCCCAGGCAGTAGCCCCGCCTTGCGGTGGCATCGGCGATCTCGGCGTGCCTGGCTTCCCACGTCTCGGCCGAGCCCAGGGCTCGGCTCTGCCGGAACCACTCGGCTGCCTGCGCCCACTGCCCTGCCCGGGCCTCCAGCCTCCCCGAGGCGTAGGCTGCCCAGGCCTCGACGTCCCGCCAGGCGGCCGGGAGCTCGCCGAGAAGGTCGAGCACCCCTCGCCAATCGCCTTGACTCTCGGCTACCCGGGCTTCGGCATAGTCGCGCCGCCGGGAGACATCGCGAAAGCCTCTCGGAACCTCGGCGAAACAGCGCGCCGCCTTCTCCCACAGGCCCCGCCCTTCGGCGCAGCAGCCCTGGGCGAAAAGGCACAACCAGGGCAGATCCTCGAAGTCCTCCGGCGGCGCGCTCGCCTGCGCCAGTACGGGGGTGAGCAGCTCGACCACTCGCTGCCAGTCTTCTTGCTGCTCGGCCTGGCGCGCACTCACCCAGGGCCTTCGCCAGGCGACGTCTCGGGTGCCCTCGCTCAGGTGGCCCAGCTCCTCGGCGGCGAGGGCCCAGTCGCCCACCCGCTCGGCCTCGCGGGCCCGGGCGTAGTGCCAAAGCCCGGCCACTTCGGGGCTGCGCTCGGTTTCTCCCACCTCGGAAAGGGCCTCGAGCGCTCTGGCCCACCGTTCTTCGGCAGGCTCGCTCCCCTCGGCCAGGCGCGCCCGGGCGTAGGCTCGCCGGCGGCCCACCTCGCCCTGGCGGTAGGAGTCGGCCAGGGTGCCGAAGCCGTTCAGAGCCTCCTGCCAATTCTCTCCGGCTTCGGCGGCTCGGCCGAGCGAATAGGCCAGGCGGTTGCGGGCATCGTGGAAGTCGCCCGCGGCCCGGAACTCCGCTGCCGCCTTGGTCCAGGAGAGAGACTTCTTGCCGCTCTCCGCCAGCCGGCCGGCGGCGTAGGCACCCCGCTTCAGGGAGTCCGAGAACCCGCCGAGGACCTTGGCCTTGAACCGCTTGGCGGCGCTCGCCCAGCCTGCCTCGGCCTCGGCCTCACGGGCTTCGGCGTAGAGGGCGCGGGCCTCGCTGTCCCGGTAGGCTCCCTCGGCGCGCAGAATCTCGGCATAGAGGCCGGCCACCTCGGCCCAGGCCCGGGCCTCCGCCCGGTTCGCGCGGCCCCGCTCCAGAGCCCCGAGCGAGGCGCGCGGGCGGATCCTTGCGATCGGCTCCAGCGCAAAACGCCCGACCACGTCCGGCCAGCACCACGACTTTGGTCTCGAAGTGGGTCTGGAGCTCGGTGAAGACTGCGGCGACTTCCTCGAGGGCGAGTGTATTGAGTGCGTTGAGTCGCTCTGGACGATTCAGCCAAACGCGTGCGATGGGCCCGTCGTGCTCTAGAGCAAGGGTTTCGAATTTCATGGTTCCGCCTTCGGCGAACCGATGACATATCCGGCGAAGGTTTGTCCACCCGCGCAGTCCGGCGGGTGCGGTATCACCAGGTTGACAGCTCGAAAAATTTAGTCTTAACAAGGACGAGCACGCCTGCGGTCGCGCGGTCGCGAAACGTTGCGAAACGTGGCAAAGAGTCGGGCGAGGCGTCGCAATCGACTCGAGGACCTGCGAACGGGTCCCCTGCCGGAGTGACCATGCCGAACGTCAAGAATTGCACCAATACTCCGCTTCGAGTCCACCTTCCGGGTGGAAGGGTTTTGCATCTCGGACCGAAGTTGACCGGGCAGGTCTCGGAGCTGGCGCTCGACTATCCACCGTTCAAGGCCATGGTGGCTTCCGAGGTCATCGAGCTTCTGGACGAGAGCCCCGGGACCGGTGGCTCGATGGCCCTGGGACTGAAACGGCCGTCGGGGCCACGCAAGCGCGGCGGCGGCAGCGGCGCTCGACGTAGCGGCGAGCGCTGAACGACCCCGTGCTCGGACCTCCGCGACCCAACTATCCGAGGACGACGCGAATTCGGTGATGGACGCCGTCGTCGACGAGCTCGACCGAGCAAGGATTCGCGGGCTCCAACTTGACGCCGTCGAGCACGGCACGTGAAATCCCGCGGCAAACGCCATTGGGGTTCTCGACGTTGATCTCGTAGGGTGTCCCGCGGTGACGAAAGCGGATCTCGAATCCGCTCCAGGTCCCAGCGATGCACGGATCGAGATGCAGAGTATTCCCG